>DASXXR010000223.1:0-17237 GCA_036502945.1 Paraburkholderia sp. | reverse complement strand
ACATCAGCGCGAGGCCCGTATGTTCCTGATCGATGAAGCGCTTGACCCATGCGCGAAGCACGTTTGCGCGCAGATTGCTCGTGTCGATCTGATGCCCGAACTCCACGAGCCCGGCGACCAGTTCGCGTTCGCGCTCGATCGCTTCGGCCAGCGAGGTGAGGAGGCCAACGTCGGCATCGTGCGCGGTCGACCCGGATAGCGGATGACGGCGGCGTGTTTCCGAAAAGCGCTGAATCAACGACTGCGTGCTGGCATTGAGGAACAGTACGCGCACATCATGTTCACGCGACAGGTCGCGAATCATTGCGGGCATGTCGTCGAGCGACGCGCTGGAGCGTGCGTCGATCGCGACGGCCAGACGGTCGTGGCCGTCAGTCGACAGATACGCGGCGAGTTCCGGCAGGAAGCGCGGCGGCAAATTGTCGACACAGTAATAACCTGCGTCTTCCAGCGCGTTCAACGCAACAGACTTGCCGGAGCCGGAGATGCCGGTGATCAGGATAATGCGCATGGAGTCGTGGAGTCCGTTCGTTTCATCATAACATCAGGCCTCCTTGCCCGCGCTCCCGCTGCACCTCGCCGACTACATCAAATCAGCTTGCCGGGGAACTGGCTGTCGGGATCCTGCATCGCGAGCCGCTGGCGGTCCATGAAGTCGCGCAAGGTATCGATGCCGCGCAGTTGCAGGATCGTGTTGCGCACGGCCGCTTCGACCAGCACCGCGAGGTTGCGGCCGGCCGCAACCTGGATCGTGACCTTGCTGATCGGCAGCCCGAGCACGTCGACGGTCTGGCTTTCGAGCGGCAGCCGCTGGAACTCGCCATCCGGGCGGCGCACCAGCTGAACGATCAGTTTCAGCTTCATCTTGCGGCGCACCGCGGTCTCACCGAAGATCGTCTTGATGTCGAGCAGGCCAAGGCCGCGCACTTCGAGCAGGTTCTGCAGCAGCGGCGGGCAGCGCCCTTCGACGAAGTCCGGCCCGAGGCGCACGAAATCGACCGCGTCGTCGGCCACGAGGCCGTGGCCGCGGCTGATCAGTTCGAGGCCGAGTTCGCTCTTGCCGAGGCCCGAGTCGCCGGTGAGCAGCACGCCCATGCCGAGAATATCGAGGAACACGCCGTGCAGCGTTGCGCGCGGCGCAAGGATGCGCGACATGTAAAGCCGCAGACTGTCGATGACCGCCGCCGGCGACATCGGTGTCGTGAAAAGCGGTGTCGACGAGCGCGTGCAGCGCAGCACCAGTTCAGGCGGCGCCGCCACGCCGCCCGCCACCACAAGGAACGGCGGCTCCAGCGCGATCAGCTCGGCCATATGGCGCGACCGGTCGTCGTCGGACTGGCGCTGGTAGTAGTTCGTTTCGGCTTCACCCAGCACCTGGATGCGGTTCGGGTGAATCAGGTTCAAGTGGCCGACGAGGTCGGCGCTGGACGTTGCTGTGGCAACCGTTTCCGCCGAGAAGCCGCGCTCCCAGCCTTCATGCCCTGTCAGCCAGCTGAGTTTCAGCGTGGCGGCGTTGTCGTCGAAAATGCTTTGGGCGTTGATGCTGGACGTATCCATGTGTCCATCACTCCAGTGTGCGCCGCGGGTTCGGCCGGCGCGGGCCGTGGGTTCCGTTAATGCCGCTATTCATGTCGCTGCCGCCTGCTGCTATAGCTGTTTCTGTTGCGACAGGCAAACCTCGCGAGCCGGTCATGGTACGCCAGCTTCGAGTTGGAGCCGGCGCCCATGGCCGTGCGGCGCGCCGCTGGTATGCGTCAAGGTTGCCACTGAGTGAGCAGGCGATGCAATGCCTCGCGGTTTTCTTCCGTGTACAGACGTTCGCGGGCGTCGCGATCGGACAGCAGTTGGGCAATTTCGGACAAAATTTCGAGATGTTGTTGCGTGGCCTGTTCAGGAACCAGCAGGAAGATCAGCAGCGAAACCGGTTGACCGTCGGGCGATTCGAATGGAATCGGCTCGGCCAGACGCACGAACGCAGCAAGCGGCTGCTTCAAGCCCTTGATTCGGCCGTGTGGAATGGCCACACCTTCGCCAAGCCCGGTCGATCCGAGACGCTCGCGCGCGAACAGATTGTCGGTGACAGTGCTGCGGCCGATGCCGTTCTGGTTTTCGAAGATCAGGCCCGCTTGCTCGAAGACGCGTTTCTTGCTGGTGACGGATAGGCCGACGACGACATTCTCGAGCGGAAGATATTTGGCTAAACGATTCATGTTGGCAGGCGGTTTGATCGCCTGGGTTCTCCTCGCTGTGGCGTTTGGATAGCGTTCCATGCTCGGCATGCTCACGGCGATGCGCGGTTGAGCCCAAAAAGCAGGGCTCGGGCTGAAAGACCCCGAAAGTAACCGAAATATTATAGAACAGCGGGGAGATGGATGGTGCGCCGCGCCATGGTGGCGAATTTCGTATCCGAAGCACACCGCGGCCGATATCGGCTCGAATGACCGCGTAGCGTTCGCCAAATGAAAAACCGCCCATGATGGGCGGTTGGTCGGGGAGGATAAATTTGCTTCCCTATTGCGGCGGCACTTCGGCTTGCGGCACCACCGGCTGGTACTTGATCGCTTCATGCTGATGGCCCTGCAGACGATCCTTGTGACGAATCACTTGCCTATCCAGCTTGTCGATCATCAGGTCGATCGCGGCGTACAGGTCGCTGTCGCAGCTCTCGACAAAAATATCCTTGCCCTTCAGATGAAGGTTGATTTCAACCTTCTGTCTCTTTTCCTTTTCCTTGTGGTTGTCGACCGAGAGGACCACACTGCCATCGATCACCTGATCGAAATGTCTTAGCACCCTATCTAGTTTGGTGATCACGTATTCGCGCAACGCAGGCGTTACTTCGAGATGGTGTCCACTGATCTGCAGATTCATAGTGCTTCTCCAAGCTAGTGGCCGCCTTGTCCGCATGAATGCGGCAGCGCCGGTCGATCTGTCGGTCTGCCTTGCCCGTCTCCCCGGTGACTGACTATGGCAGGTCGTATCGGCCAGCCTGCTCCGCCAACAGCGGCGCGGCCGGAAAATGCCCGCCGCAGTACGCGACGAGCTACAGAGACTTGCGCAGATTGACTGCTGGAATACGGAGCGCTTCGCGGTATTTCGCTACGGTGCGCCGTGCGACCACGAAACCTTGCTCGGCCAGCAGTTCGGCAATGCGGCTGTCTGAAAGAGGAGATTTGGTGTCTTCTGCTCCTATCAGTTGCTTGATGAGCGCGCGAATGGCCGTGGAAGAGGCCGCGCCCCCGGTGTCGGTAGACACGTGCGATCCGAAGAAGTACTTAAATTCAAGCGTCCCGAATGGGGTGAGCATGTACTTTCCGGTGGTCACACGGGAGACCGTCGACTCGTGTAAACCCAGCGTATCAGCAATTTCCCTCAAAACCAAGGGGCGCATGGCAATTTCACCATGCGCGAAAAAGTTCTTTTGACGCTCGACAATAGCTTGCGCAACGCGCAGGATCGTCTCGAACCTTTGCTGGATATTCTTGATCAGCCAGCGGGCTTCCTGCAGTTGCTGGCGTAGCGACCCGCTGCCCGGGTCGCCGCGATTGTTGCGCAGGATATTCGCGTACAGGTGATTGATGCGCAGCTTCGGCACGACTTCGGGATTCAGCTCGGCTAGCCACCCTTGTGCCGTCTTGCGCACCATGATATCCGGCACGACGTAGTCGGCTTCGGCCTTGCCGTATGCGGCACCCGGAAACGGTTCGAGCGAGCGGATCAGCATATGCGCGTCGCGGAGATCGTCGTCGTTTGCTTTCAGATGCTTGCGCAGACGCGTGAAGTCACGTGCGGCGAGCAGTTCCAGATGGTGCCCGACGATGTCCAGTGCGAGCGTGCGCGTGGGCGATGACGGGAGCCGAAGCAGTTGCAGCTTCAGGCATTCGGATGCCGAACGCGCGCCCACACCGGCCGGATCGAAGCTATGCAGCAGCGCGAGCGCTGCGTTCAGTTCGTCGAGATCGACCTCGAGCTCATCTGGAAGATCGGCCATCACTTCATCGAGCGTGGCGGTCAGATAGCCGTCGTCATCGAGCGACTCGATCAGAAACGTGACGAGCGCCCGGTCGCGCTGGCTTGCCTGCGTAACGCGCAATTCCGCGGCGAGGTGATCGCGCAGTGTGGTCGTGGATTCGTGGATTTGCAGCGGCGGCAGGTCGTCGTCATCGGATGCGTTGCCGGAGCGGCCGTAGTCGTCCAGATTCCATTGGCTCGCGTCCCCGTTGCTATCCGAGCCGAGGCCATTGTATTCGTCGACGCCTTGCGGCTCGGCGTTTTCGGCCGTGTCGCTCGATGACGACGAGGCCGACGAAGCCGGTGTGCTCACCATCGACTCCGGCTGCGCGTTGCTCGGCGCCTGTGCGATCACGGTGCCGTCGGCCGCGACGCGCAATGGGCTGGCAATCCAGTCGTCCTCGTTCTCGAGGAGCGGATTTTGCGAGATTGCCATCGAAACTTCCTGCTGCAGTTCGAGCGTAGACAGCTGAAGCAGCCGGATGGACTGCTGCAGTTGGGGTGTCAGCGCAAGATGCTGCGACAGGCGGAGTTGGAGGCTGGCTTTCATGGCAAGTTGTGAATCATTGTAGAGAGTTTGCCACGACCGCGATACCTCGCGGCACCCGCATAAACGCTTGTGCGCGAGATATTTCGACGCGGATCGGCGTGAGCGTTCCAGCCTATCTCGTCAAAATTACGGGACCTACTGTTGAGACGTTCACGGACGGCGGCGCATCGCGCGCCTGTTGCCACCCTTCCCAGGGTTTTACATGCGGAAGTGCTCGCCTAGATAGACGCGCCGCACGCTCTCGTTTTCAATGATGTCGCCGGGTGCACCAGCGGCGAGCACGCTGCCATCGCTGATGATGTAGGCGTGATCGCAGATGCCGAGTGTTTCGCGCACGTTGTGGTCGGTGATCAGCACGCCGATATTGCGCTGTTTGAGGAACTTGACGATCTTCTGAATTTCGAGCACGGCGATCGGGTCGACGCCTGCGAACGGTTCGTCAAGCAGAATGAAACTCGGGTTGGTGGCGAGCGCGCGCGCAATTTCGACGCGCCGGCGTTCGCCGCCTGACAGCGACAGCGCCGGGTTTTCGCGCAAGTGAGCAATCTGCAATTCGTCGAGCAGTGCTTCGGTGCGCGCTGCGATGGCGTCTTTCGAGAGCCGCTTGCCGTCGTCTTCGTGCTGCAGTTCGAGCACCGCGCGAATATTCTCTTCGACGCTCAGCTTGCGGAACACGGACGCTTCCTGCGGCAGATACGACAAACCGAGCGACGCGCGCTTGTGAATTGGCAGCAGGCTGATCGAGTTGCCGTCGAGGTCGATTTCGCCCGCATCGAGCGGCACGAGTCCGACGATCATGTAGAACGACGTCGTCTTGCCGGCGCCGTTAGGGCCGAGCAGGCCGACCACTTCACCGCTCTTCACATCGAGCGACACGTCCTTGACGACCGTGCGCGAACCATAGCGCTTCTTCAGGTTCCGGACGGCGAGCGAACTGCTGGTGCCTGCCGGCTTGCGATTGGGGAGGGCAGGGGCGCTCACGGTTTGGGGGTTCCTTGTCCTTGACTTTGAGCGGGCGCCGGGCTTGGGCTCGAGCTTTGAGCCGGCCCCTGGCCTTGAAACTGGGTGGAAGGCTGCAGGGTAGCCGACGGGCCCGTGAGTGGCTGAGCACCGCCGTTGCGCGGCGACAGCATCGCGCGCACGCGGCCGGTCGGGTTGCCCGGGCCGGCCACATCCTTACCCGCCTTCGCGGTGTAGAAATCGTTCTGGCCGTCATACGTGATGACGCTGCCGTGCACTTCGTCCATCACCGTCGACAGCCCTTGCAGCCGGCGCACCGTCGCGCGCGTGGTCAGCGTGGTGAGATCCTGCTTGCCGTCGTAGTCGATGCGCTCGGCATCGCCGTCGATATATTCGTCGAGGCCTTCGCGCTTCTGCCTGAAATACGACAGATTCTTGCCGGTCGACGTGCCGGTCGCGTACTGATAACCCTGCGGATCCTGCGTCACTTCGACGCGATCGGCCTTGATGACAATCGTGCCTTTGGTCGCAATGACATGGCCGGTAAATATGTTGACCTGCTTCAGGTCGTCGTACGTCATATTGTCCGCTTCGATATTGAGCGGTTTGTCCTTGTCGGCGCGGTCGGCGTGCGCAAGCGGCGCGAAGCCGGCGAGCGGCAACCCGACCAGCAGTGAGGCCAGCAACGCAGCCAGCCCGGCGCGGCGGGCAAACAACGCGCGCCACATCAAGCGAAAGCGCGTACGCAGACAGCCGGTATCAAAACGGGGGAACGATTCGTTCATGCAGTCACGCCTGGAATGGAACACCCGGGTTATTTAGCGGAGCCGCCAGCCCCTTCGGAGGCGGCGATGGCGCCGCGGACGTTGCCGAACAGCTGCATGACCCGGGTCACATTGTTGTAGTTCATGCCGCTGGCCGTCATGACTGACAGGCCGCGCTGAAGTTTAACCGGCTTTTCGGTCTCGATCACATCGTCGTTGACGAGCACCCGGAAATGCTGCGAATCGGCTTGCATCTGCGGGTCGCCGTCGCCCGCTGCGCGCACGATGCGCGCGTTGTCGTACAGGTCGACGATCGATACATCGCCGTTCACGGTGCCGGTCTCGCCCGTTGCGGTGACGATCGGCTTGCCCGGCTGGAATGCGCGGATGGCGGGCTTCGTGAGGTCGCTGGTTTCGTTGTCTTCGTAATGAACCAGCGTCGCCGCGGTCAGCCTGTACTGGGTCGAGCCCGACTGGTCAAGCTCGGACACCGAGAAATTGTCCGCGAAGTAGTCGGGCGTGTGCGTCTTCGGGCGCACCGCGTCCTCGTTAGGGTGCGGCAGTGTTGCCTGCAGCAGCCAGTAGGTGATGCCCGCGAGCGCCGCCATCGCAACGAGCGGAATCAGCGAGGTCCAGCGAAACCGGTTCATCCGTTCACATCCCGCACGCCGCTCGCAGCAGCGCGTCGTAACGGTGCTGCGCGCGCAGCAGCGTGTCGCACACTTCGCGCACGGCGCCGTGGCCGCCGCGTGCCTCGCTCACCCAGTGAGCCCTTGCAATCACTTCCGGATGCGAATTGGCCGGTGCGGCAGCGAAGCCGACCTTCAGCATCACGGCGAGATCGGGCCAGTCGTCGCCCATGTAGCCGCACTCTTCGGGCTTGGCGCCGGTCGCCTTCAGCAGTTCCGCGAACGCGACGGGCTTGTCCTCGACGCCCTGATAGAGATGCGTGATCTTCAACTCTTTTGCGCGCACGGCGACGATGCCCGACCGGCGCCCGGTGATGATCGCCGTATCGATGCCGGCTTCGCGCAGCAGCTTCGCGCCGTGGCCGTCCATCGAATTGAACGACTTCATCGTGTCGCCGTCCGCGGTAAACATCAGGCCGCCGTCGGTCAACACGCCGTCGACGTCGAAAATCATCAGCTTCACGCGGCTTGCGCGTTCGGTAGCGGTCAGTGCGGCGGCCATCAGATCACCTTCTTCGAGAACAGGTCATGCATGTTGAGCGCGCCGATGAGCTTGCCCGCTTCATCGACGACGAGCATCTGATTGATCCGGTGACGCTCCATCAGTTCCACGGCTTCCACCGCGAGCCGGTCTGGACCGATCGTGCGCGGGCTGTGCGTCATGACCGCGCCGATCGACAATTCGCGGAAATCGCCGGCACGCTCCAGCACGCGGCGCAAGTCGCCGTCGGTGAAGATGCCCTTCACGCGCTCGTCTTCGTCGACGATCGCCGTCATGCCCATCCGTTTCGCGGTGAGCTGGAAGAGCGCATCGCGCACCGTGGCGTCGGGAGTGACTTTCGGCAGTTGATCGCCGGTGCGCATCACGTCGTGCACATAGGTGAGGAGCCGCCGGCCGAGCGCGCCGCCCGGGTGCGAGCGGGCGAAGTCGTCGGGGCCGAAGCCGCGTGCGTCGAGCACGGCGACGGCGAGCGCATCGCCGAGCGCGAGCGCGGCGGTCGTGCTGGACGTCGGCGCGAGGTTCATCGTGCAGGCTTCCTTGGCGACGCCCGCGTTTAAATGCACATCGGCGATGCGCGCGAGGCTGGACTCGGGGCGGCCCGTCATCGCGATCAGCCTCGCGCCGAGGCGCTTGACGAGCGGCAGGATCGCAACCAGCTCTTCCGATTCGCCGGAATTCGACATCGCGATGAATACATCGTCGGCGGTAATCATGCCGAGGTCGCCGTGACTGGCTTCGGCGGGATGCACGAAGAACGCGGGAGTGCCGGTGCTGGCGAAGGTTGCTGCAAGCTTGCGCGCGATGTGGCCGGATTTGCCGATTCCGGAGACGACGACGCGCCCGCGGCAGCCCAGGATGAAGTCGATCGCTTCGACGAATCCATCGTCGAGCTGATCGCCAAGCGCACGCACGGCGTCGGCTTCGGTGTCGAGCACGTCGCGAGCCAGCGCTAGTGCCCTGTCGCCATTGATTTTCGCTATCATTCGCGGAGTATAACAAAGGCGTATGGTCGCCGCGCCGGACGGGGGTTGTCCGGGCGTTGTCTTCACGGGCCTCTGAACCTTGTCGCGCGGGCGTTTGCACGCGGCGGCCGCAGACCAACCAGGACGCTTTCCGATGTGCATGCGCTGATGATCTCCCCGCTCGAAATGACGCTGTTCCTGCTACTGGCTTCAGTGGTGGGCGTCGTCGTGTTCCGGTATCTGAACCTGCCGCCGATGCTCGGCTATCTGTCGGTCGGCATCCTCGTCGGCCCGCATGCGTTCGGCATCGTTCCTGATTCGGCCGGCGCGCAGAATCTCGCGGAATTCGGCGTCGTGTTCCTGATGTTCTCGATCGGACTGGAGTTCTCGCTGGCCAAGCTGCGCACGATGCGCACGCTCGTGTTCGGGCTGGGCCTGCTGCAAGTGCTGGGGACGATCGCGGTCGCGCTGACGCTCGGCTTCGCGTTGCAGCACTGGGTGCATCTGTCGTGGCAGGCCTGCATTGCGCTCGGCGGCGCGCTCGCGATGTCGTCGACGGCCATCGTCAGCAAGATGCTCGCCGAGCGGCTCGAGATCGAAACGGAGCACGGCCGCAATATCTTCGGCGTGCTGCTGTTCCAGGATCTCGCGGTGGTGCCGCTCCTGATCGTGATCGCGGCGCTTGGCGGCGATCCGGAAGACCTGATGGCAGCGCTCGGTCTCGCGTTCGTGAAGATCGTCATCGCGCTGGCGCTGTTGCTGATTGTCGGACAGCGGTTCATGACGCGCTGGTTCAATGTCGTCGCGCGGCGGCGCTCGCAGGAACTGTTCATTCTGAACCTGCTGCTCGTGACGCTGGGCGCCGCGTTCATCACCGACAAGTTCGGTTTGTCGCTTGCGCTGGGCGCGTTTATCGCCGGGATGCTGATCGCGGAGACGCCGTACCGCCATCAGGTTGAAGAAGACATCAAGCCGTTTCGCGACGTGCTGCTCGGGCTCTTCTTCGTCACGACCGGCATGCTGCTGAACCCGATGGTGATCTGGCATCACCCGTTGCTCGTGCTCGGCTTTCTGCTTGGGCCGATTCTGCTGAAGGCGATGATGGTGACGGCGCTCGCGCGGCTCTTCGGTGCGACGCCCGGCGTGGCGATGCGCACCGGCATCGGGCTGGCGCAGGCGGGCGAGTTCGGCTTCGTGCTGCTCAATCTGATTCTCAACAAACAACTCGTCGATGCCACGGTATTGCAGGCGATCCTCGCCGGTATGCTGCTGTCGATGCTGGCGGCGCCGTTCCTGATTCAGAACGCCGATCGCATCGTGCTGCGGCTGTCGTCGACTGAATGGATGCAGCAGTCGTTGCAGATGACGCGCATCGCCACGCAAAGCCTGAAGCAAAGCGGCCACGTGATCATCTGCGGCTATGGCCGGGCGGGGCAGAACCTTGCACGGATGGTCGAGCATGAAGGCCTGTCGTATGTCGCACTCGACCTCGACCCGGACCGCGTGGCCGCGGCGGCGGCGGCTGGCGAGCAGGTCGTGTTCGGCGACGCGGGGCGGCGCGAGTCGCTGCTCGCCGCAGGGATACACCGCGCGCGAACCGTTGCGATCACGTATGCGAATACGCCTTCGGCACTGCGCGTGCTGCACAACATTCACGAGCTCGAACCGACGCTGCCCGTCATCGTGCGCACCGTCGACGACGCCGACCTCGACAAGCTGCTCGCCGCTGGCGCGACCGAAGTGATTCCGGAGATCGTCGAGGGCAGCCTGATGCTGGCGTCGCATACGCTCGTCATCATGGGCGTGCCGATGCGGCGCGTCGTGCGGCGTGTCGAAGAGTTGCGCGACGAGCGCTACAGCCTGCTGCGCGGCTACTTTCACGGCGCCGACGATGTCGATGACGACGACGGTCACGAACAGGTGCGGCTACAATCGGTGCCGGTCGACGAAAAGGCCGACGCGGTCGGCCGGACGCTCGCAGAGCTGGGATTGTTCGAACTCGGCGTCGAAGTGACGGCGATCCGGCGCCATGGCATTCGCGGCGTCGAGCCGGACCCGTCCACGAAGCTGCGCGCAAGCGACATCGTCGTGCTGCGCGGTTTGCCCGAAGCGCTGGCCGAAGCGGAAGAGCGGTTGTCGAAGCATCGGCGGACGGGTGCGGCGGCGGCCTGAGCGGGCTCGTGCCGGCTCATGTCTGCCCGTGCACGCTTGACCTGAACCTGCTTCAGCCTGATCCCGCGTCAGCGTTTCGAGAAGCACTGACGCCGCACTGACACTGAAACACCTGTCGAATTTTGTCCGGATCGTCAGCGATCCTTGTGGAGACATCATGTCCAACGCCCCCGCGAACGCGCCGTTCGATGCGGCCCAGTTCGTCAAAAGCCAGATCCGCACGGTGCCCGATTGGCCGCAGCCAGGTGTCCAGTTTCGCGACATCACGCCACTGCTGCAGCGTCCGAAGACGATGCGCGTGCTGATCGAGCTGTTCGTGCAGCGTTATATCGAAGCGAAGCTGGACTACGTCGCAGGCCTCGACGCACGCGGCTTCATCATCGCGCCGATCCTCGCTTATGAGCTGAACCTCGGCTTCATTCCGATCCGCAAGGCCGGCAAGCTGCCGTACCAGCGAGTGTCGGAGTCGTATGAACTCGAGTACGGCACCGCGACCGTCGAAATTCACGAAGATGCGTGCAAGCCGGGCGATCGCGTTGTGATTGTCGACGACCTGATCGCGACCGGCGGCACGATGATGGCCGGCAAGAACCTGCTCGAGCGGTTGGGCGCGGTGGTGGTCGAGGGCGCGGCGATCGTCGATCTGCCCGATCTCGGCGGCTCGGCGCTGTTGCGCGGCGCCGGCCTGCCGCTTTATACCGTCACCGGATTCGACGGCCATTGACTGCTCGTCACCCAGCATAGTGAGGTTCGCGCGATGCCCAATTTCCTGCTGTTTCTCGCCACATCGATTGCGATCACGTTCGCGCCCGGCCCCGATAATCTGCAGGTGCTGGCGCGCGGCATCTCGCAAGGCCGTATGGCCGGTTTTGTCGCCGCGCTCGGGTTTGCCGCCGGCATCACCTTTCACACGACACTCGCGGCACTCGGCGTAGCGGCGGTGCTGCGTTCATCGCCGGTCGCGTTTCAGGCGATCAAGCTCGCAGGCGCCGCGTATCTGATCTGGATCGGTATCAAGGCGCTGCGCACCCAAGGCCTCGCAACCGCGCACGAACGCGCGCCGCAGCCGCTGCTGTCGATCTTCCGGCAGAGCGTGATCGGTAACATGCTGAACCCGAAGGTGACGCTCTTTTTCATCGTGTTCCTGCCGCAGTTCGTCGATCCGCACGGTGCGCAGAGCGTCACGGTGCAGATGCTCGAACTCGGCGCGTTGTTCATGCTGCAGACTGTCGCGGTGTTTTCGCTGTTCGGCGTTTGCGCGGGCATGATCGGCGGCTGGCTGAAGCGGCGGCCGCGCGCGGGCGTGTGGCTCGACCGCATGGCCGGCGCGACTTTTATCGCGATCGGTCTGCGCGTTGCGTTGCGCGATTGATTCCCCCGTACCGACCCGCCCGTATCGCCTCGCCGCCAGACAGACAGACCGCCGGAGCCCTCATGACTTTGCTTTGCATCATCGCCGCGCGCCGCTTCGACGCGCAGGCGCACAGCCCGTTCTGGATCGACGGACAACAGGTCGGCTGGATACGCTCGACCGACGTGCCGCTTCTTACGCGCTGGCCCGATGTCTTCGATATCGACGAGGCGCGCGTGATCCTGTCGCCGCGTTTCGCCACGCTCGATGAGCGCAGTGCGGCGCTCGGCGCGGTCATCGGCGCGCTTGCAGCCGACGGCCGCATTCCCGGCTGGCGAGACGAAACCTACGCGATCCGCAACGCATTCGATGCGCCGCCGCTCGCGTATATCGAACGCGCGGCATCGCGCTTTTTCGGCACGCTGACGTTCGCGGTGCACTTGAACGGCGTCGTAGAATACCGGGACGGGGCGCCGCAGTTGTGGATCGCGCGGCGCAGCGAGTCGAAGGCGACCGACCCAGGTATGCTTGATAACGTTGTAGCGGGCGGCATCGGCTGGGGTTTCGGCATTGAAGAGACGATCGTCAAGGAGTGCTGGGAAGAAGCCGGCATCCCGGAAGCGATCGCCGTGCGCGCGGTGCCTGGGCGCACGGTGCATGTGCTGCAATCGCTGCCGGAGGGTACGCAGGCCGAACAGATTTTCATCTATGACCTTGCATTGCCGGTGGACTTCACGCCGCGCAATCAGGACGGCGAAGTCGGCGAGCACCGGCTCGCACGCATCGACGAAGCCGCGCGCTGGATCGAAGAGGCCGCGATGACAGTCGACGCCAGTCTTGCGACGCTCGATTGTCTGTTGCGGCGGCGCTGGGTCGACGAAGAGGTCTGCGCGGGCATCGACGCGCTGTTCATGCCGCCCGAACCCGCGTCAAATTGAACGAATCACCGATTGTCGAAGGGAGTCACTCAGGTCATGTCGACCGATCACAGCTTTATCCTCAAACTGTCGTGCGCCGACCGGCCCGGCATCGTGCATGCGGTATCGGGCTTTTTGTTCGAACGCGGCAGCAACATCCTCGACTCCGCGCAGTTCGGCGATAGCCACACCGGCGAGTTTTTCATGCGTGTGCATTTCCAGCAGGTCGGCGGCGACCCGGGGCTCGTCGCGCTGCGTACGGCGTTTGCGACGCTCGCCGAACAGTTCGGCATGCGCTGGGAACTGCATGACGCGACGGTGAAACCGCGCGTCATGATCCTCGTGTCGAAGATCGGTCACTGTTTGAACGACCTGCTGTTCCGGTATCGCACCGGGCAACTGGGCATCGAGATTCCGGCGATCATTTCGAATCACAAGGAGTTCTATCAGCTCGCGGCCAGCTACGACATTCCGTTTCATCACTTCCCGCTGGCTTCGTCGAAGCCGGAAGCAAAGGCCGCGCAGGAAGCGCGCGTGCTTGAAGTGATCGACGAGCATCAGGTCGATCTCGTCGTGCTCGCGCGGTACATGCAGATTCTGTCGCCGCAGTTGTGCGACCGGCTGGCCGGCCGTGCGATCAATATTCACCATTCGTTTTTGCCTAGCTTCAAGGGCGCGAAGCCTTATTACCAGGCGTTCGACCGCGGCGTGAAGCTGATCGGCGCAACGGCGCACTATGTGACGACCGATCTCGACGAAGGGCCGATCATCGAACAGGAAGTGGAGCGCGTCGATCACAGCATGACGCCGGAGCAGTTGACGTCGATCGGACGCGACGTCGAATGCGTGACGCTCGCGCGCGCGGTGAGGTGGCATGTCGAACACCGCATTGTGCTGAACGGCAGCAAGACGGTGGTGTTTCGCTAATTGTTTTGTTGGGGCGGCGCGGCGCGGCGGATTGCGCCGCGCTGACGGGCGCCCACACTCTCGGTCAGCGTGACGACACCACTTGCTCGGCCTGCATCGTAGCGTCCTGCGCTTTCTGCGCGCCGCGCGTCTGGCGGCGCCGCGCTTCCAGCTTTTTCAGCTTTTTCAGCCAGATCATTAAACCCGTCGCGCTCAACACGGCCACTGCCACGCCGACCGCGCTCATCAGAATCCTATGGCGCCGGTCGCCGGATCGACGGCAAGCTGGTTGAAGCCGAGCGCGTAGGGCTGCTGCGTGCGCGGGTCGATACGTGTCTTCACCATCACTTGCAGCGTGTGGCCCTTTTCGACGGCGAGCGGCAGGTAGGTCACTTCCAGACGCGGATCGCCCGCTTCGATCCGGCGCGCCAGTTCTAGCGAAGAAAGCGCGGGACCAGCGGTGTGCGCGTAGAAAAACGACGGGTTCAGCGCTGCGTCGAGCTGTGGTCCCAGGCGATCACCGCGCCCGTCAGTCCCGCGACGAACAGGAACAGCGCCGTGCCGATGCCCAACCAGCGGTGCAGCAGAACGAACAGCGGCCTCATGCGCGGACCAGCAGCGCAGCCGGAGGTAGAACGAGGGAATTCATACAGACAACAAGTCGGCGCAAATAAGAATGGTTCGCATCTTACGGATCAATCACGCTGACTGCAAGATTTTTGTAAACTTATGAGCCACACCGGCGACTATGACAGTGCCCGTTTTTTTGAACACCCCGCCTGTGCCCAACACCGAAACCGCTCAAACCAGCCGCAAATAAATCAGCTCGCGCTTGATATACGCATAGAAGATCGGCGCGGCGATCACGCCGGGAACGCCGAACCCGGCTTCCATCACCAGCATGGCGATCAGCAATTCCCACGCGCGCGCCTCGATCTGCCCGCCGATGATGCGTGCGTTCAAAAAATACTCGAGCTTGTGAATCACGATCAGGAACACAAGCGACGTGACGGCGGCGGGGAAACTCACCGACAGCGCGACCGCGACGATCAGCGTATTCGAGATCAGATTGCCGATGACGGGCAGCAACCCGACGACGAACGTGACGATGACGAGCGTTTTCGCGAGCGGCAACGGCGCATGAAACAGTGGCAGCAGCAACAGCAGGAAAATGGCGGTGAAGGTGGTGTTGATCGTGGAGATCTTCACCTGCGCGAAGACGATGCGGCGAAACGCATCGGAGAAGCGGGACGCGCGCGCGATGAGCGCGGTGGAAAGCGGCAGCCGCTGCACATGCCTTTGCGCACCCACCGCGACGATCGCGCCGATGATCATGCCGATCAGCACATGCGTGAAGCCGCGCGCCGCCATCTTGCCGCTTTGCTGGAGCATGCCGGCGTGCGTTTGCATCAGCAGTGCCGCCTTTTCCTTCATCTGCTCCGTATCGACCGGCAGATAGGTCGAAATGAACTGCGGCACCCTGTCGCGCGCCTGGTCGATTAGCTGCATCGCCTGGTCGAGCAGTTTCTGCACGCTCGGCACGTCGTTTTCAAAGTGCTCGGTGATGCCGATCGTCAGGCCGGCCAGCACGCCGACGATCACCGCCGAAAGCCACACCACCGACAGCCAGCGCGCCCATTGGCTCGACATGTGCCGTTCGATGCGCGGCGCGATGGTATGCACAAGTTGGAACACCAGCATGCCGGCGAGCAGCGCGCCCAGCAGCTTCAATTCGAGCACGGCCCACATGGCGAGCAGCGCGACGATGTAGCTGCCGATTTCGACGGCCGATAACTTCGGCAGGCTCATGTCGCTCGTCAGCCTGACCGGGCGAGGGCGCAGATCCTGTACCGGTTTGTCGTCGGTCGCCTCGTTACGCTTGGCCATGGCTCTCCTGGGTCTCCAACGTCGGGGTTATGCGCTTTGCTTGGTGGCTTTGCCTGCGCTGCCCGCACTGCGGACTTTTGCAGCAGGCGGTGCCGCCAAACGCTCCAGCAACGGCGCCAGATACCTGCCGGTAAAACTTGCCTTCGACTTGGCCACCTGCTCCGGCGTGCCTTGCGCAATGATCTGGCCGCCGCCCGCGCCCCCTTCCGGACCGAGGTCGATCAGCCAGTCGGCGGTTTTGATCACGTCGAGATTATGCTCGATGATCACGACCGTATTGCCTTGATCGCGTAGCCGGTGAATCACTTCGAGCAGGAGCGCGATGTCGTGGAAGTGTAGCCCGGTGGTCGGCTCGTCGAGAATATAAAGTGTGCGGCCGGTGTCGCGCTTGCTCAGTTCCAGCGACAGCTTCACGCGCTGCGCCTCGCCGCCCGACAGCGTAGTGGCCGACTGGCCGAGCCGGATATAGCCAAGGCCGACATCGAGCAGTGTCTTCAGCTTGCGCGCGACCACCGGCACCGGCTTGAAGAACTCATACGCATGTTCGACGGTCATGTCGAGCACTTCGCTGATGCTCTTGCCCTTGTACTGCACTTCCAGCGTTTCGCGGTTGTAGCGCTTGCCGTGGCAGACGTCGCACGGAACGTACACGTCGGGCAGGAAATGCATTTCGACCTTGATGACGCCATCGCCCTGGCACGCTTCGCAGCGGCCGCCCTTCACGTTGAAAGAAAACCGGCCCGGGTCGTAGCCCCGTTCCTTCGCCGCCGGCACGCCCGCGAACAGTTCGCGGATCGGCGTGAACACGCCGGTGTAGGTGGCCGGATTCGAGCGCGGCGTACGGCCGATCGGCGACTGGTCGACGTTGATCACCTTGTCGAAGTGCTCGAGGCCTTCGATCGCCTCGTACGGCGCCGGCTCGGTTGCCGAACCATACAGATGATGCGCGACCGCGTGATACAGCGTGTCGTTGATCAGCGTCGACTTGCCGGAGCCCGACACGCCAGTCACGCAGGTCAGCAGGCCGACCGGCAAATCGAGCGTCACGTGCTGCAGGTTGTTGCCGTACGCCTCGATGATGCGCAGATGCCGTTCGTCAGGCTGCTTGCGGTCTTCCGGATATTCGATGCGGCGCGCGCCGGCCAGATACTGGCCTGTCATTGAAGCCGGGTCGGCCTGCACTTCTTCCGGCGTGCCTTCGGCGATCACCATGCCGCCGTGCTCGCCGGCACCCGGCCCCATATCGACGACATAGTCGGCCATCCGGATCATGTCCTCGTCATGTTCGACGACGATCACGGAATTGCCGAGATCGCGCAAATGCTTGAGCGTCGAAATGAGCCGGTCGTTGTCGCGCTGATGCAAGCCAATTGACGGTTCGTCGAGCACGTACATCACGCCGGTGAGCCCGGAGCCGATCTGCGACGCGAGCCGGATGCGCTGCGCTTCGCCGCCCGACAGCGTCTCCGCGCTGCGGTCGAGCGACAGATAGTCGAGCCCGACGTTGTTCAGGAACATCAGCCGCGCGACGATTTCCTTGATGACCTTGTCGGCGATGTCGCGCTT
>DASXXR010000222.1:0-2660 GCA_036502945.1 Paraburkholderia sp. | reverse complement strand
CGCCGCTCCATCCGAACCACACCCCGCCCGTATCCTTTAACGCACCGAATACGCCGACCGCGAGTCCGCCCGCGGATCCTTTGGTTTCGGTGGGTGTCGCCACACGATTCGACACGACGATCAGTCGGCCCATGCTGTTGTCCTCCTTGTTCATGACAGGCACAGCCGGAATGCCACGGCCCGGTGTCTGGTTCGACCGGCTTTGCAGCGGATCGGTTGCAATTGCGGTGTGCCGGATCGTCGGATCGTCGGATCGTCGGATCGTCGGCCGGCCGAGGCCCGTTGGGGACAACGCGTTGCGCTTGCCGTCTATGGGGACATCGACGCGCGTTCGCCGCGGCTCGCGACGGGGTCGGCTTCGGTATGCGCGACCGTGCTCGAGGCAGGCGCCGGCGCGGTCTTCGCTAGCCAGTCGAGCGCTCCCTGGCCATCGGCCCGGCCGTCGCTCCATGCTGCCGCGACGTCGGCGCGCGCCCGCGGCAGGTATTGCGGATAGTGGGTCTGCACGAAGCTCACCAAGCCCTCGCGGATCCGGCAGCGCAAGTCCCAATTGAGCCCCGAATCCGGCGAACTGACCAGCACGCGCAACTGCATCGAGCGTTCGGTGGCGTCGGTGACCTGCAGCACCTGAACGCGGCCGTCCCACTCCGGCGCCGCCGCGACGAGGCGGGCCAGCTCGTCGCGCAGCGGCGCGAGCGGCATCCGGTAGTCGACGAACAGGAACACACTGCCGATGATCTGCGCATCGCTGCGGGTCCAGTTCTGGAACGGGTTCTCGATGAACCATTGCAGCGGCACGATCAGCCGGCGCTGGTCCCACAGGCGCACCGACACGTACGTGCCGGTGATTTCCTCGATGCGTCCCCACTCGCCCTGAATCACGACGACGTCGTCGAGCCGGATCGGCTGCGACAGCGCGATCTGCAAGCCGGCGATCAGATTGCCGAGCACCGGCCGCGCCGCGATACCGGCGACGAGACCGGCCACCCCCGCCGACGCCAGCAGGCTCGCGCCGATCTGCCGGACATTCGGAAAGGTCATCAGCGCGGCGCCGACCCCGACGATCACGATCACGACCATCACCGAACGGGCCAGCACGCGCGCCTGCGTATGGATGCGGCGCGCCTGCAGGTTGTCGGCGGTATCGAGCGGATGCGCGGCGATGATCGCCTCGCCGATCGCCGCCGCCGAGCGCACCGACAACCACGTGATCGCGCCGATCAGCGCGAACGCGGCCGCGTCGCGCAGCAGCGCGATCAACGCGAGCGTAGCGGGCGCCTCCCACCAGACGATCTCCAGCGCGACGATGACCAGCACGCAGCGCGCGGGCCGCGTGATGTGCTGCAGCACCACGGTGAGCAACGGATACGGCCGGGCGACGCGCATCAGGATGCGCTGACCGACCCAGTGCGAGGCGATGGCCGCGAGCACCATGCAAGCGGTGATGACGAACGCGCCCGACCATGTGTGAAGCGGGGCGGCCGCGATGCGGCTAATGTCGTCGAGCGTAACCATGAACGGCATGTTTCCTCGTTAGGGAACAACCGGCGCAGCCGCGCTTTCCGGATGGCGAAGGCGGCGGCCCGCGCGCGCTTCGCGCGGCCTGCCGCATTGCTGCTTCAATTCAGACCGTGAACCGGACGCACGCGCGGCCGGCCCGCGTCAATTCACTTCAATTGGGTGTCCTGCACGGAAACGCCTTGCCGAGCCCGAGCGACACCGCCGTGCTCGCGTTGAAGCCGGCGGCGCCCGGATTCTCAGCGATGTACTTGCGTACCGCGTCGGTCAGTTGCTGGGAACGGGCTTCGGGCGGCAGGCAGAAATACTGGCCGACCCGCGGGCCGGTCGTGCCGCCGATCGCATCGATCGTGTTGAAGACGCCGTCCGCCGCGCCTTCGATATATGCGCCGCACGCGCTACGCGACGCGACATCGGTCTTGGTGCATAGCTTGTTGAGGTCCTCCCCCGTGAACGCGGCCGCCGACAGCGGTACGGCAAGCGCGCTGACGCAAATTAAAACCCGCAGCATGATGATCCTTCGAGGTATGAGCGAAGCAAGTTTTGTCCAGCGGTCTTGTGCCGCATCGAAGCAACGCGGCGCGAGCCGCGTCGGTGTCGCTATTTTGCACTGTTTTGCGGCGGCGCCGCAGGCGCGCCGGCGGGTGCCTGATTTTGCATCTGCTGCATCCGCGCGGTCAGTCCTTCGACGACGTCCGGTTCCTTGTAGCGTTTCGCGAAATCGAGCGCCGTCATGCCGATCTGGTTTTTCACGTTCAGATCGGCGCCGCTGTCCAGCAGCAGCTTGACCGTCGAAATGTGGCCGCCGCGCGCGGCCATCATCAGCGGCGTCGTGCCGTTCGGCGAGCCCGTGTCGACATACGCGTCGTGATCGAGCAGCAGTTTCACGATGGCGTCGTTGCCGTTGGCGGCCGCGTAGTGCAGCGGCGCCCAGCCCTTTTTGTTCACCTCGGCGTCCTTCGCAATCAGCAGCTTGACGATGTCGATGTCGTCGTTCAGCGCGGCGAGCATCATGGCGTTTTCGCCGGCCTTGTCGAGAATTTCGATGTTGGTCTTCGGATTTTCGACCAGCGCTGCGGCTACCTTGTCAGACTTTTCGCGTGCGGCGATCACGAGGAGCGGTATGCCTTCGCTGTCGGTCA
>DASXXR010000221.1:0-3021 GCA_036502945.1 Paraburkholderia sp. | reverse complement strand
TCCTTCAGCCCGGAAGTGCGCGCGCTGCTGAAAAAGCGCATTGCGGAACTCGCCGAAAGCCAGGCTGCGAGTTATGGCGGCAAGGCGGTGGTCGAGTACATCGAAGGCTATCCGGTGGTCGTCAATTCCGATGCCGAAACGGCGTTTGCGACCGAGGTTGCGCGTGAGCTGGTCGGCAGCGATAACGTGGTGGCGAATACGGACATCCTGATGGGCAGCGAAGACTTTTCGTTCATGCTGCAACAACGGCCGGGCACGTTCCTGCGGCTCGGCAACGGCGTCGGCGAGGATGGCTGCATGGTGCACAACCCGCACTACGACTTCAACGACCGCAACCTGCCGATCGGCGCGGCGTACTGGACGCGGCTCGTCGAACGCTATCTCGGGCGCTGAGCGCGCGCCGCAGAATCAACATGGCAACGTACGCGCGTGAATGCGCGCGTTGTCGAATGCGCGTTCAGCCGCGCAGCGCGACCATTTCGGAAACGGTCTGCGCGGCTCGTTGCAGCGGGTCGAGAAAGGCCTTCACCATTTGCTTCGCCGAATTGCGCTGTGCATTGCCGCTGATATTCATCGCGGCGATGATGCGGCCCTGCCGGTTGCGGATCGGCGCGGATAGCGAAATCAAACCGCCTTCCAGTTCCTGATCGACGATCGCCCATCCCTGGCGGCGCACCTGGGCGATCGCCTTCTTCAGTTCTTCCTTGTCGGTAATCGTGCGCGGCGTATGGGCGTAGAGCGGCGAGGAGCCGAGTGTCGCATCGAGCGTCGCGTCGTCGAGCGCGGACAACAGCACGCGGCCCATCGACGTGCAATACGCCGGCAGGCGGCTGCCGATCGACAGGTTGATCGTCATGATCTTGTGGGTCGGCACGCGTAGCACGTAGACGATCTCCGTCCGGTCGAGCACCGCGGCCGAGCAACTCTCATGGACTTCGGCGGACAATTCTTCCATGACCGGCTCGGCAAGATTCCAGAACGGCATCGACGTCAGATACGCGAAGCCGAGATCGAGAATCTTCGGCGTGAGCCGGAACAGGCGAGCGTCCGCTTCGACGTAGCCGAGCGTTTGCAGCGTCAGCAGAATGCGGCGCGCGCCGGCTCGGGTGAGACCCGTCGCCGCGGCGACATCGGTCAGCGTTTGCTCGGGCCGTTCCGCATTGAACGCGCGGATTACCGCGAGACCGCGCGCGAACGATTGAACGTAGGAATCGCCCGGCTTGTCGGGAAGCTCCGCATCGGCAACCGACGCGGCGGGCGACGCTTGTGTGACTTTACTCGTGGGCATTCAGGCAGTTCCTGCAAAAACGCTGGCTAATCGGGCAATCAGGCGGACGAACAAGCGGACGCCGGTTCATGCATGCCGCCCGCCTGCAGACGGACGGCACGGTTCGCGGGTTGCGTGCGACAGTGCGGAAAGCCGTGACGATAGCGCAAGCATTGGATTTCGCCAACCTTGCCGCGCGACCATGCGGCGCGTTGGACAGGCAGCGCGTACGCTCTGCGGTTTGCCGTCGAGCGATCGGTCAGGTTCAAGTATTCTCTACGCGTCAGCCGTATTCCCACAGTTAAAGGAGTTGTTTCGATGCCTCGCTTCGCCGCCAACCTGACAATGATGTACAACGAGCACGCCTTCCTCGACCGCTTTGCCGCCGCGGCGCAAGACGGTTTTCAGGCGGTCGAGTATCTGTTTCCGTATGAGTTTCCGGCCGCCGAACTCAAAGCGCGCCTCGACGCTAACCAGCTGACGCAGGCGCTCTTCAACGCGCCGCCCGGCGATTTCGCGGCCGGCGAGCGTGGTCTCGCAGCACTGCCGGGCCGCGAGGACGAGTTCCGACGCAGCGTCGACCAGGCGCTCGATTACGCACGCGTACTGGGTAATCGCAAGCTTCATGTCATGGCGGGCCTCACCGCGCCGGATGCGCCGAACGCCTCGCGCGAGCGGCATCGCGACGTGTATCTGCGCAATCTCGCTTACGCGGCGCAGGCCGCGCAAGCCGACGGCATCACGGTGGTGATCGAGCCGATCAACACGCGCGATATCCCCGGCTACTTTCTGAACCGCCAGGACGACGCGCAGGCCATCTGTGCGGAAGTCGGCGCGGCGAATCTGCAAGTGCTGTTCGACTGCTACCACTGTCAGATCGTCGAAGGCGACCTCGCGGTCAAGCTGAAGCGCGACATCGCGCGGGTCGGGCATATCCAGGTTGCAGGTGTGCCCGAGCGGCACGAGCCGGATGTCGGCGAACTGAACTATCCGTATCTGTTCGATCTGATCGATGCGCTCGGCTACAAAGGCTGGATCGGCTGCGAGTACCGGCCGCGTGCGGGCACGTCAGCCGGGCTCAGCTGGGTGAAGCGGTACCTGTCGCGCGGCGCGTAGGCGGCCGTGCGCGAAGGGAAAAGCCGGCGTTTTGCGCATGCTCCATTGCTGACAACGCGCTTGACACGGCTTCCGGCCCACGCCTATTATCGAATCAAATTGTTCGATATCTGACCTTTTGTTCGTATAAAGAACAAATTGCCGGTCGATTCAGTTGGCCCGGGCCCGCGAAGGGCTTCTGCAATCCAGCCTCGCGCGTCGCGAGTGCGCCGCTGTCTGTCTGCAAACCGGGCAGCGGCGCAGCATCATTGGAGACACCCCATGACCGAAGCTTTCCTGTGCGATGCGATTCGCACGCCGATTGGCCGCTATGCGGGCGCGCTGTCCTCGGTGCGCGCCGACGACCTCGGCGCCGTGCCGCTCAAGGCGCTGATGGAGCGCAACACGGAAGTCGACTGGAACGCGGTCGACGACGTGATCTACGGCTGCGCGAATCAGGCCGGTGAAGACAATCGCAACGTCGCACGCATGTCGCTGCTGCTGGCGGGCTTGCCGCAGGGCGTGCCGGGCTCGACGGTGAACCGCCTGTGCGGCTCGGGCATGGACGCGGTCGGCATTGCCGCGCGCGCGATCAAGTCAGGCGAAGCTGCGCTGATGCTGGCGGGCGGCGTCGAAAGCATGAGCCGCGCGCCGTTTGT
>DASXXR010000220.1:0-2244 GCA_036502945.1 Paraburkholderia sp. | reverse complement strand
GATCTGGTTCACCGAATCCAGCAGCGCCGGATAACGCAGAACGGACATCGACATCGAGTAGTAGCTGTCGAGATCGGGATCCAGAATCAGGTTGGACTGGTTGCCGACGCGCGTCACCAGTGCGCGGCTCGCGATCATCGCATCGCTCACCTGGGCAGCCGTCAGCTGCGCGCCGCTCGCGAACGCAAGCAGCGCGCTTCGCACGCGCGCATTCAGCTCGCCGCTCTGCATCCCGGCGCCGAAACGTTGTTCGGCATCCGCAAGACGAAGCGCGGCCTGCTGCAGCGCCTGCGCAGGCGGCCGTGCGCCCGCGCCCGTCAGCGCAACGTCGACCAGCGCGTCGCGCACTGTGCGCAGATACAGATTGCCGACGATCTCCTTGTTCGAGAAATCGATCGCGATGTACTTCTCGTGGATCAGAATGCCGCTGATATAGAGAACGGCGGTCAGGTCCAGCAGATAGATCAACAGCAGCTTCCGGCCGACCCGCAAGCGCGCGAGCAAACGAAAGAGGGGATTGCGTTTCATCAAGTGGCGAACTCCGCGCGCGGATATGACCTAGAACACCTTTGCGGCCTGTCGTATTCCTGATCGAACACAATAAGCCGGTTCAATGACATATCGGCGCGTAGTCTGGACACTTTAGCAATGCGCTAGCGATTCCCCAGCACGGTGCGGGCGTGCTTCAGCGGCGCGCATCAACAAACGTTTGCTGAGACGATATGGTGCTTCGCGGGTGTGCGCGGCAGCGGCCGGCTTGTGCCGCATGGCGTGGGCCTGCGGGCTATCCCGCGCGGCAGAGCCGCCCGGCGCGCGCCTCATCGCAGCTCAGCAGCTCAGGTCTTCTGCCCGTCCGTCGGCAGCGGCGCGCCTTGATGCGCGAGCGGCTCCAACGGCAGCGCGTCGACGATCCGCTCGGGCTTGCCGACCGCTTCAGGCAATGCCTGCGTCGCGCGGAACACGACGCGTTGTTCGGCGGCATCGAACGAACACAGCACGTGCGAGCCTTCGCCGATGTCTTCATTCAGCATCTCTTTCGCGAGCTGGTTCTCTATCAACTGACGAATCTGCCGCCGCAGCTCGCGCGCGCCGAACTCCGGCCGATAGCCTTCCGCCGCGAGGTGATCGACGATCGAATCGTCGAACTCGAGCACGATGTCCTGGCTGCTCGCGAGGCGCTTCACCTGCTCGAGCTGCAGCCGCACGATATGCCGCGTCTCGTCGCGGCCGAGCGACTTGAACAGGATGATGTCGTCGATGCGGTTCAGGAACTCCGGCCGGAAATGCTGGCGCAACACGCTCATCACGTTGGCCTGTACGGTCGAGACGGCGTCGCCGGACAAAAAGCCCGGGCCCGCGCGCGTCTGCCCCGCGATCACATCGGCCGCGAGATTGCTGGTCGCGATGATCAGCGTGTTGCTGAAATCGACCACGCGACCTTTGCCGTCGGTCAGACGTCCGTCGTCGAACACCTGCAGCAGCACGTTGTACACGTCCGGATGTGCCTTTTCGATTTCGTCGAGCAGAATCACGCTGTACGGGCGGCGCCGCACGCGCTCGGTCAACTGGCCGCCTTCGTCGTAACCGACGTAGCCGGGCGGCGAGCCGATCAGCCGCGCAACCGCATGGCGCTCCATGTATTCGCTCATATCGACGCGCAGCATCGCCTCTTCATCGCCGAACACGACTTCCGCCAGCGCCTTCGCCAGCTCGGTTTTACCGACGCCGGTCGGGCCCAGAAACAGGAACACCGCGGTCGGCCGATGACGCGCCTGCAAACCGGTCCGCGAGCGGCGCACCGCATCGCTGACCGCCGTCACCGCCTGGTCCTGTCCGATCACGCGCTGATGCAAACGCGCTTCCATATTGAGCAGACGCTCGCGCTCTTCGGTGGTCAACTGCGCAACGGGAATGCCCGTCAGTTTCGCGACAATTTCAGCGATCTGCGTGACCGTCACGTGCGACGTGTTCGCGCCGATGTTCGTCTTCCACGCGTCGGTCGCATCGCTGAGCGCGCGTTCCTTGCTGGCGATTTCATTGTCGAGCGCATGCGCGCGCTCGAACTGCTTGCGCGACGCCGCGTAGTCCTGCTCGCGATGCAGCTGCGCGAGCTCGGCCTCGAGCTCGAGAATCGCCGCGGGACGCGACGTTGCCGACAGATGCACCCGCGCCGCCGCCTGGTCGATCAGATCGATCGCCTTGTCCGGCAAGAACCGCCCGCTGATATAGCGGTCCGACAGTTCG
>DASXXR010000219.1:0-17278 GCA_036502945.1 Paraburkholderia sp. | reverse complement strand
AGCACCGCGAGCTGGTCGCGCGCTTGCGCAGCCTTCTCGAATTCGAGATTCTTCGCGTGCTCCATCATCTGCTTCTCGAGGCGCTTGATTTCCTTCGCAAGCTGTTTCTCGGACATGTCCTCGAACTTCGCGCGCTGCTGTTGCTCGCGCAATTCGGCACGCGCTTCGTCGACGTTGTAGACGCCGTCGATGATGTCCTTGATCCGTTTGACGACGCCGCGCGGCACAATCCCCATCTTCTCGTTGAAGGCGATCTGTTTCGCGCGCCGCCGCTCGGTTTCGTCGATCGCGCGACGCATCGAATCAGTCACTTTGTCGGCGTACAGGATCGCTTTGCCGTTCACGTTGCGCGCCGCGCGGCCGATCGTCTGAATCAGCGAGCGCTCGGCGCGCAGGAAGCCTTCCTTGTCGGCATCGAGAATCGCGACCAGCGACACTTCGGGAATGTCGAGCCCTTCGCGCAGCAAGTTGATGCCGACCAGCACATCGAACGTGCCAAGACGCAGATCGCGGATGATCTCGACACGCTCGACCGTCTCGATGTCGCTGTGCAGATAGCGCACCTTGACGCCGTGATCCGCGAGGAATTCGGTCAGCTGCTCCGCCATGCGCTTGGTGAGCACCGTGACCAGCACGCGGTCGCCGACTTTCACCCGCTCGTTGATTTCGGCCAGCACGTCGTCGACCTGGCTGCGCGCCGGACGCACCTCGATTTCCGGATCGACGAGCCCCGTCGGGCGTACCACCTGTTCGGCCACCTGGTCCGCGGTCTTCTGCTCGTAGGCGGCGGGCGTCGCCGATACGAACACGACCTGGCGCATTTTCCGTTCGAACTCGTTGAACTTGAGCGGCCGGTTGTCGAGCGCGGACGGCAGACGGAAGCCGTAGTCGACCAGATTCTCCTTGCGCGCGCGGTCGCCGTTGTACATGCCGTTCAACTGGCCGATCAATACGTGCGACTCATCGAGCAGCATCAACGCATCGGGCGGCAGGTAATCGACAAGCGTCGGCGGCGGTTCGCCCGGCGCCGCGCCGGAAAAGTGCCGCGAGTAGTTTTCGATACCCTTGCAGAAGCCCAGTTCCTGCAGCATTTCCAGATCGAAGCGCGTGCGCTGCTCGAGCCGCTGCGCTTCGACGAGCTTGCCGCCCTGGTAGAAAAACTCGAGCCGCTCGCGCAATTCGGTCTTGATCGTTTCGACCGCGCGCATCACGGTTTCGCGCGGCGTTACATAGTGTGACGACGGATACACAGTGAAGCGCGGGATCTTCTGGCGCACGCGGCCGGTGAGCGGGTCGAACAGTTGCAGTGTGTCGATTTCGTCGTCGAACAGTTCGATGCGCACGGCCATCTCGGCGTGCTCCGCCGGGAAAATGTCGATCGTGTCGCCGCGCACACGAAACGAGCCGCGCGCGAAGTCCGCCTCGTTGCGCGAGTACTGCATCGCGATCAGACGCGCGATCACTTCGCGCTGGCCGATCCTGTCGCCGGTTCTCAGCGTCAGGATCATCTTGTGGTACTCGGACGGGTTGCCGATACCGTAAATCGCCGACACCGTCGCGACGATCACCACGTCGCGGCGCTCCATCAGGCTTTTCGTCGCCGACAGACGCATCTGCTCGATGTGCTCGTTGATCGACGAGTCTTTTTCGATGAACAGGTCGCGCTGCGGCACATACGCTTCCGGCTGGTAGTAGTCGTAGTACGACACGAAGTACTCGACCGCATTGCGCGGAAAAAACTCGCGGAACTCCGAGTACAACTGCGCGGCGAGCGTCTTGTTCGGCGCGAACACGATGGCCGGACGGCCCAGCCGGGCGATCGTATGCGCCATTGTGTAGGTCTTGCCGGAGCCGGTCACGCCAAGCAGCGTCTGGAACGACAGCCCGTCTTCTATCCCTTCGACGAGCGTCTGGATCGCCGTCGGCTGGTCGCCGGCCGGCAGATACGGCTGGTAGAGCCGGAACGGCGAGTCGTCGAACGTCACGAAT
Source organism: Paraburkholderia sp. (assembly GCA_036502945.1). Lineage (GTDB taxonomy): Bacteria > Pseudomonadota > Gammaproteobacteria > Burkholderiales > Burkholderiaceae > Paraburkholderia. The sequence continues at coordinate 15,289 of DASXXR010000219.1, read as the reverse complement.
TTCGATTCGTCGAGCGCGTCGCTGACTTCACTCAGATGATGTTCGGACATGGGGAGCGGCATCCTTGGGCGGAAGCAAACGACCATTTTAGCGTTTTGCGAAGCAGCGGGCTGCGCGCCTTTTTGCGTCTGCCGGGGCTATGCAGCCGTGCGCCGCACCAGAAAATCCTGCGCGATCCGGCACTCAAAGCGCGGCCATCACCCCGGCGGCCCCGTCGGAATGCCGCTGCGATCGGAGTTGCGCCGCATTCCGGTGCGTCCACGCCAAAAAATACGCTCGATTCGCTACAATGGCGTGTTGCGCCAGCCCACCCTTGATTGCTGGTTCTGGCCGGCTGTGCCCAGCCGTACGGGCCCGGCGCCAGGCTGCTCACGCTGAAAGCCGTTCCGCAAGCCGTCCTGTCCGTTGACCTCCTTCTCACTACTGCCGAACCATCATGTCCCTGTTCTCCGCCGTCGAACTTGCCCCCCGCGACCCGATTCTGGGCCTGAACGAAGCCTTCAATGCCGATCCGCGCACCACCAAGGTCAATCTGGGCGTGGGCGTCTACACGAATGAAGAAGGCAAGATTCCGCTGCTGCGTGCAGTGCGTGAAGCGGAGAAAGCGCGGGTCGAAGCGGCGCTGCCGCGTGGCTATCTGCCGATCGAAGGCATCGCCGCCTATGACGCCGCCGTACAGAAAATGCTGCTCGGCAATGAGTCGCCGCTGATCGCCGCGGGCCGCGTGGTAACCGCCCAGGCACTGGGCGGCACAGGCGCGCTGAAGATCGGCGCGGACTTTCTGAAGCGCCTGAACCCCACGGGCAAGGTTGCGATCAGCGATCCCAGCTGGGAAAACCACCGCGCCCTCTTCGAAAGCGCAGGCTTCGAAGTCGTGTCGTACCCGTACTACGACGCGAAAACGAACGGCGTCAATTTCGAAGGCATGCTGACGGCGTTCAACGGCTATGCGCCGGGCACCGTCATCGTGCTGCATGCCTGCTGCCACAACCCGACCGGCGTCGACCTGACGACGGATCAATGGCGCCAGGTTGTCGAAGTCGTCAAGGCACGTCAACTGGTGCCGTTCCTCGACATCGCTTATCAAGGCTTCGGCGACGGTATCGATGCCGACGCGGCAGCAGTGCGTCTTTTCGCGCTGTCGGAACTGAACGTGTTCGTGTCGTCGTCGTTCTCGAAGTCGTTCTCGCTCTATGGCGAGCGCGTGGGCGCGCTGTCGGTCATCACGAACAGCAAGGAGGAAGCCGCGCGGGTGCTGTCGCAACTGAAGCGTGTGATCCGCACCAACTACTCGAACCCGCCGACGCATGGCGGCTCGGTCGTCGCTGCCGTGCTCGGCTCGCCGGAACTGCGCGCGACGTGGGAAGCGGAACTCGGCGAAATGCGCGAGCGCATCCGCGCGATGCGCACCGGGCTTGTCGCACGCCTGCAAGCGGCTGGCGTGAATCGCGACTTCAGCTTCGTCAACGTACAGCGCGGTATGTTCTCGTACTCGGGGCTGACGGCGCCGCAAGTGGACCGGCTGCGCGAAGAGTTCGCCATCTATGCGGTCGGCACGGGGCGAATCTGCGTCGCGGCGCTCAACCTGCGCAACCTGGATGTTGTCGCGAATGCGGTTGCTCACGTGTTGAAGTAATCGCCGGCGCGAACGGACGGCGGTTGATGTCGTCCATGAGTCGCATGGCGGTGCGCTGAACTGGAAGCGGCACTTTTCACAGTGCCGCTTTTTTTCAGTCTTTTTTTGCCCCAATCCGAACTCGCGCCGTTGCCGCTGTCTGTGCGGGCACTTCGACGTGCCGATAATGTCAGCGCGCGTCCCGATGAATATCGTGCGTGACGAAACCCGCGTCGTTCTCCGGCATGTCGAGCCAGCCGGGTTGTGCGAGCGACTCACGAATATCCTGCAAGCCGCTTTCCCAATGCTCGCGCATCGTCGACAGGCCGAACTGATAGTCCTTATAGTTCCCTTCGTATTCCTTGTTCCGGTAAATCAGATGGATCACGTTGTATCGCTTCGAGCACGACATATCTTCGGCGAGTTTGCACCACGGGTCGTTGCGGTGCTCGGGCGCCACCCGGTCAAGCAGCTCGCGCAACACATGCCGGAAACGCTGCGTGCGCTGCATCATGTCGGTAACCATACGCGTGCGGCTTGAATACTGAACGTCTTTCATGCGCCCTTGCACGTCGGTGATGCTGTCCGGCACGGGTCCGACCGCGCTCCATAAGTCGACCTGAAACGCGAGCGTATCGCGGCGTGGCGTGGTCTGCGCGACCTGGTGGAGCGGCGTGTTCGACATCAGTCCGCCGTCCCAGTAAAACTGGCCGTCGATCTCGACGGCACCGAAACCCGGCGGCAGTGCGCCGGACGCCATGAAATGCTCAGGCCGCAGCGTCGTATGCGGGTGCGTGTTGTCGAAGTAAGCGAAATTCCCCGTGCCGACGTTCACCGCGCCGACCGACACGCGAGTCTCGCCGGAGTTGATCCGATCGAAGTCGCAAAGCCGCTCGAGCGTGGCTTTGAGCGGCGCCGTGTCGTAATAGCTGGCGAACTGCGGCGGACCGGAGACCGTCGGCAGCGGCGGCGGAAAGCGCGGCACGAAAAAGCCCTTCTGGCCTTCGACGATTGCCCCCATCGCCTGCATGGCCGTGAACGCTTTGCGCACCGAGTCGGTGGAACTGAAGAGCGCCTGTTCGACGAATGGCGGCAACGGCGGCCCGTACGCCGGCTGACAGATCGTTTCCCAGAATTCGAGCAGCCGTGCCACGCGATGCTCCGGCGCGTTGCCGGCGATGATCGCCGTGTTCAATGCACCAATCGAAATGCCGGCCAGCCAGTTAGGCCGGACACCCGCTTCGTCGAGCCCCTGGTACACGCCCGCCTGGTAGGCGCCGAGCGCACCCCCGCCTTGCAGCATCAGCGCGACGGTTTCGTACCGCGACAACTCGATGTGAGAGCTGGCGCGAACGCCAGCCGCGGCGCCGGCGTGCTCGCCTTCACCGTTTGAGCGTGTGCCCTCGCGGGCCTGTGTGACATTGCGTTGCGCCATTCGTGCTCTCCGTATCTATTGTCTGTGCAGGGGCATGTCTATTGCATATACCAGCCGTGACTGACGATGAACGACTGGCCGGTCAGTGCGGCAGTCGGGAACGACGACAGAAACAGCACCGTCTGCGCGACGTCTTCCACGGTGGTGAACACGCCGTCCACCGTACCGCCCAGCATCACATGCTTGACGACTTCCTCTTCGCTGATGCCGAGTTCCTTGGCCTGCTCGGGAATCTGCTTGTCGACGAGCGGCGTGCGTACGAACCCCGGGCAAACTACATGCGAGCGCACATTGTGCTTCGCCCCTTCTTTTGCCAGCACGCGTGCGAGGCCGAGCAGCGCATGCTTCGCCGTGACATACGCGGACTTGAGCGGCGAAGCTTCATGTGAATGCACGGAACCCATGTAAATCACGACGCCGCCGCGATCGTCCTTATACATGTGCTTAAGCGCGGCCTTCGTAGTAAGAAACGCGCCGTCGACGTGGATCGCCTGCATCTTCTTCCAGTCGGAAAACGAGTAGTTCTCGATCGGATTGACGATCTGGATGCCGGCATTTGAAATCAGAATATCTACCGAGCCGAGTTCCGCGGCGACCCTATCGATGCCCTGATTCACGGCGTCTTCATTCGTGACGTCCATTGCCACGCCGATCGCCTTGCCGCCGGCCTTCCTGATTTCCTCGGCAACCGCATTCGCCCCATCCTGGTTCAGGTCGGCGATTGCGACGGCAGCACCCGCATCCGACAGTGTCAACGCGATCTGCTTGCCGATGCCGCTCGCCGCGCCCGTGACCACCGCGACTTTGCCTTTCAGATTCGTATTCAGTGACGACATCCAGAACCTCCATGCAGTTAGTGAACAATGACACCATGGCGCGCGGCCGTGAAGTTAGCCGAAAGGCATAGCCCATTCGGATGACTGTCGTGTTGCGGCCAGCGTTGCTATTGTGCATGAAGCCGAACGCGCCAAGCAGGAATCACATGAAATGCGGAATCGGATTAAGCTAGCCGGTTTCAAGCGGTCCAACACACAACAAGGGGAATTGAATGAACTATCGTCGACTCGGCCGTTCCGGCCTGCAAGTCAGCGAGTTGTCCATCGGCTCATGGGTCACCTATGGCAATCAGGTGGATCGCCGTATTGCGCGCGAATCGCTTGCCGCGGCGCGTGACGCGGGGGTCAACTTTTTCGACAATGCGGAGGTCTATGCCGGCGGCCAATCCGAGGAAATCATGGGGCACGCGCTAAAGGAACTCGCGTGGCCGCGCGTTAGTTATGTCGTTTCCACGAAGTTCTTCTGGGGGCTCAACGAGGCACCCAATCAGTACCATACGTTGAACCGAAAATATCTGCTGAATGCGATGGATGCGTCGCTCACGCGCCTGCAACTCGACTATGTGGATCTGGTGTTCTGCCACCGCCCCGACCCGAATACGCCGATTGAAGAAACCGTCTGGGCGATGAGCGACATCATCGCGCGCGGCAAGGCGTTGTACTGGGGCACGTCCGAATGGAGTGCCGACGAAATTCGCGCTGCATATGAAATCGCCGAGCGGCATCATCTTCATAAACCCGTCATGGAGCAGCCGCAATACAACCTCTTCACCCGCAAACGGGTCGAGCAGGAATACCGCCGCCTTTACGACGACATCGGTCTCGGTCTGACCACATGGAGCCCGCTTGCATCCGGTCTGCTGACGGGCAAGTATCACGACGGCGTGCCGACCGGCAGCCGCGCGCAATTGCAGGGTTTCGACTGGTTGCGCAAGCAGCTTACCGATGCTGACAAAAATAGAGTAGTTGGCAAGCTCGGCGGCGTCGCGAACGAATTGGGCTGCACGCTGGGTCAACTGGCGATCGCGTGGATCCTTAAAAATCCGCATGTGAGCACGGTGATCACGGGCGCATCACGTGTCGAACAGATCGCCGAGAACATGAAGGCGCAAGACGTTGCCGTGAAAATCACGCCCGAAATCAAGCAGAAGATCGAAGAAATCGTCGGCGACGCATTCGATTGAGTGCTGTCCGGCTGAGCCGGTTAGTGCATCGAATCACTGGCGGGTGACCTTTCGGGAATGATCGTTTCGAGGTAGTGTTTTTGGGGGTAACGTCCCCGAGGTATTGCCCTAATACGGAGTGCAACGCGGTGTCGCGTACAATACGCGCCCGCGTTGCGCGCCTACCGGCAACGCAATGTCTTCTGCGTCACCGGTCGGAACGGCCGGCACGTGCTCTTACCAGCCTCGGATGCCACCATGCTCAGTTACCGACACGCCTTCCACGCAGGCAACCACGCCGACGTTCTGAAACACGCGCTGCTTGTGCAGTTGCTGCGATACCTCGGTCAAAAAGACAAGGGGTACTGGTATATCGATACGCATGCAGGCGCGGGCGTTTATGCGCTGAACGAAGGATATGCGGCAAAGACCGCCGAAGCCCAAACAGGCATCGCAAAACTATGGTCACGCAACGATCTGCCCCCATTGCTGGCCGACTACGTGAATGAAGTAGCTGCAATCAATCCGGATGGGCAACTGCGCTATTACCCAGGCTCCCCGTACCTCGCGTGGCGGCTGATGCGCGAACAGGACCGGATGCGCCTCTTCGAGTTGCACAACACTGAGATCGACGTGCTGCGTCACAACTTCCGCGACGCCGGTCGACGGGCCATGCTGTTCGCGGGCGACGGGCTCGACGGCGTCAAGGCGCTGCTGCCGCCGGCGCCGCGGCGTGCGCTGGCGTTGGTCGATCCGTCGTACGAAGACAAGCGCGACTACGCGCGCACCCTGGCTTGTGTCGAAGAGAGTCTGAGGCGCTTCTCGACCGGCACCTATGCAATCTGGTACCCGCAGGTCGCACGTCTTGAGTCGCAGCGATTTCCCGACCAACTGAAGCGCCTGCAGGAAAAGAACTGGCTGCATGTATCGCTCACCGTCGGCGGTGCGCCCGCTGACGGCTATGGCCTCTTCGGCAGCGGCATGTTTGTCGTGAATCCGCCCTACACGTTGCAGAAGGCGATGAAGGAGACGATGCCGTGGCTTGTCGATGCATTAGGCCAGGACAAATCAGCGCAATTCAAGCTCGAGTACCGCGGGGATTGATCCACCGCGCTCGCCGCGCGGCTGGCGCCGGCAACGCACGCTCCAGTAACTCGTGACTGAAAATCCTGGGCGCGCATAGCGCCGCACGCCGAACACATCCTGTGTGCCTTTGACTGTGCGTGTGTCGTCCATCAGAGGATGCCCCCTCCCGTTCCAGCTTGGCCTTATTCACCGCCGACATCGCCGTCGCACCGCTGCCCGCTATTGCGGCTGCGGCACAGGACGAGGATGCGGCGGATGCTGCCCGGAATGCGTTGGCGGCTGCCCGGACTGCCCACCTGCTGGCAACTGGATGTACGGCGCCACGTAAAGCGGCATCGATGAGTTCGGCGCCAGTTGTGCCGGCTGAGCCGCAGGCTTCGCCTCGACGATCGGTTCGTGGGAAAGCGGTGCAGTTTGCAGAACGGTGCCGCTTTGGCCGTCGTTGATGCCGTGTTGCGTATCGAGTATCAGCGGCTGCCTGCCGCTCGCCGACGCCGCAAACGCAGACGATGCAACGAAAACCGACGCGAGCAGCGTTGTCGCCGCGATGGCCGGCAGGAATGGAGTCGAGCGGACCGTGAGCATGAGCGAACCGGATGGTTAGGAAAAATGCCGGGATGCACAAAAAGCGCTTTACCTTACCGCAGCGGCAACATTCAAGCCAGATGATATTGAAGAGCGCGCGGCGCTTCGCATGCCCTGAATGCAACAAAGCCCCGCATTGCGGGGCTTTGGATGCGACGGCGACTGAACTGGTTAGCGGCTATCTGCCCGCCGGTCGTGCCGGCTTACAGCGAGTAGCCGTTCGTTTCGAGTGCGCGAATACGCTGCTCGAGTTGAACGATATCCGTGGATTCAGCGAGATAGGCTTCGCGGCGGCTACGTTCGGCGGTTTCAAACCAATTGCTTACTTTCTCAACAACAAACGCAATCATGATGTTCTCCAAGGATCAGATGAATCCCCGGTGGGTTGTACATCAGGGATATCCCGTAAACGGGTTAACCCCGATTATAGGCTTCCGATCGCGCGGCGCTAGTGAAATGCCCGAATGACGTGCATTCCGTTTTGGAATGGTGCACGCCATTAAATATTATAAGTTATTGATTTTAATTAACTAATTGAGATTGTATTTAAAAAATGAAACTCACAATCCGTAAAAATGCACCATTCACGTGCAAATATAAAGTCAGGTTGGCGACAAAACGGTGCCTGCTCGCCTAGTCAGCGTGACGACCATTAGCCGGTGTCGAATCAACATGGGCCAACTGCTCGATGATCGGACAATCCGGCCTTTCATCGCCGTGGCAGTGCCTGGCGAGATGAACGAGCGTGTCGCGCATTTCCGTCAGTTCCGTGATCCGGCGGTCGAGGTCGGCAGCATGTTCAAGCGCGATCGCCTTCACTTCCGCGCTCGCGCGGGAGCGGTCGTACCACAGCGCAAGCAATCGGCGAATGTCGTCGACGAGAAAACCAAGACGCCGCGCCTGGCGGATGAAGCGCAGCGAATGCACTTCCTGCGTGCCATATAGGCGGTAGCCGGCCGACGTGCGTCCTTTTGCCATCAGCAGGCCCACACTTTCGTAGTAGCGAATCATCTTCGCTGTGACGCCCGACGCGCGGGCGGCTTCGCCGATATTCATGAATCGTTCTCCAATGTGCCGTTCGATCCTACACCTTCCCACGGCAGGAAGGTCGGATACTCAAGTCCAGATCGGCGGGCATAATTCAATGGTTGCTGTATCCGCTTACTAGAGGAAAAACAGATGTTCGTCGAATTCAAGGTAGAAGGCATGAGTTGCCAGCATTGCGTCGCAGCCGTCACCGGGGCGATCCGCGAGCGCGACGCGGCAGCCCGCGTTCAGGTCGACCTCGCGGCAGGCAAGGTCGCCGTCGAATCGGCTGCATCAGCCGATTCACTTAAGGCCGCGATCGGCGAGGCGGGATACACGGTCGTCGCCGTCGCGGCGTCTTGAAGGAAGCGCATCGTATGTTCAAGGTTGCGGTGATCGGCGCGTCCGGTTTGCTCGGCCGTGCAATCGTCGACGGGTTGGCGCAGCAGGAAAGCTGGCAGATCGTGCAAACGGCGTTCACGCGGTCCGGTCCGCGACAGGTCGCGCTCGACATCCGCGATGCGCGCGCGGTCACCCGCTTCGTCGACGATCAGGCGCCCGACGCCATTGTGATCGCGGCGGCCGAACGCCGTCCGGATGTGTGCGAGAACGACCCCGCCTATGCGCGGGCGTTGAACGTCGATGCGGTGCGCACGCTGGCGAGCGCGGCGCAACGACACGGCACGTGGGTGCTGTCGATTTCCACCGACTACGTCTTCGATGGCACACAACCGCCGTATCGCTGCGACGCCCCGCCGTCGCCGATCAATGCGTATGGCCGCAGCAAGCTCGAAGGCGAACGGGCGCTCTTCGAGACCACCGGTTTGGGCTGTGTGCTGCGCTTGCCGTTGTTGTATGGGCCGATCGTCGACTGGCGGGAGTCGGCGGTGACGAGTCTCGTGCCGGCGATCGCGGCGTCGGTGCGCAGCTCGGCGAACGCGCAGGCAGCGATCATGGATGCCTGGGCGATCCGCTATCCGACCTTCACGCCCGACGTGGCGTTCGTGATCATGCAAATGCTCGAACGACACGCGCGCGGCGAAGCGGTCTGCGGGATCACGCAATGGTCAGGCGATGAGCCGATGACGAAGTACGACATCGCGATGCGCGTTGCCGACGCGCTGCGGCTCGACGCACAACTGACGCCGCAGCCCACGCCGACCGATGCGACGCCGCGTCCGCATAACTGCCATCTGGATTCGGGCGTGCTCGAGGCATTCGGCATCGGCCGCCGCACGCCGTTTGATGCAGCGATCCGGCAAGTGCTGGCCGGCTTCCCGTGGCGCGGCGACGCCACGCATACCGCGACATGATGCCGCCTCGCCGCTCAGCAGAAATCCCTGCTCGTGGATTGCAGCCCACCCAGCAGATGCGACATATCGACGAGCCGTTGCGCCACAAGGTGCCGCACTTCGCCCTGACACTGCCATACGCCGTACACCGCGAGCAGTGATGCGCCCAGCACTTCCTTGCGCTGCTTTTCCACCAGCGCCGGCCATACGATCACATTGACGTTGCCGGTCTCGTCTTCGATCGTCACGAATATCACGCCTTTCGCCGTGCCCGGCTGCTGTCGAACCGTAACGATGCCGCAGCCGCGCGCGAGCCGGCCGTCGCGATAAGTGTGCAGTGTCGCGGCCGGCATCAAGCGATGCGCGAGCAACTGAGGCCTCAGCAGTTCGAGCGGATGGCGGCCCAACGTCAGGCCTGCGGACCGGTAGTCCGCGACGATGTCCTGCGCTTCCGAAGGCGAGCCCAATTCCGGCGTCTCGTCCTGAACCGCGGCGACGGCGAGCATGTCCTTATCGGGCACGGCGGCCACCGAATGCCACAATGCTTCACGACGATTGCCGGCAAGCGCCGCCAGCGCGTTGGCATCGGCCAGCACATGCAGATCATGGCGATTGAGCTGCGCCCGGCGCGCGAGGTCATGCACGCTTTTGAATGGACGCACCGCGCGTGAAATCTCGATGCGCTCCGCCGCGCCGTCCTTCATCCCGCGCAGCAACGAAAGCCCAAGACGAACGGCGGGACGTGCCGCACCTTCGATCGCTTCGAGCGTCGCATCCCAGCCGCTCACCGTGACATCGACCGGCAGCACCTCGACGCCGTGCCGCGTTGCATCCTGCACGAGCTGCGACGGCGAGTAAAAACCCATCGGCTGACTGTTGAGCATCGCGGCCAGGAACGCCTCGGGCTCGTGGCACTTCAGCCAGCTGCTCGTATAAACGAGCAATGCGAAACTGGCCGCGTGGCTTTCCGGGAAACCATATTCGCCGAAGCCTTTGATCTGCTCGAAGATCGCTTCGGCAAAGCTCTTTTCGTAGCCGCGCGCCTGCATGCCGTTGACGATGCGGTCGTAGTATTTTTGCAGACCGCCTTTGCGCTTCCACGCAGCCATCGAGCGGCGCAACTGATCGGCTTCGCCCGGCGTGAAGCCGGCCGCGATGATCGCGACCTGCATCACCTGCTCCTGGAAAATCGGCACACCGAGCGTGCGGCCCAATGCAACCTCCAGCTTGTCGCTCGGGTACGTGACCAGTTCGAACCCCTGACGCCGGCGCAGATACGGATGCACTGCCCCGCCCTGAATCGGCCCGGGCCGCACGATCGCGACTTCGATCACAAGGTCGTAGAACTTCTTTGGCTTCAGCCGCGGCAACATGCTCATCTGCGCACGCGATTCGATCTGGAACACGCCGATCGTGTCGGCGCGCGAAATCATCTCGTACGTATGCTCGTCTTCCGGCGGAATGGACTGCATCTCGAACTGTTCGCCACGCTGCTCCGATATGAGATCCAACGTGCGCCGGATCGCCGACAGCATGCCGAGCGCGAGCACGTCGACCTTCAGCAACCCGAGGGATTCGAGATCGTCCTTGTCCCATTCGATCACGGACCGATCGGCCATCGCCGCGTTTTCGACCGGCACGAGACGTGTGAGCTTGCCGCGGCTGATCACGAAGCCGCCGGAATGCTGCGACAGATGCCGGGGAAAGTTGAGCAGTTGCGACGCCAGTTGCGCCCAGGTCTGAATCAGCGGCGTTTCGGGATTGAGGCCCGATTCTTCAAAGCGCTTGAGCAAATCCTGGCTCGAATCGAACCAGTGATGTGACTTCGCCACCGCGTCGACAATCTGCGGATCGATGCCGAGCGCTTTGCCGGTTTCCCTCAGCGCCCCCCGTGGCCGGTACGTGAAAACCGCCGCTGCAATCGCCGCGCGGTCGCGGCCGTACTTTCCGTAAATGTACTGTATGACTTCTTCGCGCCGCTGATGCTCGAAGTCGACGTCGATGTCGGGCGGCTCGCCGCGCTCTCTGGAGATGAACCGCTCGAACAGCATGTTGCCTCGCTCCGGATCCACTTCGGTGATGCCGAGGCAATAACAGACCGCAGAGTTGGCCGCCGAGCCGCGCCCCTGACACAGAATGTGCTGGCTACGCGCGTAACGGACGATGTCGTAGACCGTCAGAAAATACGGCTCGTACTCCAGATCAGCGATCAGTTCCAGTTCATGCTCGATCTGTTGCTGGACGTTGCAGGGAATGCCCGAAGGAAAGCGCTGCCGTGCGCCGATGTAGGTTTCATGCCGCAAATAGGCCGTAGGCGTGAAACCCTCGGGCACGAGTTCGTCGGGGTATTCGTATTTGAGTTCGTCGAGTGAAAACGTGCAGCGGCCAATCACGCTGATCGTCTCGCGCAACGTCTCGTCGGGATAAAGATTGGCAATGCGCAGCCGCGAACGCAGATGCTGCTCGGCATTCGGCGCAAGATCATAGCCGCATTCATACACCGGCCTGCCGACGCGAATCGCCGTCAGCGTGTCCTGCAGCGGTTTTCTCGAGCGCACGTGCATCACGACGTTCCCCAGCGCAACGACCGGCACATTCTGACGATCCGCCACATACTCGACCGAGCCGCGATGAATATCGTCCATCGCGCGCTGATGCAGCACGAGACCGACCCACGCGCGCTCGGGAAACGCCTCGTCGAGCCATTCGATCTGCGCTTCAAGCGCTTCTTCTTTGGCCGGAAATTCAGGCACCAGAATCGCAAGGCAATCAGGCATGCCGCGCAGATGCGCGTTGTCGCGATCGGGCCGCGACAGGTCGTGCGGCGTCAGCCGGTATTCGCCCTTCGGCGCGCGCCTGCGCGCAAGCGTGATCAGTTCCGACAGATTGCCGTAGCCCTCACGGTTTTGCGCCAGCAGGACCAGCCCGAAGGCGGGTGAACCGTCGGCATTGCGCAACTGAAAATACGCGCCGATGACGAGCGGCAGCCCCACTTCTTTCGCCGCGACGTGCGCGCGCACGACACCCGCTAGCGAGCATTCGTCGGTAATCGCGAGGCCCGCGTACCCCAGTTGCGATGCGCGCGCGGCGAGTTCCTCCGCATGCGATGCGCCGTGCAGGAACGTGAAATTGGAAAAGCAGAACAGCTCCGCGTACGCCGGCAGCGCGGAAGGCGCGGCGAAGGGCATGATGGGTGGCGTGGCGGAGGGTGAGTCCATTGCCTGTTATCCGAACAAGCCGTGCAGAAACCAGCGCTGCTCTGCTTCAGCCTCGCGGCTGCTGACGCGCTCGCGGTAGATCCAGTAACAGCTGCGGTCGTCGGCTTGCGCGACGAAATAGTCGCGCGTGACGAGCCGGCCGTCGAACCAGCCGGCTTCGATACGCTCGCCCGGCGACACCCTGCGCAGCGGCGAGCCGTAGAACGGCCGATTCTGGCGCATCAGCAGACGCACGGGCGTTTCCAGCATCCACGTCGGTCGCGGCAGCCCCTCCAGCAGCGCGATTTTCTTTTCCGCTGCGCCAACCGGTACCCAGCGATTCGCGATTTCCGGCCGGTAGTCGGCGCTCGGCGCGGGGCGCAACACGTTTTCAGCGCCAAGACGCGCGATCAGCAATTCGAGCAGACGCGCATGATCTGCCGGCGTGCCGCCAGGTTCCGGAAAGAGGTTGTCCGTAGCCGGCTCGGCCGCCTCGACTTTGACTGCGTCAAGCCGCAATGCAATGGCCGGCGCCGGCAGTTCCGCGCGATGCAGCCGCTCCTTTATCAAACGCAGCAGATGGTCCTCGCGCCATGCCGGCTCGCCGAGTGCGATTTCGATCAAGGTCGGCGGGATCGCTTGCCTGCCCCGCTCGTGCTCGAAAGACAGCGTCATCGCCGATACCGCCAGTTGCTTCGCGCACAGCCAGCCGCACAACTGCACGATCAGCCGGTGCGCAGCGAACATCGCGCCGTCCGTCTGTTCGAGCCGGTCGGGCAACTCGATGCGTGCAGAAAAAACCGGCGGCAACTCGAGCCAGTCGAACAGTTCCGGCGCCATGCCGAATGCGCGATCCAGTGAATCCAGCAAATGTTCGCCGCAGCGACGCTGCAAGCCGGCACGCGGCAGGCGGCGGACGTCGGCGATCGTCTCGCAGCCGAGCCCGCTGAACCAATCGGCGAACGGGCGGATTTCCGGCACGGCAAGCATCGACAGCGGCAATAGCACGCGTTCAAGCGACGCCACCTGCAGCACTCTTTTATTGCCGTGTTTCGCCAGCAGCCATGCGCCTTGGCCGGTCGGCGCCGCACTGATGCGCGCGGTCACCCCGAACGTCTCGAGGAGCGTCCTCGCCTGCCGGCATAGCGACAACAGCCCGCCGAAAAGCCGCAGACTCGCGCCGACTTCGACAATCACCGTTGCTTCATCGAGGAGTGCGACATCCGGTGTAAATCTCATCAGCGCCATGCCGACTTCGCGCTGCACGGTTATTTCACGTGCGATGTCGCGTTCGTATAAGGTCGTCTCCGGAGATAGCGTAAGCACGCCTGCGCGCTTCATGCCCAGACGCACGCCAACCGCATGGGCCGCCCTATTCCTGATCATCACCCGGTCTTTCTCCAGCACGGCGCTGCCGTGCGACGGCTCATGTGTGCTCTCATCTGATCTTTTATGCGGTGCCTCATACGACCACTTCGGCTGGAAGACCTCGAGGGGCAACTTCGGCAAGTGGACGGCGAGAAAGACGCGCATGACGGGAAAATAAAACAGGTGTGGGTTGAAGAGAAATCGACAGCGGCTCCGCGCGTATTGGACCTCGTCGTTTCACAATATCGACCATCAAGCCTTCTGCGGCGGATCGTAACGCCAACCGCAATAAGGCAGGCGACGAATCCTTGGCAGCCGCCAGCGGCCGGACCATGATGAACAGCGTCTCGGATGACTGCGCAGCGAGATGCAGACGCCGCAGCGACGATGCCTTCGCATGCTGCGCCCACAGCAGCAACGCGCCGCAACTGCCCGCGCGGAGAATTTGCTCGGCGGACCACAATGCGTCGGTGGCTTTCGGAGTCTTGATTTGCAGGAGTCGCTCGAGCGATAGTCCGATGTAACCCAAGCCGGGGGCGTCCGGAATATGCGGCGGTTGGACCAGGGCAATGGGCCGTTCGTCAAACGAACGAAGTGCGGGTCGCAAGAGCCGCATTTCGCCGACACCCGGCTGTTCGACCAGCAGATCGATCAGCTCACCGACCGGCCAGCCGCCACCCGGCAGCTCCGTCGATAGCACCGGATATCCTGTGTCGACCGTTCGCCCGCGCCCGCGCGCAAGCTGCGAGGCTCGCCAGAGCGACGGATGAATCTCCTCGGCGTGGATAGCGACCGTTGACATCGATTGTAGGAAAAGACTGTATATTTATACAGTATCCTACACGCAATTGGAGGTCCTGGACCGGTGCTTCTGAGAAGATGAATTATGTTTCTGCCAGAGAGGGGCGGCGATGCGAATACTGTTTCGCATGCGGGAAATAACCCCACGCGAAACGATCAACAGTTGGAATACCTCGCTCAGTCGGCGCGGTAAAAAATCTGGCAAGTTACGACTTCAACGATGACCTGCTGCCGGTCGGATCGACCTACTGGGTACGGCTCGCGCAGCGGTTCCTGTCACGGGAATAGGGGCGTGCCCGGAGGGCCGATGGTGGCGCCCGGGCCGGGCCGCTGACGGGATGCGAGGTCTGTCTGGTATAAGTTACTGGCCGTAAACGCAGAAACCCCACCTTTTGTGGGGTGGGGTTATCTGCTTGCTGCTGGGGAGCCTGACGATTACCTACTTTCACACGGGCAATCCGCACTATCATCGGCGTGGAGTCGTTTCACGGTCCTGTTCGGGATGGGAAGGGGTGGTACCGACACGCTATGGTCATCAGGCATGACTGGTTGCCGTATTGCCTGCTGGGGCAGTACAGCCAATCGGGGAAGAAGTAGTTTCTGGTGATGCTCACCAGGGTGTTTGGGGTTGTGCGTATCTGCACAACACGTGATCTCAACCTGGGCGTGTATAAAACACACCGGTTATAGGATCAAGCCTTACGGGCAATTAGTATCAGTTAGCTCAGTACATTACTGCACGTGCACACCTGACCTATCAACGTCCTGGTCTTGAACGACCCTTCAAGGGGCTCGAAGCCCCGGGGATATCTCATCTCAAGGCGAGTTTCCCGCTTAGATGCTTTCAGCGGTTATCTCTTCCGAACATAGCTACCCGGCGATGCC
>DASXXR010000218.1:0-5660 GCA_036502945.1 Paraburkholderia sp. | reverse complement strand
AGACACCACCCTCGACACCCTGCAACCCCTGACACGCGAGCAACTCGTCAGGCGCATCGTGCTGCTCGATCGCGTCAATAGAAACGCCATGCTGAATGCCGAGCGCTATAGCCAACAGGTCGCAAAGATCGGCGCGCTTGCACGCGCAGTCAAGCGCTCGCGCGTCACGCTGGCGGACCGCATCGCGCTGGTCGATGCAGTGGAAGAACTCGCGGCCCATGCTGAAAGCGAAGCGCTACTGGACAGGAATTGCATCGAGCATGTCTGCTCGTGCCCGCCAGAGGAATGGGACGAAATGGACGATCAACTAAACGACATGCCCGCGTCGAAAACGAAACACTAACGCAAGCACGTAGCGCCATTGACGGGTCGGTACACGACCTGTCAACGCGCCCTAACCCGATCCCGATCCAATCGTTCCAAACCTTAAATCAGTCGGCCGGACGGCACAGAACGCTTACCATTGCCTTCATCAAACGTTCGCCTGCGTTCCCGGCGCCCGCGGCCCGCCACGCGACGTGCGCGTCCGGGCGTACGAGGATGCAACCCGGTTCATCGATCTCGCGAACACGCGCCCATTCGGCGTAGGGATCCTCGAGCGGCCGGCCCGGACCAATCACGAACCCATCGATCGGTACGCCCAGCACCTCACGAACCTGCCGCACCGCGTCGATCCAGGGTTCACCGCCGATGCCCGTCAGCACGACGAAACGCATTTTTCCCGCCACGTCCAGAGTGGACACACGATGACCGCCGCGGGTCAGCCACGCATGCGGCAAGCGCGCACCCGGCCAGGTGGTCGGGTGGTAGTAGAGCTCCTGATCGCGCTCCCAGACCGGCTCGTCGGTACCGTCGCTCACAACCGCAGCGGAGCGATAGCGCTGATTCATCTCCACCCCGTGCGTGTCGAACTCATACGACTTGAGTGCGATCGCGTGACGCAATTTCTCTCGCTGTGCCGCGGCGGAAGTGGTGTCATTCCGACGCGCCGCCATATTGGCCCGCATCCTGTCGACGTCGGTCGTGTCGAGCAGCCCAAGTGCGTCGAAGATCGGCCCAAATTCGCGGATGCTCTGGTTCGCGCGCGTGACGATCTGCTTGGCGATCGGCGAACGCTCAGCGTCATAAGTGTCGAGCAGACGCGGATTCGCAAAGCCCTTTAGCACCGCCGCAAGCTTCCAGGTGAGGTTGTAGGCATCCTGAACCGATGTATTGGAACCGAGCCCGTTTGAAGGGGGATGACGGTGCACGGCATCGCCCATGCAGAAGACGCGCCCGACCGTGTTTCGAGTCGCGTACATATCATTGACGCTCCAGAGCGAGGTCGAACGGATCGTGACAGGCACGTCTGCATCACCGACCAGGCGTCGCACGATCGCAGTCGCTGCCGCGTCATCCATCACCGGTGGCGGCTGGTCGATATCGAAGCCCCACACGATCATCCACTGATGCCAGGGACGCACCATCCGTATGAGACCCATGCCGATGCCGCCGATGTCCGAGCCGGGTTGCAGCACCCAATACAGCAAGCTTGGCCGATGCGCGACATAGCGCGACAGATCCGCGTCGAATACGATGTTCATGCTGCCTGCGACGCCCATGCGCCCACTCATCGGCAAGCCGATATCGTCGGCCACCTGGCTGCGGCCACCGTCCGCACCGATCAGATATTTTGCGCGGATCTCGTACCGCGCTCCGCTTAAGCGGTCCTGCACGGTCGCGGTGACACCGTCGGCGTCTTGCTCGAGCGACAGGTATTCCGTATCGAACCTCACGTGCGAGCCGCGCGATGCGGCATTGCCGAGCAGTATGGGTTCGAGCAGGTTCTGTGGAAGATCGCAGCAACTGGACGGTCCTCCGAGCGCGTGATCCGCGCGGCGTAGCGGATGCGTGCCCCAAGTCCGGATCCGCCCAAGTTCCTCGCCCGCGAGGCTGGTGCAGAACACCGTATCGCCCAGTAACTCCTGCGGCGTAGCGAGCGCCATCGCTTCCTTTTCGACGCCGAGGTCGCGCAGGATTTCCATCGTGCGCTGATTCGTGAAGTGCGCGCGTGGCGTGTCCGCAAGCCAGCGGTACTTCGTCACCACGATATTCGCAATACCGTACGTGCTCAGCATCAGCGCGGCAGCGGAACCGGCCGGACCGCTGCCAACGATCAAAACATCAGTATGAATCACACCCTGGCTTCCTTGAATGCAGTCGTCGTGCTGATTCGCACTCGATACATGCTCGCCATTTCTCGCATACCAGGCACCTGGTCGCGCATGAGCCAAGCGACGTTGGCAATTGCGGAGAAAATCGAATAGGGAATCGAGGTCTTCGCATTCCCTTCATCGTTCTTGCCAGCGTTTGATTCCGATGTGACTGTCAGGCCCATGTACGCGCTCTGCATAGCGCAGGAAAACCTGTAGAGATTGTTGTTCGAAAGGGGACAGGGGCATTTGTGCAGCGCTTTCAAGCCTCGTCGAAGTGATCATGCCTATAGCCAAGGCGAGCTCCTCCTGCGAGAAGTGCTTTCTTCCCGCCTCGGCCATCTGCTGCCACTCGTCAGCGGTTACGTGCCTCTCGATCACCGGCAAGGCTCCTGATTCCTCCAGCGACATATGGTCGAGTAGCGCGGGGAGTAACTGATTGGTGGTTTGCACCAAAGCCGGACCGTGTTGCGAGCCGGCGCTGCCGCGCCACGCGCGCAGCTCACTGTTCATCTGGTCGAGGATCCGCGCCATGCCTGAGTGATGGCCCTCCATCAGAAGAGAAATTCCGACCACTTCCTCAGCCCCCCGATTCTTCAGCTTGGGCCACAAGAACTCGTCTTCAACGGTGTGGTGCTCATGCAAGATGGCGCACAGGAACTGAATGTGATCCGCCACGATGTCCGTCCGCTCCTGGTCATCCGGCGGAACGCCGGCGATCAGTGCCGGAACCGGAAGAAACTCCCGCCTGAACGTGGCATGAACGTCAAGCATTCCTCGGGTATCAGCATAGGGTCCTGCAGGTACTCTTTCTCTGCTCATGTTTCCGCTCTGTTCCGAGAGTGCTCATGCAAGCACTCGTAAGTGAGGTGTTTGGATGCTACTCACCGCTTACGCTTGCATGGTCGGGCCGGATACCGTCGCTTGACTCACGCGGCAACGGCTCACCACAGCGTCGCCGATAATACTAACTTAGGGGTCGAGGCGAGCGGTGCATACGCTGCTCAAGAACTTCGCCCGACGAACGTCCGCTTCGCTTCGCTTAGCAAAGGCCCGGCCACGCTTTCGCTGGACTGTCGATCATGGAAATTGTTTGCAAGCTGAAAGCGCTGGCGCAAACCGTCGGACGCATCGAAGAAAGGGGTTTGAAGGGGGCTGCGCGATCGACGAAGCTGGCCGCTTCGTCTGTTGCCCGTGAAGAGGATAGTGAAGATGGCGCCTCTTAAGGCAAGACATCTTTTAGCGGCAGCGGCAGCGGCAGCGGTTGCGGGTCGCCAAATGCATTTTGGAAGTCCGGCGCGGTTGGAGCAAAGGCTGCCGACGTTGGTCCTGCCAGCAATAACCTGATCGTCAATCGTTGTCCGCCGTATCCGCCAGCTTCTTCAGTGTAGCCACGCGCGCCCCAATCAAGTCGACGCGTTCAAGCGCACTGCCCAGCGTCACAGTCGCATCGCGATAGGCGACCCACGCCCGTTGCGCGCGCATCAGAATCGCTCGCGAATGCGGTGGCATCTTCTGCCGCAGTCTCCAGTAGTAGCGATTCATATCGGCGTTCGCGTGCACGCATTGCGCATCGGCGGAACACGCGCGCAAGCGCGGCAGCGGATCCACGCCGCCGGTCTTCGCGGCCACACTGCGCAACACAAGCGCGCGATCGCGCACCGGCTGCAATTGCATATCGGCTTCCGAAAGCACATACCGCGTGCCGTGCGTCGTCGCGATCACGGCGGCCAGCAACTTGCTGTCCGCTTCGCGCCACGCCTTCCAGCGCCGCTGACTCTCGTCCCATTTCGCGCGCTGCGCAGCCGGCACTTTCGCGAGCACCTGCTGGAACGACTGATCGACGGATGCCTGCCACGCGAGCCGCGCCGTCTCCATGCACTGCACCTGGCCCGCCGTCGACGACATATCCGCCCGCGCGAGACAAGTCCGCATCGACGCATCGATCGGATCCGCAGCGGCCACCTCCGCGCGCGCCGCGACCGATCCGGCCACGAGCATCGCCGCCAGCGCGCAGGCGAAGACCCCGCGCGCCAGCGCGGCCACCAGCGTCACGCTTTTCATCATCAGCCGCGCACGCAATCGACGAAATACTCGATCCGGCCGTTGATCATCTCGCCGACAAGGCCGTGAATATCCGTATGAAAGCCCGGGAAGCGCTCGTTGAACCCGCGCGCAAAACGCAGATAGTTGACGATCGTCTTGTTGAAGCGTTCGCCTGGAATCAGCAACGGAATACCCGGCGGATACGGCGTCAGCAGAATCGACGTCACGCGGCCTTCCAGTTCGTCGATCGGCACCCGGTCGACCTCGCGGTGCGCAAGCTTCGCGAACGCGTCGGAAGGCTTCATCGCCGGCTCCATGCTCGACAGGTACATCTCGGTCGTCAGGCGCGCGATGTCGTTCGCGCGATAGACGCCATGAATCTGCTCGCACAGATCGCGCAAGCCGATCCGCTCGTACGACGGATGCTGCGCGATGAATTCCGGCAGCACGCGCCACAGCGGCTGGTTGCTGTCGTAATCGTCCTTGAACTGCTGCAGCTCGGTCACCATCGAGTTCCAGCGGCCCTTCGTAATGCCGATCGTGAACATGATGAAGAACGAATACAGCCCGGTCTTCTCGACGATGATCCCGTGTTCGGCCAGGTACTTCGTGACGATCGCCGCCGGAATGCCGGTCTCGCCGAACTCGCCGTCCACATCGAGCCCCGGCGTGATGATCGTCGCCTTGATCGGGTCGAGCATGTTGAAGTTTTCGGCCAGCGCGCCGAAGCCGTGCCAGCGGTCGTTCGGCCGCAGCATCCAGTCTTCGCGCGAGCCGATGCCTTCTTCCGCGAGTTCTACCGGGCCCCAGACCTTGAAGAACCAGTCGGCGCCGAATTCGTCGTCGACCTTGCGCATCGCGCGGCGGAAATCGAGCGCTTCGGCAATCGATTCCTCGACTAGCGCCGGGCCGCCCGGCGCCTCCATCATCGCCGCGGCGACGTCGCACGACGCGATGATCGCGTACTGCGGGCTCGTCGACGTATGCATCAGATACGCTTCGTTGAAGCGATGGCGGTCGAACGTGCTGTTCTCCGAGTCCTGCACGAGAATCTGTGACGCCTGTGAAATGCCGGCGAGCAGCTTGTGCGTCGAGTGCGTCGCGAACACCAGCGCGCCGGTGCGCGGTCGGCCCGCGCCGATCGCGTGCATGTCCTGATAGAACTCATGAAACTCGGCGTGCGGCAGCCACGCTTCGTCGAAGTGCAGCGTGTCGAGCAAATCGCCCAGCAGGTCCTTGATCATTTCGACGTTGTAGATCACGCCGTCGTACGTGCTTTGTGTGATCGTCAGGATGCGCGGTTTCAGGCTCGGATTCTTCGCGAGCGCTTCACGCGCAAACGGATTCGCTTCGATCTTCCTGCGGATGTTCTCCGGTTTGAACTCGTCGCGCGGAATCGGGCCGATGATGCCGAAATGGTTG
>DASXXR010000217.1:0-2145 GCA_036502945.1 Paraburkholderia sp. | reverse complement strand
GTATCTCGAACATCGCGGCCTCGCGATCGTCCGCGCGCTGCAGCATTTTCGCGCGGTCAATGCGAGCGAAGAAATCGCACAGCAGATGAGCATCGCGCCGAACGACGCGCTGCTGCTGATCACGCGGGTCGGCTATACAGCGGATCAGCGCGCGATCGAATTGACCGATACATACTGCCGCAACGACTACTACGACTTCGTCGCCGAGTTGCGCAAGTAGCCGGCTTGAGCGGGGCTTGGGTGGGGCTCGAGCGGGCTTGGGTGAAGTTTAAGCGCGCTCAAGCTGGATCACCCCGCGAGCAGCCAGCGCGGCACCCAATTCCACGCGGACGACCGCGTCACCGGCAGCACGCCTTCGCCCTGGCCGCGGGCGAACGTCAATGCGACCCGCGCGCACTGCCGCCCTGCGCTCAACCACGCGCGTGCGCCGCGCGGCAGCTTGAACGACTCGCCCGCGGCGAGCCAGTAATCTGCGTCGTCGCCTTCGACGGTCAACCAGACCTCGCCGGACGTAACATTCAGAACGAGCGGCCGCGCGACACGCCAGGCGGTGGCCGGCTCGCCGTGTTCGAGTTCGAAGGTACGGATTTCGCGCATCGCAACGCTCCTTGCTGGGCTTTTCGATGGGTACATTATTGACGTACGATGAGGCAACTCACATGCACAGTACCGAACACTTTCAACGGAACTGTGCAGGCGAAAAAACTGACACTTTCCGGAACGCGAACACCTGGCCAGGACAGCCGCATGAAACTCGACATCGAACTCGATCGCGACAGCGGCGTGCCTCTCACCGAACAGATCGTCCACGCGGTGCAGCAGTGGATCCGTTCGCGCACCGCGCACGCCGGCACGAAACTGCCGTCGATCCGGCAATTTGCCGCCGACTACGACATCAGCCGCTTCCCCGTGATCGAAGCCTATGACCGGCTCGTGTCGCTCGGCTATATCGACTCGCGGCACGGCTCGGGCTTCTACGTCGCCGAACGCCATCGCGCCGCGGGCGCAGGCCAGGGCACGTCGGACCCTCGGCGCGCCGAGGGGGAATCGTTTCACATCCTGCAGCAGTTCAACCATCCGGGCGAGGCGCTGAAGCTCGGCAGCGGGTTCATCCCGGAATCGTGGCACGACATGGACAGCCTCGCGCAAGCGATCCGCCATGTGTCGCGGACCGACCCAGCCGATCTCGTCGAGTACTCGACACCGCGCGGCGGCATCGCACTGCGCGAGCATCTGCAGAGCCGGGCCGCGCTACTCGGCATGGAAGTCGACATCGCACAGATCCTCGTGACGAACGGCGCGAGCCAGGCGCTCGATCTGCTGATGCGCTACATGCTGCAGGCCGGCGACACGATATTCGTCGAAGACCCCGGCTACTACAATCTGTTCGGCCTCCTGAAGCTGCACGGCGTCAAGCTCGTCGGCATACCGCGCACACGCAGCGGCCCGGACCTCGACGTACTGGAGGCCCAATTGCGGCAGCATCGGCCGAAGCTCTTTTTCATCAATACGGTCTTCCACAATCCGACCGGCACGACCGTCGCACCGCACGTCGCGTTCCGTCTGCTGCAATTCGCGCGGGAGCACGGCTTCACGATCGTCGAAGACGACATCTTTGCCGACTTCCAGGCAGAGCCGACCGATCGCCTCGCGACGCTCGATCAGCTCGAACATGTGATCTACATCGGTGGGTTGTCGAAGACGTTGTCGTCGTCGTTGCGGATCGGCTATACGATCGCAAGCCGCAGGATCATCAACGACCTCACCGACATCAAGATGCTGACGAGCATCGGCGGCTCGCGCTTTGTGGAAGCCGTGACGGTCGCGCTGCTCGAGCGCGGCGTGTATCGCAAGCACCTCGAACGACTGCGCCGCCGCGCGCGCGAGGCGCTCGGCGGCGCCGTGCAGACGCTCGAAGACGCGGGCTGGCAGGTGTTCGAGAGACCGCTCGGCGGCAACTTCGTGTGGGCGCGCGTGCCGCATGTCGACGATTCGCACGCGTTCGTCGAGTGCGGCGCGCCACTCGGCGTGACCGTTGCGCCGGGCAGCCACTTCCGCCCGAACGCCGAGACGAGCCCGTGGATTCGCATCAACACCGCGTTCACGAACGATCCGCGCGCGCTGGCTTTTTTCGAAGCTGCGGCG
>DASXXR010000216.1:0-2840 GCA_036502945.1 Paraburkholderia sp. | reverse complement strand
CTCGAGATGCGTCCGTCTTTCGCCACCGATTTCGTCGCAAAGATCGCGCACGAAGCATTGCGCGCGAAATCTCCCGACCCGCCGATGCCGTTCATCATGTGCGTGCCGCCGACGTGCGTCGAATTCACGTTGCCGTAGATGTCGAATTCGAGCGCGGTGTTCAGCGCGATCAGACCGAGCCGCCGAATCACTTCGGGATGGTTGCTGACTTCCTGTGGGCGCAGCACGAGACGGTCGCGATAGCGTTCGAGTTCGCCGAACACCTGCGCCTGACGCGCGGCCGACAACGTGATCGACGCACCCGAGGCGAACGTCACCTTGCCGGCGTCCATCAGATCGAAGGTCGAATCCTGCAGTACTTCTGAGTAAATTTCGAACGCGTCGAAAGGCGAATCGACGAAGCCGGCCAGCACCGCGTTCGCAATCGTGCCGATGCCCGCCTGCAACGGCGGCAAACGCGCAGGCATGCGGCCGCGCGACACTTCGTGCTGGAAAAATTCGATCAGATGGCCGGCGATCAACTCGGTCTCCTGGTCCGCCGGCAGCACCGTCGACGAACTGTCGGCCATATTGGTGATGACGATCGCCGCGATTTTCTCGAGCGGAATCTCGATGGCCGGCGTGCCGATGCGGTCTTGCGCACGAACGATCGGCAGCGGCTCGCGGTTCGGCCTGCGGCCCGGAATCCAGATGTCGTGCAGCCCTTCGAGAGCGAGCGGCTGCGCAAGATTGATTTCGACGATCACCTTGTCGGCGAGAATCGCGAAGCTGGCCGAATTGCCGACCGAGGTGGTCGGCACAATGCCGCCGGTCTCGGTGATCGCAGTGGCTTCGATAATCGCGATGTCGAGTTTGCCGAGCTGGTTCGCGCGCAACATCTCGACGGTTTCGGACAGATGCTGATCGACGAACATGACTTCGCCGCGATTAATCGCGTCGCGCAAGGTCTTGTCCACCTGGAACGGCAGACGGCGCGCGAGCACGTGCGCCTCGGTGAGCATGCGGTCCACGTCGTGACCGAGCGATGCGCCCGTCATCAACGTGATGCGCAGCGGTTTGCCTTCCTGACGCGCCCGCTCTGCAAGCGCAACCGGGACGGCCTTCGCGTCGCCCGCGCGCGTAAAGCCGCTGGCGCCGACGCGCATGCCGTCCTGAATCAGAAGCGCCGCTTCGGCGGCTGAGGTGATTTTTCCGCGCAACGCGGCACAACGAATCCGGTCTTCGTACATGAAACTGAGTCTCTCCATAGTCATCGGTCAGTCTACCTGGTGCGCACGTCTGCGGTGTGCTTCGATCAGTAGCCAGATCGTCACACCCGCCCGCGGCGTCTCAATGGGACGGCGTCGCGGTCAGGTGTTTCATCGCGTGCACCGTGCTCGCGACAGGTCTTGCTCGTCCTTCAGGTGTTGCGCGTGGCGCTGCTTAGCTGCCGAAATAAATGTTGCAGAAGCTCACAGGGCCGACGCACTCTTCGGCTTTGGCCTTCGGCGCCGCAATGCGGCCTTGTGCGGCGACGTTGTCTGCGCGCTGCGCATTCGCTTGGGCAACCTGTTGCTCCGGTGCGGACGGCGCCGTTTGTGCATGAGCGACGGCAGCGGACAAAGAGCAGGCAATCAGGACAATCTTCAACACTTTCATTTCGTTCTCCAGGACTTACGGTGACTGCGTGGCAGTGGTGAAACTATAGGGCTGCCACCTACGCGGATAAACGGGGCTGTCCGGAAGTGATCTTTCCATCTGGCAGAAGGATCGACGGGATCGGCCCGCACGACCGGAGCCAAGCGCATCGCTCAACGCGTGTTGAACGGCGCGTCCTTGTCGAGCAGCGCGGTGCGGATGAAGTGCAGACAACTCAGGATGCGCTGCAGGTCGTGGCGCCTGTCGCGATCCGCATGGACTGTTTGCAGCAGGTCCTGCGCAATCCACGTGGCCGAGCGCACGGAGTTGAGCGCGCGTTCGAGCGCTCGCGTGCCGGGTCGCTCGAAGAGCTGCGCGAGGTCGTCGCAGGTGCGCTCGATGGCGCTGTTCCAGCGTGGATGGAGGACGTGCGCATAGGCGGCGCGCGCCGTTTCGTTGCGCAGATCGATCACAGCGTGACCGACCTCGAGTGTGGCGAGCATCCAGCGCAAAGCGTCCCGGCGGCGCCGGGAGCGCCGCGTCAATAGCATGCGCAACTGCGAAGTCAGGTCGTGCGTGCTCGACTGGAAACGCTGATTGAGTCCCGGCAAGTCGTCTCTGCATGCGCACACGGCTTGCGCACGCAAGTCGCCCATGATCCGCTCGATGAGCCACGGCATGTCGGCTGGAAAAACCACCGCGAAGGCGATCGCCGCGAGCAACATCGACGCAGTGAGCGCGATGCCGTTGTTGATGAGCAGATCCGGTGTATAGGTGACGACGTTGTCGGGCCCGGCGAGCAGGCAGAAGAACACGGAAAAGCCGATGCCGTATCCCGCGGCGTGCTTGCGCGTCGCGATGAACGCGCCGAGCGCGAGCACCGGTGCGAGCGTCGTGCAAAGCAGCGGGAAACCATCGATGTTGGGATACACGTAGCATGTGAAAAGGTAGCCGGTCATGGTCGCGAACACGGCGCCGACCGCCATCTGCACGGCCATTTTCGTCGCGTTCGGCGTAGTCGAGGTCAGCGCGCACGCGAGCGCTGCGCCGATCACCGCGAGACCGCCGCTGGGCCAATCGGTCGCGATCCAGAACCAGCCGGCGATCGCCATCACCACGGCGGAGCGCACAAACGTAAACGCGACGACGAAGCTGTTCGTGCGGCTCACATAGCGGCTGGGGTTGCGCTGCGGGCTTGCCGGCTTGCGCCGCGCCAACGACGC
>DASXXR010000215.1:0-6654 GCA_036502945.1 Paraburkholderia sp. | reverse complement strand
CGTCGCCGCGCTCGCGCAATGCACGCGCCAGCGAGCCGCCGATCAGCCCGACACCCATGATCACCAGTTTGTCAAAAGAGAACGCAGCCACTTGATGTCACATAAAAAGCACGCCAAAAGATCAGGCTGGCGCGCGGATCGAAGTGAAGCACTCAGACGGTTGCAAGCGTCTTTTCGAGCGCCGCGAGAAACGCGTCGTTTTCTTCGGGAAGGCCGATCGTGACACGCAGCCACTGCGGCAACCCGTAACTGCCGACCGGCCGCACGATGATGCCCTGCTTCAGCAGTTCCAGATTGACGCGATCGCCGGCGTTGGCGTCGTTGCCGACGCGCACCAGCACGAAGTTGCCGTGCGACGGCAGATATTCGAGACCGAGCTTGTCGAAGGCTTCCGTCATGCGGCGATAGCCCTGCGCGTTCAGCGCGGCGCTCTTTTCGACGAACGGCTTATCGTTCAGCGCGGCGACCGCGGCCGCCTGGGCGAGCGTGTTCACATTGAAAGGCTGACGCAGGCGGTTCAGCAGATCGGTCAGTTCGGGTTGCGCAATCGCGAAGCCGATGCGCAGACCGGCAAGGCCAAATGCCTTCGAAAACGTCCGCGAGACGAGCAGATTCGGATAGCGACGGACCCAACCGATTGAGTCATAACGCTTGTCCGCCGCGAGGTATTCGGTGTAAGCCTCGTCCAGCACGACGACGACATGCGGCGGCACTTTCGCGAGAAACGCGTCGAGCGTCGGGCCGTCGACGAACGTGCCGGTCGGATTGTTCGGGTTGGCAACGAAGATGAGGCG
The DNA here is from genome assembly GCA_036502945.1 of Paraburkholderia sp. Taxonomy (GTDB): domain Bacteria; phylum Pseudomonadota; class Gammaproteobacteria; order Burkholderiales; family Burkholderiaceae; genus Paraburkholderia. The sequence continues at coordinate 5,860 of DASXXR010000215.1, read as the reverse complement.
CGTATCGTCGGCAATCGCCGCGAGCATCGCGTCCAGATCGTGGCCGTAGTGCGTCGCCGGCACGACGATCGAGCGTGCGCCGACACCTTGCGTCGCGAGCGCGTAGATCGCGAATGCGTACTGCGAATAAATAACCGACTGGCTTTTTTCGACGATCGCATGCGCGGCGATCTCGAGGATGTCGTTGCTGCCGTTGCCGAGCGTGATCCAATCGGCGGGCACGCCGTAGTGTGCGGACAGCGCCGCCTTCAGCTCGAATGCGTTCGAGTCCGGATAGCGGCCCAGTTCGCTCGCTGCTTGCGCCATCGCGCGCTGCGCGGATTCCGGCATGCCGAGCGGATTCTCGTTCGATGCGAGCTTCACGATGCGCGCTTCGTCAAGCCCGAACTGGCGGGCCACTTCCGAAATCGGCTTGCCGGCGACATAAGGCGCAATGGCGCGCACATAGGAAGGACCGTATTGCTTAGTCATGGATATCTCCGGGCGACGATTGTCTGTCTATTTGCATGGCTTGCGGGGCTCCGTAGCAGCGCGGTCAGCGGGCGCGCGGATACGAGCCGAGAATCTTCAGGAGGGCCGCTTTCTGATCCAGTTCGGCGAGCGCGGCTGAAACGGGCGCGTCGTCGCGATGGCCTTCGAGATCGATATAGAAGTAGTACTCCCATGTGCCGACGCGCGCCGGACGCGATTCGAAGCGCGTCATCGATACGCCGTGGCGCGCGAGCGGCTCGAGCAGCTTGAACATCGCCCCCGGCTGGTTCGCCACCGAGACGATCAGCGACGTCTTGTCGTACCCGCTCGGGCCCGTCGGCTCTTTGCCGATCATCACGAAGCGCGTGCGGTTGTGCGGGTCGTCCTGGATCAGCGAATACGCGATCTGCAAGCCGTATTGGGTCGCCGCGCGGTCGCCGGCGATGGCTGCGACGCTCGGGTCTTCAGCGGCAAGCCGCGCGCCTTCGGCACTGCTCGACACCGCCTGCCGCTCGAGGTGCGGCGCATGCGTCGCAAGCCAGCGCTGGCATTGCGCGAGCGCCTGCGGGTGCGCGCACACACGCGTCACGCCGGCGAGGTCGCCGCCGTGTGTCAGCAGATTGTGGTGAATCGGCAGTGCGAGCTCGCCGCCGATCAGCAGTTGCGTCTCCAGCAGCAGATCGAGCGTGCGCGACACCGCGCCTTCGCTTGAATTCTCGATCGGCACGACGCCGAATTCCGCGGCGCCCGCCTCGACCGAACGAAACACTTCGTCGATCGACGGACACGGCAGCCCTTCGATCGACTGACCGAAGTACTCGAGCATCGCCTGCTCGCTGTACGTGCCAACCGGCCCGAGGAACGCGACCTGAATGTTCTTTTCCAGCGCGCGGCTCGCGGCCATGATCTCGCGCCAGATCGCGCTGATGTGTGCGTCGACGAGCGGGCCGTCGCTCAGCGTCTGCAGCCGCGCGATCACCTGGAGTTCGCGTTCCGGGCGAAACACCGGCGCGTTGAAATGCTTCTTCACCTCGCCCACTTCGAGCGCGACCACCGCCCGTTGATTGAGCAGTGCGATGAGCTGCGTGTCGATCGCGTCGATGCGCTCGCGCAGCGGCTTGAGTTGGGAGTTAAGTTCGTCGTCCATGCTGGTAACGGCCATATCGGGGGGAAAGCGCCGAAAAAATGCGCGAAAAAAATGCGTGTGCTGAAACCGTTGCCGGTCAGGCGCTACGCCGTTCGAATTCCCTCATGTACTCGACAAGCGCTTTGACGCCTTCGAGCGGCACCGCGTTGTAAATCGACGCCCGCATGCCGCCGACGGACTTGTGGCCCTTCAGCTGCACCAGCCCGCGCGCTTTCGCGCCGGCCAGGAACTCTTCGTTGCGCGCTTCGTCGGCGAGGAAGAACGGAACGTTCATCCGCGACCGCACCGCGCGCTCGACCTTGCCCAGATAGAAGCGGCTTGCATCGATCGTGTCGTACAGCAGTTTCGCTTTCTCGACATTGCGCGCTTCCATTGCGGCGAGGCCGCCCTGCTTCTTCAGCCACTTGAACACGAGCCCGGCGATATAGATCGCGTACGTGGGCGGCGTGTTGTACATCGAATTGTTCGCGGCGACCGTTTTCCATTCGAACGCCGACGGACACACGGGCATCGCGCGGTCAAGCAGATCCTCGCGCACGATCACAACCGTCACGCCCGCCATGCCGATGTTCTTCTGCGCGCCGGCGTACAGGACACCGTACTTCGCGACATCCATCGGGCGCGACAGCAGATGCGACGACGCATCGGCGACGAGCGGAAGGTCGCCAAGGTCGGGAATCTCGAACGTCTCGACGCCGTGGATCGTCTCGTTCGTGCACAGGTGCACGTAAGCCGGATCTTCCGACAATTGCCATTCGACGCGGGACGGCGCGCGCGTGAAACCATCGGCGGTCTCGCCGTTCGCCGCGATATGCACGGCACCGTACTTCTTCGCTTCGTTGCACGACTTCTGCGACCAGGAACCGGTAATGACGAAATCCGCCCGCGCCTTCGAACCGAACAGGTTCAGCGGCACGATCGCGTTTTCACCGAGGCCGCCGCCTTGCAGAAACAGGATCCGGTGGCTAGACGGCACGTCGAGCAATCCGCGCAGATCAAGCAGCGCCTCTTCGTGAATCGACATGAATTCTTTGCCGCGATGGCTCATTTCCATCACGCTCATGCCGCTGCCGCGACAGTCGAGCATTTCGTCAGCCGCCTGACGCAGCACTTCTTCGGGCAAAGCCGCGGGGCCGGCGGAGAAATTGAAGACGCGCATCGTGAGAATCCCGGAAACAGGCGCGCGGAGGGTACCGGACTCGCGCCCAAAAAACTAAATGGCCGTTTGCGCATGCGCGCAAACGGCCATTATCGCATCGACGCCGGGAACCCGCCAACGCGGATGCCTACGGCGCCAGATCTCGCCACTTACTTGCCCGGCTTGACCGAAGCGACTTCCTTGTCCGCCTGATCACGCGTTGCCTTGATCGATTGCGGCATGTACTTCTGCATCAGACCATTCACAACGTCGCGGCCCACCTGGTCTTGCACCTGGATGAACTTGCGGCCCGTCGGGCTCTTGTAGAACGCGGTCAGGTCCTTGATTTCCTGCACGCTGTAATACTTCGCATACGCGTCGTACTGAGCCTGCATCGCGTCCTGGCGGAACGAATCCGTTGCGAACACCTGGCCTGCCGAGTCAACCAGCTTCGGCACGGTGTTCTTTTGCAGCGTCGGGACGGAAGCCTGCTTTTGCTTGTCGGTCAACGACTTGTTTTCCGAAAGCGCATCCGACAGGATGGCCGGGACCAGTTGCTTCGCTTGCATTTGCGCGCTGTTGCCGATTGCGCCGACGAGCTTTTGCGCGTCGATCGCGTCAAGCAGATCCTTGATCGCGGCCTGCTTCGCCGGATCCACCGGCGCGGCGGCGGTAGCCGCTGCTGCAGGAGCCGGTTGTTGAGTTTGAAGTGCTTGCGCCATCGCGAAGGTCGGTACGAAAGCAGCCAGCAACATCAACTGTTTGAATCGTTTTTGCATCATTACTCCCTGAGAGAAATTAGTTCAAATGCCCGCCGCACGGACCGCACACCGATTCGATGCAGCGGTTCAAGTCCACGCGGCTATCACTCGTTACCTGAAAAGCAGCGACGCAGATCAGGCTGCCCCGCCGTCACCGTTCTGACCATCGGCGCCGTTTTCGGCGCCGTCATCGGCTGGACCTTCGGCGTCGCCATCGACGTCGGCTTCCGCTTCGGCAATCTGCTGCAGACCGGAAAGCTTGGTGCCTTGATCAAGGCTGATGAGTGTAACACCTTGCGTCGCACGCCCCATTTCACGGATCTCCGACACCCGCGTGCGGATCAGCACGCCCGTATCCGTGATCAGCATGATCTGGGCGTCCGGCTCGGCCAGCGTCGCAGCGACGACCTTGCCATTACGCTCGGAGGTCTGGATCGCGATCATGCCCTTTGTGCCGCGCCCGTGGCGCGTGTACTCGGTGATCGGCGTGCGCTTGCCGTAGCCGTTTTCGGTCGCTGTCAGCACCGACTGCTTTTCATCGCCGGCCACGAGGAGCGCGATGACCTGCTGGCCGTCGTCGAGCTGCATGCCGCGCACGCCACGCGCCTCGCGACCCATCGGACGGACGTCGTTTTCGTCGAAACGGACCGCTTTGCCCGAATCGGAGAACAGCATCACGTCGTGCTCACCGTCGGTGATTGCCGCACCGATCAGGTAGTCGCCGTCGTCAAGGCCGACCGCGATGATCCCCTTGCGCAGCGGCCGGCTGAATGCCTCGAGCGGCGTCTTCTTGACGGTGCCGAGCGCGGTGGCCATGAATACATACTTGTCAGCCGAGAATTCCTTGATCGGCAGCACCACCGTGATCTTCTCGCCATCGTGCAGCGGGAACATGTTGACGATCGGCCGGCCACGCGAATTGCGCGAACCTTGCGGCACTTCGTAGACCTTCACCCAGTAGACACGGCCGCGATTCGAGAAGCACAGGATGTGGTCGTGCGTGTTCGCGATGAAGAGCGAGTCGATCCAGTCGTCTTCCTTCATCGACGTCGCCTGCTTGCCGCGACCTCCGCGCTTCTGCGCGCGATATTCGGACAACGGCTGCGATTTCACGTAACCCGTGTGTGACATCGTGACGACCATGTCTTGCGGCGTGATCAGGTCTTCGGTGTTCAGCTCGGTTGCGTTCATCTCGATCTTCGAACGGCGGTTATCGCCAAATTCGCTCTTGATCGAGGTGAGTTCGTCGGTGATGATGGAAGAAATCCGCTCGGGGCGCGCCAGAATGTCGAGCAGGTCGGCAATCTGCGTCATCACTTCGCGGTACTCCCCGATGATCTTGTCCTGCTCGAGCCCAGTCAGCCGCTGCAGGCGCATTTGCAGAATTTCCTGCGCCTGCGTGTCCGACAGATGGTAGAGCCCATCGCCTTGCATCCCGAACGCCGCGGAGAGCCCGTCCGGGCGGTACGCTTCCCGGCCACCCATCGTCGCGTTTTCGGATTCCGCACGCTGCAGCATTTCGCGCACGAGCGACGAATCCCACGAACGGGCCATCAACTCCTGCTTCGCGATCGGCGGCGTCGGCGCCGCCTTGATGATGCTGATGAATTCGTCGATATTGGCGAGCGCAACCGCCAGACCTTCGAGCACGTGGCCGCGCTCGCGCGCCTTGCGCAATTCGTAGACGGTGCGCCGCGTCAGCACTTCGCGGCGATGCGACAGGAAATGCGTGAGCATTTCCTTCAGATTCAACAGCTTCGGCTGGCCGTCGACGAGCGCGACCATGTTCATGCCGAAGGTGTCCTGCAGTTGCGTCGACTTATACAGATTGTTGAGGATCACCTCAGGCACTTCGCCGCGCTTCAGCTCGATCACGACGCGCATGCCGCTCTTGTCGGATTCGTCGCGGATATCGGAAATGCCTTCCAGCTTCTTCTCGTTGACGAGTTCGGCGATCCGCTCGAGCAGCGAGCGCTTGTTCACCTGATAAGGCAGTTCGTCGACGATAATCGCCATCCGCTGGCCGCGGTCGATTTCCTCGAAGTGCGTGAGCGCGCGCATCACCACACGGCCGCGCCCGGTGCGATAGCCGTCGCGCACGCCGGTGACGCCGTAGATGATGCCGGCCGTCGGGAAATCCGGGGCGGGAACGATCTCGATCAGTTCATCGATGGTCGCGTCCGGATTTTTCAGCAGATGGTGGCAGGCGTCGACGATCTCATTCAGATTGTGCGGCGGAATGTTGGTCGCCATCCCCACCGCGATGCCGGACGAGCCGTTGATCAGCAGATTGGGTATGCGCGCCGGCAAAATGGCCGGCTCGTTTTCGCTGCCGTCGTAGTT
>DASXXR010000214.1:0-13652 GCA_036502945.1 Paraburkholderia sp. | reverse complement strand
CACCTGATGGTCCGCGACGCGCTGCGTAGTTTCGTGCGCGAAGCGATCACGCCGTATGCGCCTGCGTGGGACCGCGAGCGCAGCTTTCCGCGCGACGTGCACCGGCAGCTCGCCGGACTCGGCGCCTATGGCGTGCTGGTGCCCGAAGCGTACGGCGGCGCCGGCATGGATGCGCTGGCGCTCGCGTTGATTCTCGAAGAGATCGCCGCGGGGGACGGCGGGACATCGACGGCTATCTCCGTCAACAACTGCCCGGTGTGCAGCATTCTGCTGACTTACGGCAACGACGCGCAGAAACGCGACTGGCTGACGCCGCTCGCGCGCGGCGAGATGCTCGGCGCGTTTTGCCTGACCGAACCCCAGGCGGGCTCCGATGCATCCGCGTTACGTACCACGGCCGAATTGACCGAAGGCGGTGCCGCTTATGTGCTGAACGGCGTGAAGCAGTTCATCACGAGCGGCAAGAACGGCAACGTCGCGATCGTGATGGCCGTCACCGATAAGTCCGCTGGCAAGCGCGGTATCAGCGCCTTCATTGTGCCGACCGATACGCCCGGTTATGTCGTCGCGCGCGTCGAAGACAAGCTCGGCCAGCATTCGTCGGATACCGCGCAGATCGTATTCGATCAATGCCGCGTGCCGGCTGCCAATCGGATCGGTGCCGCAGGCGAGGGCTACCGGATCGCGCTGTCGGGGCTCGAGGGCGGTCGCATCGGCATCGCGGCGCAAAGTGTCGGCATGGCGCGCGCCGCGTTCGAATCGGCGCTCGCGTACGCCAAAGAACGTGAAAGCTTCGGCCAGCCCCTGTTCGACCATCAGGCCGTGCAGTTCCGCCTCGCCGACATGGCGACGCAGCTCGAAGCGGCGCGGCAGCTGATCTGGCACGCGGCCGCGCTGAAAGACGCCGGGCTGCCGTGTCTGACCGAAGCGGCGATGGCGAAACTGTTCGCATCGGAAGCGGCTGAACGGATCTGCTCCGCTGCGTTGCAGATTCACGGCGGCTACGGCTATCTGAGCGACTTCCCCGTCGAGCGCATTTACCGCGATGTGCGCGTCTGCCAGATTTACGAAGGCACCAGCGACATCCAAAAAATCCTGATCGCACGCGGCTTGAGCGCGGTTTGAGTTGAGAGATCGATGAACGCGAATTCAGCAACGAAGCAACGGCCCGCCGAATGCCCGTGCGGCGGCGCCGCCCCGGACCGGCGCGACACGGCAAAGGCACCGCGCTTCGCCGATTGCTGCGGCCGCTACCTCGACAGCGGCGAGCCCGCGCCCACCGCGCTCGACCTGATGCGCTCGCGCTATAGCGCTTATGTACTGGGCGACGCGCGTTATCTGCGCGCAACCTGGGCACCGCAAACCTGCCCCGTCGAGCTCGATGCCGACCCTGCCGCGCCTGACGCGCCACGCTGGCTCGGCCTGCAGATCACCCGTTTCGCCGCAGTTGACGACACGCATGCCGAAGTCGAATTCGTCGCGCGGTACAAGGTCAACGGTCGCGCCCATCGTTTGCACGAATCGAGCCGCTTTCTGCGCGGGAGCGACGGGCGCTGGCTATACGTGGACGGCGACGTGAGCGATCGCTAACAAAACATTTATTACAAACTTCTTTCGCTTTACCAGGAATCTCCTCTGCCTCTTTTTAAAAGCGGAATTTTTCAAGCTAATTTTTGTTGGCTGGCCACGACATAAATTCGCCGCCCCGCGCCCCGAGCTAACCCCGATAGGCCTCACACGCATTTGCGCAATCGGCAATTGATACCGCAGGGGTTTCTACCGAATTGCACAAAGGGAAATTGTCGTGCCAGGATCGAGCCATAGTCTTGAACGTCCGTCTCGGAGGCGCGGCCATACCGCCCCCAAAGGATGTCCAGACATTCCTCAGCTTTAACGGCTGACGGCATGTTCAGGGGCATCGCGCGACGTTCTTCATCGGCGTCTGGGGGTGGCGCCGACCGGTTGGCGATTCTCTCAGAGTGGTTTCGATCGGCATGCGTGCGCTGCTGCGTCACGTAGGAGAGCTTTTTTGTGTTCGCTTGCCGCGAACACGATCGGCAGCTCGGCGATCTGCGCTGAACAGGTGAAATTCAGGTGTTCCTTCAAGGCGAGTGCAGCGGATGATGTTCAAGAAAGTCCGAACGGGGTGTGCGATAGTGGCGGCGTTCGCAGCGCTTGCCGTATCGGTCGCGCACGCCGGGTCGTCCGCGGACGCCGACAGCGGCCCGCTGGCGAGCGCCCAGGTGCCGCGCATCGCGCTCGACGACGATCACTATCTGCCCACGGCCCGCCTCACCGAACAGATCATCGGCATTCCTGCCGGCGCCGACGGCAAGGTCACGCTCGAAACCACGATCTACAAGCCCGACGGCCCAGGTCCGTTCCCGATGGTCGTTTTCAACCACGGCAAGATCCACGGCGATCCGCGGGCCCAAACGCGCAGTGATCCGGTATCGTTCGCGCGCGAGTTCGTGCGGCGCGGTTATGTCGTGGTTGCGCCGAACCGCCAGGGCTTCGCGCAGTCGGGCGGCACCTATGTGCAGGATGGCTGCGATGTCGAGCGCAACGGCATCAGCCAGGCCGCCGATGTCGCCGCGACCATCAGTTTCATGTCAAAGCAACCGTATGTGGACGCGCAGCATATCGTCGTCGCGGGAACCTCGCACGGCGGCCTCGCGACGATCGCGTACGGCACCGATGCCGCACCCGGCGTGCGCGCGCTGATCAACTTTTCCGGCGGACTGCGCCAGGACGCCTGTACTGACTGGCAAGGCAATCTGACGCGCGCGTTCGGCACGTACGGCGAAAAGGCTCGCGTACCGTCGCTGTGGCTGTACGGCGATAACGACTCGATCTGGTCGGCAGCCCTCGTCGATCAGATGTACTCGGCCTATTCAGCGCATGGCGCGGCCGCGAAGATGGTGGATTTCGGCTCGTACAAGAACGACGCACACCGGCTGGTCGGCGACCACGACGGCGTGCGCGTGTGGTGGCCTGCGGTTGAGAGCTTCCTCGCGCGTGCCGGTTTGCCGACGCGCATCCAGTATCAGGTCGCCGATCCGACGCAGCCGAACCCGACGGACTTCGCGTCCATCGATTCGACCGACGCCGTGCCGTTCGTCGACGAAGCCGGCCGCAACGGCTACCGTAACTTCCTGCATCAGTATCCGAGCCGCGCGTTTGCGGTGTCCGGGTCGGGCGCGTGGTCGTGGGCCGAGGGCGGCGACGACCCGATGAAGGTCGCCGTCGCGAATTGCCAGAAGCAAAGCAGCGATCCGTGCCGGCTGTACGCGGTAAACGACACGGTTGTATGGAAAGACACCGCCGATACGCAAACCGCCGGCAACGGCGGCAACGGCGGCAACGCCAAGGCCGACAGCAAGCCGGCGCTCGCAAGCCGCAACTGATCCCGCTCTTTTCGGGCTGCCTTTCCCGACTGCAGAGCGGTTCGTTCAGCTGTTCCCGCTACCGCTCCCGTTCCACTTCGCCATGCAGAACGCCGTGCGGCGTCCGTGCGCATACCATCGACGCGCCGACGTCGACGCTTTGCGCCAGGTACTTTCGGCACGCCAACCCACCGCCATGCATGCCGCAAGCCGCCACCGCCGCCCAGATTTTCTTCATACGGGTGGCTCACTTTGCCGTCGTCAACTCCGTCGATTTCCATCGATCGTGGCGAAACGGCGCCGTGCTGCGCCGAACGTCGAAAAACGTTATGCCACGCACGCGGGGCGGGCGATTTTCACCAGGTGCATCGCGCCGAATAACGCGCTAATCTCACTCCCTCTGTCGCGTCGAAGGCTCTCGCCCGCAGCCTCCATGGCTTGCGCGGCGCCCGCAACGCGGCACATTCGGCACGAATGGCGCCGGCCCCGCTGCCCGCGATACGCTGGGCAACCCGTCCTGCGTACGCTGAATGTCAGAAGGACGCCCGCCGTCCGATTCACCTGAAGCATTTGCATGAACGTGCATGGCAGCCGCGCCGAACCTTCGCGCCGCCACGATGCGTTCATGCTCCGGAGTGGTTTTTGGATACGCAAGCAACTCAAGCAACCGACGCAACCGATGACTGGGTCGCCCGCAGCCTGCGCGCCGTATGGCATCCGTGCACCCAGATGAAACACCATGAGCGTTTGCCGCTCGTGCCCGTCGCACGAGGCAAAGGCGCCTGGCTGTACGACCGTGCCGGCCAGCGCTATCTCGACGCGATCAGTTCATGGTGGGTCAACCTGTTCGGCCACGCGAACCCACGCATCAACGCGGCGTTGAAGGACCAGCTCGATACGCTCGAACACGCAATGCTCGCCGGCTGCACGCACGAGCCCGCGGTCGAACTCGCCGAACGGCTCGCCGGGCTGACGCACAACACGCTCGGCCATGCGTTCTTCGCGTCCGATGGCGCGTCCGCGGTCGAAATCGCGCTGAAGATGAGCTTTCATACCTGGCGCAACCGCGGCTACGACTTCAAGCGCGAGTTCGTCTGCGTCGCGAACAGCTACCACGGCGAGACGATCGGCGCGCTGGGCGTAACCGACGTTGCGCTCTTCAAGGATGCGTACGATCCGCTGATTCGCCATGCGCACGTGGTCGCATCGCCCGACGCACGCTTCGCGGGCGAAGGCGAGCGCGCCGCTGACGTCGCGCAACGCGCGCTCAAAAGCGTGCACACGCTGTTCGAAGCACGCGGCGCAAGCATTGCGGCGCTAATCGTCGAGCCGCTTGTGCAATGCGCGGCCGGCATGGCGATGCATGACCCATCGTATATCGCCGGCTTGCGTGCGCTATGCGACCGCTACGGTGTGCACCTGATCGCCGATGAGATCGCGGTTGGATGCGGGCGCACCGGCACATTCTTCGCGAGCGAACAGGCCGGCGTGTGGCCGGATTTCATGTGTCTGTCGAAGGGCATCAGCGGCGGCTATCTGCCGCTGTCGATCGTGTTGTCGCGCGACGAGATTTTCGAAGCCTTCTACGACGACGACACGACGCGCGGCTTCCTGCACTCGCACTCGTACACCGGCAATCCGCTCGCGTGCCGCGCGGCGCTGGCAACGCTCGATCTGTTCGCGAGCGACAACGCGCTCGCCGCCAACGCAACGAAATCCGCGACGCTGCGCGCCGCACTCGAACCGCTCGCCGCCCACGCGAAGGTGCGCAACCTGCGCCAATGCGGAACAATCTTCGCATTCGACGCTGTCATCGAAGATCCGCAGATGGCGAAAACCTTCTCGCGCCGCTTCTTTCAGAACGCACTGCAACGCGAACTGCTGCTGCGCCCGATCGGCGACACGGTCTATCTGATGCCACCCTACGTACTCGACGACGCCGAACTCGCGCTGCTCGCCGCGCGCACTCGCGAAACCTTCGAAGCCACGATCGCGGAGGGACATTGATGCAGTTGCTCGACAGGCTCGAAGAAGGACTCGAGGAACTGAACGCGCGCGGGCTGCGCCGCCGCCGGCGCATCGCCGATAGTCCGTGCGCGGCGCACATGACAGTCGACGGGCGCGAAGTGATCGGCTTTGCAAGCAACGACTATCTCGGCCTCGCCGCGCATCCGCTGCTCGTCGCCGCGATCGCCGAAGGCGCGCGGCGTTATGGCGCCGGCAGCGGCGGCTCGCATCTGCTCGGCGGCCATTCGCGCGCGCATGCGCAGCTTGAAGACGATCTGGCCGCGTTTGCGGGCGGCTTCAGCGACGCACCGCGCGCGCTGTACTTCAGCACCGGCTATATGGCGAATCTCGCGACGCTGACCGCGCTCGCCGGCCGCGGTACAACGCTGTTCTCGGACGCGCTGAATCATGCGTCGCTGATCGACGGCGCACGGTTGTCGCGTGCCGACGTGCAGGTCTATCCGCATGCCGACGCGGACGCCCTGAGCGCGATGCTGGATGCGTCCGATTCGCCGGTCAAGCTGATCGTCACCGACAGCGTCTTCAGCATGGACGGCGACATCGCGCCGCTTGCGCGCCTGCTCGCGCTTGCGGAACAGCACGGCGCGTGGCTCGTCGTCGACGATGCGCACGGCTTCGGCGTGCTCGGCCCGCAAGGGCGCGGTGCGATCGCGCAGGAAGCGCTGCGCTCGCCGCATCTGGTGTCGATCGGCACGCTCGGCAAGGCTGCGGGCGTGTCCGGCGCGTTCGTCGTCGCACATGAAACGGTCATCGAATGGCTCGTGCAGCGCGCTCGTCCCTACATCTTCACAACCGCTTCAACGCCGGCCGTCGCGCACGCGGTTTCGGCGAGCCTGCGCATCATCGGCGGCGTCGAAGGCGAGACGCGCCGGGCGCATCTGCGCACGCTGATCGAGCGCACCCGCGCGATGCTGCAAGCCACACCGTGGTTGCCGGTGGATTCGCATACGGCCGTGCAGCCGCTCGTCATCGGCGCGAACGATACGGCGCTCGCCCTCGCCGCCGCACTCGACCGCGCCGGCTTGTGGGTACCGGCCATCCGTCCGCCGACCGTGCCCGAAGGCACCTCGCGTTTGCGCATTTCACTGTCCGCGGCGCACTCCCACGCGGATCTCGATCAGCTCGAAGCGGCCTTGAGCGGGCTCGCGGGAGCGTCGGCATGAACGATACGCTGTCTGTGTTCGTCACCGGCACCGATACCGAAATCGGCAAGACGCTGGTGTCCGCGGCGCTGCTGCGCGGCTTCATCCGCGAAGGCCTGCGCGCCACAGCGATGAAACCAATCGCCGCCGGCGCTGTCGAGAAAGACGGCGTCTGGCACAATGAAGACGCGGATCAGCTCGATGCCGCCGCCAATGTGCTGCTGCCGCCCGCAATTCGCACGCCGTATCTGCTGAAGGAGCCCGCTGCGCCGCACATCGCCGCCGCCCGCGAACAGGTCTCGCTCGATATCGCGCACATCGTCGATTGTCACGCGCAGGCGCTGTTGTTCGCGGACGTCGTGGTCGTGGAAGGCGTCGGCGGTTTTCGCGTGCCGCTCACCGATGCGCACGACACCGCCGACCTCGCGTTCACGCTGAACCTGCCGGTGGTGCTCGTCGTCGGCATGCGGCTTGGCTGCATCAGCCATGCGCTGCTCACCGCCGAAGCCATCGCCGCGCGCGGGCTGCGCCTCGCCGGCTGGGTGGCAAACCGCATCGATCCAGCGATGCACTTCGTCGATGAGAACATCGTTGCGATTCGCGACCGGCTCGACCGCCAGTACGACGCGCCGCTGCTCGGCATCGTGCCGCATCTGCAGCCGGTGTCACCCGACGTGGCGGCGGCGCATCTCGATGTCGCCAACCTTTTACGGACGCTGCGCACCGCGCGGCACTGAACCTCTTTCGAATCTATCCACGAGGATTGACCCTATGACTCAACTCCATACCGCCACGCCCCCGGCCGAGTCCGCCCAACCGGTCGCGACGAACGCCGCGCAGCAAGCGCGCTGGCGCGTCGCCGACGTGGTGACGCTATACGAGCTGCCGCTCAACGATCTGCTGTTTAAAGCGCAGCAGGTGCATCGCGAACATTTCGATCCGAATACCGTGCAACTGTCGACGCTGCTGTCCATCAAGACGGGCGGCTGCGAAGAGGATTGCGCGTACTGCCCGCAGTCGGCGCACTACGAGACGGGCGTGAAGGCTGAAAAGCTGATGCCCGTCGACGACGTGCTCGCCGCCGCGCGCACCGCCAAGGAGAACGGCGCGACCCGTTTCTGCATGGGCGCCGCATGGCGCAATCCGAAAGACCGGCATCTCGAGCCGATCAAGGACATGATCCGCGGCGTAAAAGCGATGGGGCTCGAAACCTGCGTGACGCTCGGCATGCTGGAAGCGCATCAGGCGCAGGGGCTGCGCGAAGCGGGCCTCGACTACTACAACCACAACCTCGATACGTCGCCCGAGTTCTACGGCCAGATCATTTCGACGCGCACGTATCAGGACCGTCTCGACACGCTCGAACATGTGCGCGACGCGGGCATCAACGTGTGCTGCGGCGGCATCGTCGGGCTTGGCGAATCGCGCCGCGAACGCGCGGGACTGATCGCGCAGCTCGCGAACATGGAGCCCTATCCGGAATCGGTGCCGATCAACAATCTCGTGCAAGTGGAAGGCACGCCGCTGACCGGCACGGAAGCGCTCGATCCGTTCGAGTTTGTCCGCACGATCGCGATTGCGCGGATCACGATGCCGCGCGCAATGGTGCGCCTGTCCGCGGGGCGCGAACAGATGGACGAAGCACTGCAGGCGATGTGTTTCCTCGCGGGCGCGAATTCGATCTTCTACGGCGACCAGCTGCTGACGACTAGCAACCCACAAGCCGAAGCGGACCGTAAGCTGCTGGCGCGCCTCGGCATCCGCGCGGAAGCGGCTCAGCAAATGCCGCACGCGCGAGGCGGCTGCGAGCACGAATGCGACGGCCATCCTGCACCGAACTGAACATCATGTGACGCCGCGCCGCACGCGCGGCGCATGACTGCGCAAGACCCTGCGCAAGACCCGAAGGCCGCCCGATCGAGGCGGCCTTTCTTATGGTCGCTTATGGTCGCTTATGTCGTTCGACCGAGTTCCGATTTCCCTCTGCATCCCTTACGATAGTTTCAACAGCTCGCTTTAAAAGGGTGCGGCAGCGAGCTTCGTTGCCGCTAATGTGGCAGCTGATCTGTCGATTTTCTGCTTAAAAGAGACACAGCTTAGGAGAGGATTCATTTACGCTATGTTTTCGAAATCGATGAACCATCGGGCAACCGAAAAGCCTTCACTCCGGTTGCGTCAATTTGAAGGGAGAGCTATGGAAACACGTACCACCAAAGTCGAAACGTCACTTGAAAACGTGCAGCAGAACGTCGATCTGCTCAGGGGCGACATCAAGGATCTCAGAAAATCGCAGCGGTCTGATTTTCATATCACGTGGACCGGACTCATCGGCCTGGCGGCCATCCTCGCGAAGGGATTTCACTGGTTCTGACGCGGCACGTTTCGTCGTGGAACGACACGGTCTCCCTACCTGCGGTCCACGAAGCTTTCCTCACTCGTCACCGGCACGGCGGCTACAGCGAGGCGCTTAAGTGGTCACATTCAAGTGGCCACATTTAAGCGGCAACATTTAAGCGGCAACATGCGAAGCCGGCTCGAACGACACATCGCGAAGCCACGACGGTGCCGCGCAATGCGCGAGCGTATCGACGAAGTATTTCGCGCGCGGCCATGGGCCAAAACCCGCGGCCGTGTTGATATGCCCCGCGTCTCCAAGATTGACGAACGCACTGCCGAAGCGTCGCGCCAATTCGCGAGCGCCGGCAAGCGGCATCCACGGGTCAGTCTCGCTGCCTGTCAGAATCGAACGCACGCCGAGGCGGCGTGCGTCGAAAGCCCCCGCGAACGCAAACTTCGCCGGGCTCGCCGGCGCGACAAACAGCACGCCGACAACACCGGTCGCACCCGCACCTTGTTGCAGCGCGTGCGCGGCGGCAAGGCACCCGAAGCTATGCGCCGCCAGCACAAACGGGCCACGCTCCCCCGCGAGCAAGTCGTTCACCGCCTGAGCCCAGCGCACGAGATTCGGCGCGTCCCAGTCTGACTGCTCCACACGTAATGAGCGTGCAAACTGCCTTTCGAGCCATGTTTGCCAATGCGCGTCTTCACTGCCGTGCAGCCCCGGCACGGTCACAAGCCGCGGCGGCCAGGTCGATTTTCCGCACGAAAGCATGATTCTTTCCTCGCTGACAGAGTCCGGGAAATCATTGTGGCCCGCGCGCCCGTTCACCCGAACCAATTTTTCGTGCTTTACATATCGGACGAGCCGGGCGAGCGTGTGCCGGCAGATAAACCGCTATTGGCACAGTGCCGATTCGCGCGCGAATGCCTTCGAAAAAGTAGAATGAAGCTTATCTATAAAAGGAGTGGGCTCATGTCGCAGACGCCGTCCGCAACGCCTCGCGCGCTGCAGCCGTTTCACCTCGCGTTTCCCGTCACCAGTCTCGCCAATGCGCGCACTTTCTATGGCGACCTGCTCGGCTGTCCGGAAGGCCGCAGTTCACCGGAATGGGTGGATTTCGATTTCTTCGGTCATCAACTGGTCGCTCACCTTGCGCCCGACGAAACAGGCCGTGCCGGCGTCAATGCAGTCGATGGCGACGACGTGCCGGTTCGGCATTTCGGCGTCGTGCTGACGATGGACGACTGGCATGCGCTCGCCGACAGGCTGCGTGCGGCGGGTACGCGCTTCATCATCGAACCGCATATCCGTTTCAAGGGCGAAGTGGGCGAACAAGCCACGATGTTTTTCCTCGACCCGTGCGGCAACGCGCTCGAATTCAAGGCGTTCGCCGATATCGGCCGGCTGTTCGCGAAGTGACCATTCCGCAGAAAGCCCGCGTTCAACCAGCGCGCACAACCGCATGAAGATCCTGTTCCATACAACGCAATCGGACGCCGCGGAATGGCTCCGCGATCTGACCCATGCGCTGCCCGACGCGGATCTGCGCGAATGGCGCCCAGGCGACGCCGCACCCGCCGATTTCGCGATCGTGTGGCGGCCGCCGCGCGACATGCTGGCGGGCCGCGGCGATCTACGCGCGGTGTTCAATCTCGGCGCGGGCGTCGACGCGATTCTTGCGCTCGAGCGCGAGCATCCCGGCACGCTGCCACGCAATGCGCAACTGGTGCGCCTCGAAGACACCGGTATGGCGCCGCAAATGGCCGAGTATGTGGTGCACGCGGTGCTGCGTTACCTGCGGCGCTTCGATGAATACGAGCGCCTGCAGGCGGAACGCCGCTGGCATGTACTCGAGCCGCATCCGCGCGAGTCGTTTACAGTCGGCGTGCTGGGCCTCGGCGTGCTCGGTGCGTATGTCGCAAAGTCAGTCGCATCGTTCGGCCTGCCGGTGCGCGGCTATAGCCGCAGCGCGCGGCAAGTCGACGGCATCGCAACATACGCGGGCTCTGCACAGTTCGACGCGTTTCTGGACGGCGTCAAAGTGCTGGTGAATCTGCTGCCGCACACGCCTGACACGCGCGACATATTGAACACGCAGACCCTGTCGAAACTATCGCGCGGCGCCTATCTGATCAATGTCGCGCGCGGCGCGCATCTGGTCGAACGGGACTTGCTGGATGCGCTCGCCACCGGCCAGGTGGCCGCGGCTACACTTGACGTGTTCAACAACGAACCCCTGCCCGCCGATCATCCGTTCTGGCGGGAACCGCGCATCACGATCACGCCGCACAGTTCAGCCCTGACGTTGCGCGCGGAAAGCGTTGCGCAGATCGCGCACAAGATTGCCGCCTTGACGCGTGGCGAAACGATCAGCGGTGTCGTCGATATCGCGCGCGGATACTGAATACACGGACAAGCCGCTTCGCGGCAGGAGGAGACAATCATGGCCATCCCGCAAGCGGTGAAGATCGTCGAGGTCGGCCCGCGTGACGGCTTGCAGAACGAGAAGGAATTCGTTGCGACGGCCATCAAGATCGAACTCGTCAACCGGCTGTCGGCTGCCGGGCTTCGCAACGTGGAAGCGGCATCGTTCGTGTCGCCGAAATGGGTGCCGCAGATGGCCGACGGCGCCGACGTGATGGCCGGCATCGAACGCCGCGCGGGCACGATCTATTCGGTGTTGACGCCGAACCTGCGCGGCCTCGAAGGCGCGCTCGCGGCCGCTGCCGACGAGATCGTGATCTTCGGCGCGGCAAGCGAGGCGTTTTCGCAGAAGAACATCAATTGCAGCATCGCGGAGAGCATCGAGCGCTTCGTGCCGGTCGTACAGGCGGCAAAGGAGAAAGGCGTGCGCGTGCGCGGCAGCGTGTCGTGCGCGCTAGGCTGCCCGTATCAAGGGGACGTGCCGGTCGCGTCGGTGGTCGACGTCGTCGAGCGTTTTGCCGCGCTTGGCTGCGACGAGATCGATATTGCCGACACCATCGGCGTCGGCACGCCGAAGCGCACGAAAGCAGTATTCTCGGCCGTCACACAGGTGTTTCCGCGCGAACAGCTATCCGGCCATTTCCACGACACCTACGGCCAGGCGCTTGCCAACATTTACGCGGCACTGCAGGAAGGCATCGAGATCTTTCATGCATCGGTGGCGGGGCTCGGCGGCTGCCCGTACGCGAAAGGCGCGACCGGCAATGTCGCCACCGAAGACGTGCTCTATCTGATGAACGGCCTCGGCGTCGAAACCGGGGTTGATCTTGCGCAGGTCGTCGCGATCGGCGACTTCATCTCGACGTCGATCGGGCGGCCGAATGTATCGCGTGCGGGCAAGGCGCTGCTCGCGAAGGCGCGCAGCGAACCCACGCCATGCGTGTGACTCAACCATCGAACTGAATACGGCGACTATGACAGACAACGCTTCCATCCAGGCCTCACCCCAGACGCCCCCCATCGCCGGCGATCTCGACGCGCTACCCGACGCGGCGCGCCGCGTCGCGCTGCTGTTGCGCGAGCGCGGCCACGCCGGCCGAATCGTGATGCTGCCGGAGACGGGCAAAACGTCGGCCGAAGCCGCTGCGGGCCTCGGCTGTCTGGTTGCGCAGATTGCCAAGTCGATTCTGTTTCGCCGCCTCGACGACAACGCGCCGGTGCTCGTCGTGGCAAGCGGCGCCAATCGCGTCGACGAACATAAAGTGGCCGCGCAGGTCGGCGCGATCGGTCGCGCGGATGCGAAGTTCGTTCGCGAAAAGACCGGCTACGCGATCGGCGGCGTCTGCCCGATCGGCCATGCGACGCCGCCCGTTACGCTAATCGATGCCGATCTGCTTGCGCTCGACAGCCTGTGGGCAGCGGCCGGGCATCCGCACGCCGTGTTCAACCTGTCGCCGCAGGAACTGGTCGCGCTGACCGGCGCACCCGTCGCGGACGTCGCGCTGCGCGAATCCATATGACGGCCGCCGCGATCCCCTCGCAGGGCGCGACGCCCGTGCCGTCGCCATGCATCAACGTGTGCCGGATGAACGACGCGACGGGCTGGTGCGACGGCTGTCTGCGCACGATCGACGAAATCGCCGGGTGGTCGTTGCTCGGCGACGCAGCGAAGCGTGCAATATGGGATGCGATCGAAGTCCGGCACGTAGAACTCATTGCGCAACGGCCGGTGTCGCGATGAATGCGGCGCCGCGTGTGGTAACGGTGGGCGAAACGTTCAGCGCGACGCTCGTCAACGACCTGAACCCGTTACATCACGCCGCCGCGGATGGTGCGCAATGACCCGCCTGCCCGCGTCGATTCGCGTCTTCGAGCGCGGCTGGCTGTCGTCGAACAATGTACTGCTGACCGACGACGCAGGCACAGCGCTCGTCGATACGGGCTACGCGACGCACGCGCCACAAACGGTCGCTCTTGTGCGCCACGCGCTCGGCGCGCGGCCGCTCGATCTGATCGTCAATACACACCTGCATTCGGATCATTGCGGTGGCAATACGCTGCTGCAGCAGACGTGGCCGTGCCGGACACTGATTCCGGCGTCGGAGACAGAGGTGGTGCGCCGCTGGGACGAAACGCGCCTGACGTTCCGCGCTACCGGCCAGACCTGCGATCGCTTCACGTTCACCGGCACGATCGAGCCCGGCATGCACATCGAACTGGGTGCGCTCGATTGGCAAGTGCTCGGCGCCCCCGGCCACGATCCGCATTCGCTGATGCTCTACTGTGCAAACGAGCGTGTGCTGATCAGCGCAGACGCGCTTTGGGAAAACG
>DASXXR010000213.1:0-10865 GCA_036502945.1 Paraburkholderia sp. | reverse complement strand
CGTCCGTGTAGTTGACGTGAATGTTGATGCCGATCGTATCGATGAATTTTTCGGTGCTGAGCGCTTCGACGCTGGTAGACGGAGGCGCGGCGATGGCGGCGGAACAGACGGCAATCGTGCAGACAGCCATGACGCAGCTTTTCATTCGGCTATTCCCTTGATGAGCATTGCCGGGCCCGTGATACCGGCCTGCGTTGAAACCCCTGGATTGTCACATCGCTATTTCATATGACATGCGCGGTGGAGCACGTTCCGGCGCATCTAGCCACGCGCAATGCATCAAGCTGCCGGCGCGCAGTGCGTTAGGCGCCTATACGCTGCCGATGGGCATTCCGGTCGAGATCGACAGCATCTTTGAATTGAAGCCTTGGCACGGTGGTTCGTGCCGCGTTAAACGACGCCCAGCAGTTCCTTCAATTGCGCTGCTTTCGATCGGCTGACAGGCACCGGTGTCTGCTCCGCATCGTCCATCACGAGGCTCACGCTTTCGTCCGATTTGACGAGTTCGACCGCATGCGGAAGGCTCACGATGTGACTGCGATGGACGCGCAGGTAAATGCTGTCGTCGAGCCGCCGTTCGAGGTCCGCGAGCGAAAGGTTCGACAGATAGCGATCGTCTTTCGTGACGATCGTCGTGTAGTGGCCGTCGCCCTGAAAGCGCACGATCTCCTGCAGATCGATCAGGATGACGCGGTTCTTCCGGTACACCGGAATCTTGAGGAGCCGCCGCGGCGCGGGGCTGTTGCCATTGCCCGCCGCGGAACGCTGCATGGATGGTTCGGTGGTCAACTCGGTCACGTCGTAGAAAATCATGCACGTGCCGCACACACCACCCATGTCCGACATTTTGGAGACCTTGATCATCAGGATCCGGTCAGGAATGTTGATCATCATCGCGACCGGCGGCGGCGATTTCACAGGACAGCCTCCCGCGTCCTTCGATTGCAGCAGAAACCGCAGCTTGTCGCGGCTTTTCTCGGGATGCAGCTGCACGACGTCGATACCGAACAGCTTGTCCTGCGTCACACCTAGCGATTGCTCGCCTGCCGGGCCGAGGATTTGCAGCGCAACATCGTTGAACGCGGTGACACGCCCCTGATCGTCGAGCC
This sequence comes from Paraburkholderia sp., assembly GCA_036502945.1. Classification (GTDB taxonomy): domain Bacteria; phylum Pseudomonadota; class Gammaproteobacteria; order Burkholderiales; family Burkholderiaceae; genus Paraburkholderia. The sequence goes on along the minus strand of DASXXR010000213.1, from coordinate 9,756 downwards.
AGACGACCCCCGGATTGAACTGCTCCAGCTTGTGCTGGAACGTCTCGCCGCGGTGCGGCTCCGCCGATGCCGGAAAAGCGTGTTCGAGCGGTTTCATCCAGGTCTCCTGTCGAACCAGAGCTGGAGCTTTAGCGCCTTACTCTGGTCCCTGCAAGAAGGTTGCTGCGAAGTGTCTCTCCACCGGGCCGCGACCGGCAACGCCTGGCCATGCTCCGCGGCGATGGTTCTTCGTTGTAAGTCTTTTCCGATTTTCACGCAAGTCTTCGGGCAGTTGGCGCTGCCAATCCGTGACTCGGGGAAATCGCGTTGAATTGCTGCGTTGCATTGTGAAATGCTCGATGAAGCCGGTGACGCAGCTTGTTCGCAGCTAAACGACAATAAGGAGGCCAGTGTGATCCCTCGTCCATTCGACTACCACGCGCCCACTACGTTGCCGGAGGCACTTGCGCTGCTCAACGAGCACGGCGATTCGGCGAAGCTGCTGGCCGGCGGCCATAGCCTGTTGCCGATGATGAAGCTGCGCTTTGCCGAGCCGGGTCATCTGATCGACCTGAACAGGCTCGCCGAACTCAAAGGCATTACCGAAGCCGGCCACGAGATCCGCATCGGCGCGATGACGACCGAAAGCGATCTGATCCGCTCGACACTGCTGCAGGCACGTTGTCCGTTGATTGTCGAAGGCGCGCGGCAGATAGCGGACCCGCAGGTGCGCTATCGCGGCACGCTCGGCGGCGACCTGTCGCACGGCGATCCGGGCAACGACCATCCTGCGCTGATGATCGCGCTGGATGCATCGTTTGTTCTGTTGAGCGAAAGCGGTTCGCGTGTCGTACCGGCTGACGGGTTTTTTCTCGGCACCTATATGACGCTGCTGGAGCCCGGCGAGATCATGACGGAGATCCGCATTCCTGTGCCGGCCGCCGACACCGGCTACTGCTACGCCAAGCTCAAGCGCAAGACCGGCGACTTCGCGACCGCCGCAACGGCGGTGACGCTGCGAATGAGCGGCGGGACGGTCGACGACGTGCGCATTGCTCTGACGAATGTCGCGCAGACGGTGGTGCGCGCAACCGATGCCGAGCGGTCGCTGCGCGGTCATGCGCTGGACGAAGCCGCGATCGCCGAAGCCGCGCAGCTTGCGATGGCCGCCTGCGAGCCGGCGGCCGACCTGCGCGGCGACGCCGAATACAAAACAGCCATGGCGGGCGAGATGACGCGGCGCGCGTTGAGCACCGCATGGTCGCGCACCACGCAATGAAAGCGAACCCGGGAGAACACGCATGAACAGGAAAGTCATGGTGTCGTTCACGCTGAACGGCAGCGAAACCGACGTGGTCGTCGAGCCGCGCGAGCTGCTGATTCACACATTGCGCGAGAAATGTCTGCACACGGGGCCGCACATCGGTTGTGAGACATCGCATTGCGGTGCGTGCACGGTCGATTTCAACGGCATGTCGGTCAAATCGTGCACGCTGCTCACGGTGCAGGCCGAAGGCGCCGACGTGCTGACGGTAGAAGGTCTTGCAGGTCTTACACAAGGCGGCGAACTGCATGCGCTGCAGGAAGGTTTCATCCAGGAGCACGGGCTGCAGTGCGGCTTCTGCACGCCGGGCATGCTCACGCGCGCGTACCGTCTCCTGCAGGAAAACCCCGATCCGAGCGAGGCAGACATCCGGTACTGGATGGCGGGCAATCTGTGCCGCTGCACGGGTTATCAGAACATCGTGAAGGCCGTGCAGTACGCCGCGCGCAAGCTGCGCGGCGAGGCGGTCGAAACGTCGCATCCGCTGATGCCAGCGGATGCGCACTGACGGCCGGGAGAATCGTGATGGGCAACCTCGATACGAATCTCGACCGTCTCGCCGCGCTGGAAGGGATGGGCTGCTCGCGCAAGCGCCGCGAAGACCCGCGTTTCGTGCAAGGCAAGGGCACTTATGTCGACGACATCAAGATGCCCGGCATGCTGTTCGGCGTGATGGTGCGCAGCCCGTACGCGCATGCGCGCGTGAAGAAGATCGACAAGTCGCGCGCGCTCGCTCATCCGGGCGTGCATGCCGTGCTGACCGCGGACGATCTGAAGCCGCTCAAGCTGCATTGGATGCCGACGCTCGCGGGCGACGTGCAAGCCGTGCTCGCCGACGAGAAAGTCTGCTTCCAGAATCAGGAGGTCGCGTTCGTCGTCGCCGACGACCGCTATGTGGCCGCCGATGCCGCGGAACTCGTCGAAGTCGAATACGAGGAACTGCCGGTACTGGTCGACGCGCTGGCCGCGCTCGCGCCCGATGCGCCGGTGATTCGCGAGGACATTCGCGACAAGCAAAGCGGCGTGCACGGCGCGCGCACGCATCCGAATCACATCTTTACGTGGAATATCGGCGACAAGGACAAGACCGACCGCGTATTCGCGAACGCGGATGTCACGGTCGAGCAGCACATGTGGTACCCGCGCGTGCATCCGTGTCCGCTTGAAACCTGCGGCTGTGTCGCGTCGTTCGACAAGGTGCGCGGCGACCTGACCGTTTATTTGACTTCGCAGGCGCCGCATGTCGTGCGTACGGTGGTCGGGCTGCTGTCGTCGATTCCGGAGTCGAAGATCCGTATCGTGTCGCCGGATATCGGCGGCGGTTTCGGCAACAAGGTCGGCGTGTATCCGGGTTACGTGGTGTCGATCGTTGCTTCGATCGTGTTGGGGCGGCCCGTCAAGTGGATCGAATCGCGTGCGGAAAACCTGAGCACGACCGCGTTTGCACGCGACTATCACATGACCGGCGAACTGGCCGCGGACAACGACGGCCGCATCAAGGCGCTGCGCGTGAACGTCATCGCGGATCACGGCGCGTTCGACGCGTGCGCGGACCCGACGAAATGGCCGGCCGGCATGTTCCACGTCTGCACCGGCTCGTACGCAATACCGAATGCGTTCGTGTCGGTCAAAGGCGTTTATACGAACAAGTTTCCCGGTGGCGTTGCGTATCGCTGCTCGTTCAGGGTGACCGAAGCGGTCTATCTGATCGAGCGGATGGTCGACGTGCTGGCGCAAAAGCTCGGCATCGACAAAGCCGAAATACGCTTGCGCAATTTCATCCGCAAGGATCAATTTCCGTATACGACGCCGCTCGGGCTCGAATACGATTCGGGCGATTACGAACCCGCGCTGCGCAAGGTGCTGGATGCCGTCGAGTATCCGGCATTGCGCGCTGAACAGGCGGCGCGGCGCGCCGATCCGAACGCCGAATGGCTGATGGGTATCGGCATCGTCAACTTTACGGAGATCGTCGGCGCCGGGCCGTCGAAGATGTGCGACATCCTCGGCGTCGGCATGTTCGATTCGTGTGAGATCCGCGTGCACCCCGACGGGTCGGCGATTGCGCGCATGGGCACGATCACGCAAGGGCAGGGGCATCAGACTACCTATGCGCAGATCATCGCGTCGGAGGCGGGCATTCCCGCCTCGGTGATCACGGTCGAGGAAGGCGATACGTCGACCGCGCCGTACGGGCTCGGTACGTACGGCTCGCGCTCGACGCCGGTGGCGGGCGCCGCGGTCGCGCGCGCGTCGCGCAAGATCCGCGAGAAGGCCCGGCGGATCGCCGCGCATCTGCTCGAAGCGAGCCCGGGCGACGTCGAATTCGACCTCGACCGTTTCGTGCTGAAGGGCGCGCCGGAACAGTTCAAGACCGTCAAGGAAGTGGCCTGGGCCGCGTACAACAACGTGCCTGAAGGGATGGAGATGGGACTCGAGGCGGTCGACTACTACGACCCGCCGAATTTCACGTTTCCATTCGGCGCGTATGTGTGCGTGCTGGACGTGAACCGCTATACCGGCGAGACAAAGGTGCGCCGCTTCTACGCGCTCGACGACTGCGGCACGCGCATCAACCCGATGATCATCGAAGGCCAGATTCACGGCGGCCTGACTGAAGGTTTTGCGGTCGCCATGGGCCAGGAGATGCCGTACGACGAAGCGGGCAATCTGCTCGGCGGCACGCTGCTCGACTACTTCGTGCCGACGGCGGTGGAAACGCCGCACTGGGAGACCGACTTCACCGTGACGCCTTCGCCGCATCATCCGATCGGCGCGAAGGGCGTGGCCGAGTCGCCGCACGTGGGGTCGATTCCGTGCTTTACGTCGGCCATGGTCGATGCGTTCGCGCATCTCGGCGTCACGCATATGAACATGCCGCACAACGCATACCGAGTATGGCAGCAATGTCGCGCACTTGGACTGACGAGGCCTGAACGAAGCGTCAACGTTTAGGGTCGGCGGATGACGATGCAATGAGGACGACGCAACGAGGACGATCCAATGAAAGTCGTACTTGAAAAGGTTTTCCCTCTCGCCGCCACGGCAGATGACGCGTGGCAGCTGCTGCAGGACATCGAGACGGTGGCCGGCTGTATGCCGGGCGCGAAGATTACCGAGCGTGTCGACGACACGCATTACAAAGGCACGATCACCGTGCGGCTCGGACCGGCGACGATGTCGTTCAAAGGCGACATCGAGGTGGTCAGTCTCGACGCGGCGGCGCGCAGCTTGCATTTGATCGGCAAGGGCGCGGATACGACGGGGACGTCGGCGGCCTCGATGGATCTGACCGCTACGGTGCAGGCAGCCGGCGAGACCTGCGAACTGACCGGAAAGAGCGAAGTGACGATGAGCGGCAAGGCGGCAGCGCTGGGCGCGCGGCTGATGGGGCCGGTCGCGGACCAGATGCTCAAGCAGTTCGTCGCAAACTTCGCTGCGCGCCTGCAAGCGTTGCAGCCGCAAGCGTCCGATGCGAATGCGAATGCGGCCGTGCCGGACGCGGCTGTGCCGGAAGCGCCGGCGCCGCATTCGGAGCTGAACGGTCTTGCGCTTGCATGGGCTGTGTTGCGCGAATGGCTGCGTGGGCTCTTCTCCCACAAGACCGCGTGAAATCGACTGCGAGGCAGCGATGGCAACGGACCGTATGAACGATGTCGTGGAGCTTCAGGCGCGGCTCGAACGCCACGGTTTCATTGCCGAGCGCAGCTTCGCCGCGACGCTGTTGCTGATGACCGAAATGCGGCGGCCGCTGCTGCTGGAAGGCGAGGCGGGCGTCGGCAAGACGGAGGTCGCGAAAGCGCTCGCGCGGCTGATGGAAACGCGGCTGATCCGCTTGCAGTGCTATGAAGGCCTTGATGCGCACTCCGCGCTTTACGAGTGGAACTATCAGCATCAGTTGCTCGCGATCAAGCTGCTGGAGCAGGACGATCGATCGATCGCCGACAAGGAACAGGACATCTTCTCCGAACGCTATCTGCTGAAGCGGCCCTTGCTCGAAGCACTCACCGCGACGCCGGCCGCGGTGCTGCTGATCGACGAGATCGACCGCACCGACGAGGCGTTCGAAGCCTACCTGCTCGAACTGCTGTCGGATTTCCAGATGTCGATTCCGGAGCTCGGCGTGATACGCGCGACCGAGCGGCCGTTTGTGATCCTGACGTCCAACGGTACGCGCGAAATCTCCGATGCGTTGCGCCGGCGTTGTCTGTATCAATACGTCGATTACCCGGGGTTCGACAAGGAACTGTCGATCGTCCGGATCCACGCACCGGAAACGCCTGAAAAATTGGCGCGGCAGATTGTCGAATTCGTGCAGTCGCTTCGGCAAATGGATCTGCGCAAGAAACCGGGGCTTGCCGAGACGCTCGATTGGGTCGCGGCGCTGCTTCGTCTCGGCGTGCGCTCGATCGATGAAGCGGGCGTCGAGCGGATCATGGACTCGCTTGCCGCGCTGGTGAAGACGCGTGAAGATCAGGCTGGCTTGACGCGGCCGGTTGTCGAAAGGCTGGTGGCGTCATGTTGACCGCGATCGACTACGCGGCCGAGCGTACCGCCGAACCGCCGCTCGCACCCGGAGTGAACCTCAAAGAGGCGCTCACCGCGCGCTACGTGGGGTTCGCCGGCTGGCTGCGGGAAAACGGCTTTCACGTGACGGGCAGCGACGTCGCTGCATCGATGGAGATCGCGCAGCGCATGGGGCAGCTAAACAGCCTCGTGCTGCGCTGGAGCCTGCGTGCGCTGCTATGTTGCCGCGCCGAAGAATGGCGGCGCTTCGACGCGCTGTTCGACGCCTACTTCCTGCCGCCGAACCGCCGCAAGCTGGGCGAGATACGCGCGAGCGGCGCGGGGCAGATCGAGCGCGACAGCGCGGCGAGCGGCTGGCGCGATGCCAGCGCGGGCACGCCGCTGACGCTGGCCGCGCAAGGCGGCGACGCGTCGCCGGAGAGCGGCGGCGCCGGTAACGAAGGGGCGTCCGCTGAAGCGGCGCTGACGCATGCGGATTTCCAGCACCTCAACCAGCCCGAGGAACTCTTCGCGATCGACGACGCGATGCGCCGTTTCGTGCAGCGGCTGCAAGGCGTCCAGACGCGCCGCGAACGCCGTGCGAGCGCGGGCCGCATCATCGACATCGGCTGGACGATCCGCCGCAGCGTGTCGCGCGGCGGGCTGCCGCTCGATCTCGGCTGGCGCCGCAAGCGGCGTCAGCGTCCGCGCATCGTGCTGCTGCTGGACGTGAGCCGCTCGATGAGCCTGTACAGCTTCTTTTATCTGCGGCTAGCCCGTGTGTTGAGCGGCCGCGTGTCCGACGTGCATTCGTTCATCTTTCATACGCGGCTGGTGGGCGTCGCACAGGCGTTGCGCGACCCGGACCCGTGGCGTTCGCAGGAGCGTTTGCAACTGCTTTCGCAGGGATGGGCGGGCGGCACGCGCATCGGCGACAGTCTTGACGAATTCAATCGCCAGCATGCGGCGAAGCTGCTGCACTCGCGCACTGCTGTCGTGATCGTCAGCGACGGCTACGACGCTGGCGAACCGACGCTTTTGCAGCAGGCGCTCGTGGCCCTGCGTCGCCGCTGCCGTTGCATCGTCTGGCTCAACCCGCTTGCGGCGCGCGACGACTACACGCCGGCAAGCGCCGGCATGCAGGCGGCGCTGCCGTTGGTCGATCTGTTCGCGGGCGCGCGCGATCTGGCGAGTCTCGAGCGCGTGCTGCCTCAAGTGCTGGCGGTGCTGCGATGAAAACAGTCGAGAGCCTGCTGCAACTCGAGCAACGGTTGATCGAAGAGGGCAAGCCGTTTGCCGTCGTGACCGTGATTCGCGCCGTGCCGCCTACTTCGGCGTGGGTCGGGGCCCAGGCGCTGGTTGAAAGCGACGGCGCGGTGCACGGATGGATCGGCGGCGGGTGCTCGCGCGCCGTCGCGATTCAGGCTGCACAGCAGGCGATTCGCTCGCGCCAGCCGAAGCGCGTGCGCATCAGCAACGAACCCGCCGCGCCGGAGGCCGACGTCGAAGCCCACGCAATGCCGTGTGCAAGCAACGGTGCGCTCGAACTCTTCATTCAACCGACCTCGCCCGCACCGGTCGTGCTCGTGCTGGGCTCGACGCCGACTGCGCTCGAAGCGTGCGTGCTGGCCGAGCGTGTCGGCCTGCGCGTCTGCGCCGCGGCCCGCGTGACGGAGCCGTTCGCCGCGCTTGGCTTGCAGCGGGTGGAGCAGGGGTTCGATGTCGACGCTTTCAATCGGCTCGCACCGCAACTGATTCTGGTCGCGACCCAGGGCGACTGTGACGAAGAAGCGCTCGAGGCCGCGCTACGCAGCAGGGCGAGCATCGTGTTGCTGGTGGCAAGCCGGCGCAAGGCCGACATGCTGCGCGGCGCGATGCTCGCGCGCGGCATCGCGCGTGAGCGGCTGGCAGCGCTGCACGCGCCGGCCGGTCCGTCGATTCATGCGCATACGCCGCAGGAAATCGCGCTGGGCGCGGTCGCGGGACTCGTGACGTTGCGCCGCGAACTCGAGGAGGCAGCGGCGCAAACGCCGGACGCGGGCTCCGCACAGGCCGATATCGCCGCCGATGAGCAAGCCGTGCCGTTGCCGCTGCCGTGCGAAGCGATGGCTTCTGTCGAGCCGCCGTTTGCGCGCTTTGTGAATCCGGTGTGCGGGATGGCCGTCGATATTGCGTCGGCGAAGCATGTTGTCGACTACGGCGGGCAGCGCTTTTATTTCTGCTGCGACGGCTGCAAACTTGAATTCGACCGCACGCCCGATAAATTCCTTGCGATCGAGCTGGGAAAATCCAAGCAGCGGGAGCGCACATGACCGGCGCAGCGCAGATCGTCGAGCCGCCGGCGGCGCTGGTGTTTTCGGCCGTCGTGCTGGCGGCTGGTTTGTCGTCGCGGATGCAGGGACAGCACAAGCTGTTGCTGCCTGTCGACGGCGAGCCGGCGGTCCGGCGCACGGTGCGCGCACTGGCCGCTGCGCGACCGCAGGAGATCGTCGTGGTGACGGGTTTCAACGGGCGCGCCGTCGTCGCGGCGCTCGACGGCATAGAAGAGGTCCGGTTCCAGAGCAACCCACGCTACGCGCAAGGGCAGATGACGTCGGTAGCGGCTGGCGTCGCCGCGCTCAGTGTGCCGTGCAATGTCGTGATGGTTTGTCTTGCCGATCAGGTCCTGCTGGAGACTGCCGATTACCGCGACCTGATCGACGCGTTCGCCACGATGCCGCGCGGCTCGATGCTGGTGCCGATGTTCGGCGGGCAGCGCGGCAACCCGGTCGCGTTTGCGGCGAGCTATGCGGCCGAGGTGATCAGCGGCCACGTGAACCCGGGCTGCCGCAAACTGATTGCCGAGCATCCCGACGAAGTCTTCCTGTACGAAGCGAAGCACGATCGGTTCAACACCGACATGGACACGCCCGAAGACTACGCGCGCATTCTGCAGCGGCTGGCTTCGCAGGTCGCCTAGCCCGCCGCTTGTCTCGTCAGCACGTCGCCGCGTAACGCGGAACGACGTTCAGCGGGCCTAAGGTGAGCGTTTTCGGGAGCGGATCGCGAGCGGGTGCGAGATGACACCCCCTACGCCGCCGCTTGCCGGCAACCAGCGTCTTAATGCGCCGCCTAGCGGTATCCTCATGCATCGAGCGACCCTTCAAACGGCCTTCGCCGATCGTGTCAGAGCGTCGCACGCCGCTGCGCTTCGCAAAGGTGAGCTTTATCGGGGGCGCCGGTCGGCGCCGTCTTCGCGGCGTGTCTGCCGGCTATGGATCGGACCGAAAACTATCGGACGCGTCGATAGATCGAATCCGAAATAGCGATTTCTCATTTGCTTATAACCGCTCTACGATAAAGACTCGGACCGCTGTTCCCAGATGCAGGGACAGTTACCCCCCACGGACGAGGCACGCATGGAACACCCCGCACGTAAGCAGAATGAAACGCTCGAAGTCAAGACGACGACCTGCTACATGTGCGCGTGCCGTTGTGGCATTCGCGTGCATCTCCGCGACGGCGAAGTGCGCTACATCGACGGCAATCCGCATCACCCGCTGAATCAGGGCGTGATCTGCGCGAAAGGCTCGTCGGGGATCATGAAGCAGTACTCGCCCGCGCGTCTCACGCAGCCGCTGATGCGCAAAGCGAATGCGGAACGCGGCACCGCGCAGTTCGAGCCGGTATCGTGGGACGTGGCCTTCGCGACCCTCGAAAAACGCCTCGCGCATCTGCGCGCCACCGACCCCAGGAAGTTCGCGCTCTTCACCGGCCGCGATCAGATGCAGGCGCTGACCGGTCTCTTCGCGAAGCAGTTCGGCACGCCCAATTACGCCGCACATGGCGGCTTCTGCTCCGCCAACATGGCGGCGGGCATGATCTACACGATGGGCGGATCGTTCTGGGAGTTCGGCGGCCCGGACCTCGATCGCGCGAAACTGTTCTTCATGATCGGCACCGCGGAG
>DASXXR010000212.1:0-2115 GCA_036502945.1 Paraburkholderia sp. | reverse complement strand
GGCGCTCGATCAGCAGGCGCTGGCAATGCTGGTCGTCGGGCGTCACGGACGCGCGCGCGATCAGCGCTTCAGTAAGGGCAAGGGTGCCGGACATGGGTTCAACCGCTTTTCAGAAACTTCGAATGAAAAAATGCCGGCCCTAACGGCCGGCAACAATGTGGGTTACATGCGACCCGGCGCGACCCGCCGCGCCGCGCGGGGCAAGCGCCGTCACGCGAACAGCGCGGCGTATTGATCGGCGGAAAAGCCGAGCGTTTTCACGCGTCCGTTGACCACGACGACCGGCCGCTTGATCACCGAAGGCTTGTGGATCATCAATGCGATTGCACCGGCTTCGGTGTCGGCGGCCGCCTTCATGTCGTCGGACAGGCCGCGCCACGTCGTGCCGCGCCGGTTCAGCAGCGCGTCAAGCGACACGTCTTTCAGCCAGTCCTTGACGAGCGGCTCGGACACGCCGGCCTTCTTGAAATCGTGAAACTCGAACTCGACGCCGTGTTCTTCAAGCCACACGCGGGCTTTCTTCACGGTGTCGCAATTCGGAATGCCGTACACGACGGTGACGTCGTCTCTCGCCGATCCTCTCGCCGATCCGCGCGCCATCAGTCGCCTCGCAGCAGTTCGTTCAGGCCGACCTTTGCGCGTGTCTTCGCATCGACTTTCTTGACGATCACGGCGCAATAGAGGCTGTGCGTGCCGTCCTTCGACGGCAGATTGCCCGCCACGACCACCGAACCCGCCGGAATGCGGCCATACGTGACCTGGCCGGTTTCGCGGTCGTAGATCTTCGTGCTCTGGCCGAGATACACGCCCATCGAGATCACCGAGTTTTCTTCGACGATCACGCCTTCGACCACTTCCGAGCGCGCGCCGATGAAGCAGTTGTCTTCGATGATCACCGGGTTTGCCTGCAGCGGCTCGAGCACGCCGCCAATCCCGACGCCGCCCGACAGGTGCACGTTCTTGCCGATTTGCGCGCACGAACCGACGGTGGCCCACGTGTCGACCATCGTGCCTTCGTCGACGTAAGCGCCGATGTTCGTGTACGACGGCATTAGCACGACGTTCTTCGCGATGAACGAGCCGCGCCGCGCGATGGCGGGCGGCACGACACGAAAGCCGCCGGCGGCGAAGTCTTCAGCGGTGTAGCTCGCGAACTTCGACGGCACCTTGTCGTAGAACTGGCTGTAGCCGCCGGCCGGCATCGGCGCGTTGTCTTCGAGACGGAACGACAGCAGCACCGCTTTCTTCAGCCATTGATTGACGACCCAGTCGCCGTCTTTCTTTTCGGCGACGCGCAACTGGCCTTTGTCGAGCTGCTCGAGCGCATGCGCGACTGCGTCGCGCACATCGGCGGGCGCGGCCTTCGGCGACAGGTCGGCGCGGTTTTCCCAGGCGTTGTCGATGATCTGCTGAAGTTGTTGCGACATAAGTTCGTGGTGTGTTGAAGAGTTTGAAAAGCGAGTTTGAAAAGCGAAGCGGAATCGGTTCAAGCCGGTTCAAGCCGGTTCAAGCGGGACGGGTGGCGCCCGGCGGTCAACTCGCAAGCGCGCGGCAAAATTCGACGATTCGCTGCGCGCCTTCCGTGCACTCGTCGACATCGGCAACGAGCGCCATGCGGACGAAATCGCGGCCGGGGTTCGTACCGTGTGCGGTGCGCGCAAGATAGGAGCCCGGCAGAACCGTCACATTATAGTCGGCGTACAGGCGGCGGGCGAACTCCGTGTCCGTCAGGCCGGTGCGCGCGACATTCGCCCACAGGTAGAACGCGGCGTCGGGCAGCCGCACGTCGAGCACGTCGGCGATCATCGGCGTGACGGTCGCAAACTTCCGCGCGTACTTCGCGCGGTTTTCGCGCACATGCGTCTCGTCGTTCCACGCGGCGACGCTCGCCGACTGATAGACGGTGGACAACGCGGTGCCATGGTAGGTCCGGTAAAGCAAGAACTGCTTCAGGATCGCCGCGTCGCCGGCGATGAAGCCGGAGCGCATGCCCGGCACGTTCGAGCGCTTCGACAGGCTCGACAGCATGACGACCCGCTCAAACCCGCGGCCGAGCCGGTGCGCCGCTTCGAGGGCCCCGAGCGGCGGCTTCGCTTCGTCGAAGTAGATTTCGGA
>DASXXR010000211.1:0-5713 GCA_036502945.1 Paraburkholderia sp. | reverse complement strand
CGAGCGCGGCATGCAGCGTGCCTTGCAGTTCGGGGATGTCGTCGGTGTAGGTGGCTTCGCCGCTGACATGCAGCGTGGCCGATTCATGCGGCAACGACACGCCGATCGCCGCCTGCGCAGCGTCGGCGGACGCGTTGGCGGCGTGCTTGATGAAGGCATCGGTTTGCTTGTTCACGATAACGGCTCCTGCGCCGGCGCAGTGCTGCGGGCTTCGGCTTCGGCTTCGTGTGCGAACGCGTCGACGTTGACATCGGCGGGCGACAGCGGCGCGGTGTCGCGCGTTTCCAGATGGAACCGCCACAGCAGGTTGCGCGCCACTTTCAGCCGATAGCTGCTCGACGCACGCATGTCGGTGAGCGGCTGGTAGTCGGCGGCGAGCGCGTCCATCGCGCGGCGGGCCGTGGCTTCGTCCCATGCTGCGCCCGTCAGCGCGGCTTCCGCACGGCGCGCGCGCTGCGGTGTCGCCGCCATGCCGCCGAATGCGACGCGTGCGTCGACGATTGCGCCATCCGCGATGCGCACAGCAAACGCAGCGCATACCGCCGAAATATCCTGGTCATAGCGCTTCGAAACTTTGTACGTGCGAAAGCGCACATCGGGCGTGGGGCGCGGCACGCGGATCGCCGCAACGAATTCGCCCGCCTCGAGCGCAGTCTTCTGATAACCGGTGTAGAACGCATCGAGCGGCAGCGTGCGGGTCGTGCTCGCGTTCCGCAGCACGACCTGCGCGTTAAGCGCGAGCAGCGCGGGCATCGAGTCGCCGATCGGCGAGCCGTTCGCCACGTTGCCGCCGAGCGTGCCCGCGTTGCGGATCGGCAAGGACGCAAAGCGCGTCCACAGTTCGGCGAGCTGCGGGTAGTCGCCGGCGAGCGCCGCGTACGCGTCTTCGAGCGACGCCGCCGCACCGATGGTCAGCGTTTGCGCGTCGCGTTCGATCGCCTTCAGTTCGGCGACGTTGCCGATAAACAGCAGGTCGCCGAGATCGCGAAACTGCTTTGTCACCCACAAGCCGACATCGGTGCTGCCCGCGACGATGCGCGCGTGCGGAAGCCGTGCGCGCAAGTCGGCGAACGCATCGGCGGTGACAGGCGCATGGAAGGTCGGCGTGCCGAATTCGACGCCGCGCGCATCGGGTGCGGTGTATTCGAACGTGTCGCTACGCCGGATCGATTCGAGTGCGCGCGTGACCGTGGCGCGCTCGAGCGCCGCACGCGGATAGCGCTTGTAGTCGAACATCTGCTGCGCCGCTTCGACAATCGGCCGATAGCCGGTGCAGCGACACAGGTTGCCGGAGAGCGCGGTGTTGATCTCGTCGCGGGACGGCGGCGCTGCTGCGGCAGCGTGGTTCTCGTACAGCGCCCACATCGACATCGCGAAACCCGGCGTGCAAAAGCCGCATTGCGAGCCGTGACAGTCGACTAGCGCCTGCTGCACCGGATGCAGCGTGCCGTCGCGGGCGCGCAGGTCTTCGACGGTGAAGAGCGCGCGGCCGTCGAGGGTCGGCAGGAACTGGATGCATGCGTTGACCGCTTTCAGCGCGAGCGCGCCATGCGCGTCCAGTTCGCCGACCACCACCGTGCACGCGCCGCAATCGCCTTCGGCACAGCCTTCCTTGGTGCCGGTGCAATGCTGATCCTCGCGCAGATGCTGGAGCACGGTGCGCGACGCGGGCACGTCGCGCACTTCGCGGACGGCGCCCTGCTGGTAGAAGCGGATGGTGTGCTTTGTCATGGCAAATCCGGGAGACATTGCGGACCGGGCGCGCGTTACGCAGGGGGTTGCACCGCAACCGGCCTCGCGCACGTAGATCGCCATCCATCACCGAAGATAGCACCACCTCGTCGTAAAAATATTTCCCGGAGGCGATGCGTGTTATTCGCACGCGGTCATGGCGCGCGGACGGGACGTCGGGCGAAGCGCGCCGGCATCGGCCGCACGCACACGTAAAGCCGCGTGCGGCAAGGCTGCCGCGTGGTTAGTATGCGGCGCGCGAGCGGGGCTGCTTGCCGACGACGCGCTCTGCCAGGTGTTTACGCGAACGTATGCGTTGCTGCCCGCGCGTTCGGGAATCGGACCTGGACCCGGACCATCAACGCGCGCGGCGGCGGCGCCACAGGCTCGAAGCGAGCGCGAAGGCAGCCAGCACGAAGCCGATCAGCGACCAGCCCGGCAGCGAGATGCCGACCAGTGGCGGATAAGCTGTCTCGCACAGTCCGGCGACCTTGAACACGCTTGGCAACCAGTGCGCGGGCGGCAGCCCGTCGACGAGCGGCTGCAGCGCGTCGAAGCCGCAACTGAAGTTCGGATGCGCCTGCACGTAGACGTGGCGCGCGGCCGTGACGGCGCCCGCCACGGCGGACAGCAGCGCCAGCAGTTCGAGCAGGCGCACGCCGCCCCAGCCGCGCAAGCGGGCGCCGAGGAACGCGAAAACCGCAATCAGCAGGTAAAAGTAGCGCTGGATGATGCAAAGCGGGCACGGGTCCTGGCGCTCGACGAATTGCAGATACAGCGCGCCGCCGACCAGCGCGACGCAGATCAGGCCAAGCAGGACCAGCAGATTGCGCTCGCGGCGCAGCAGGGCTTTGTCGTTATACATGGGTCGGTAGCGTTGCGTGGAATCCGGATGGGTGCCGCGATTCTAGCGCGAACACCCGCCCGTTCGTGAGCCGTCTAACGGATCGTGTTGAGCACCGCTTCCACCGAGCGGCCGACTGCGAGCAACGCGTCGTCGCCGTGCGGCGCGCCCGCCAGCGTCAACCCGACGGGCGCCGCGCCGCGCGGGTGGCAAGGCAGCGACAGCGCGCAGGCATCGAGGAAATTGAACGCGCTCGGATTGCGCAGGATCATGCCGTTGATGCGGAAGAACGAGTCGTCGTCGCGCTCAGCGTCGGCGACGCGCGGCGGCACGATCGGCACGGTCGGTGCGACGAGCGCGTCGAAGCGCTGCCACAACGGACGTGCTTCGCCGATCAGCGCGGCGCGTTCGGCGAGCAGGTCGAGATAGTCGGCGGCACTGGCCGGCTGGCCTTTCATGATGCGCAATAACACGTGCGGATCGTATTGGTGGCGGTGCGCGTCGAGCAGCGGGCGGTGCCATGCGTACGCTTCCATCGACGAAAAACCGATGCGGTTGATGTCCGGCAGCCGGTCGAGCGCCGCGAAGCGCACTTCGGATACGATCGCGCCCGCCGCTTCCAGATGCTTCAACGCGGTATCGAATGCTTCGGCGACCGGCGCTTCCATGCCGTCGGTCATATAGTTGGTCAGCACGCCGAGACGCACGCCTTCCAGCGGCCGCGCCGCCGGAATCACCGGCTCGAGACCGGCGAGCATCCGGTCGACCAGCGCGCAGCACGCCACCGATACCCCGATCGGGCCGAATGAATCGAGGGTGATCGACAGCGGCACGCCGCCTTGCTTCGGAATGCGCTCGGCGGTGGGCTTGAAGCCGGTCAGGCCGCACAGCGCGGCCGGCACGCGGATCGAGCCGCCGGTGTCGGTGCCGAGCGCGACCGCGGCCATGCCGTCCGCCACCGAAGCCGCCGCGCCCGACGACGACCCGCCCGAAACCCGTTCGTCCCCTTTGATGCCGCGCCGGTACGGCGAAAGCGGGTTGCCGTAGTGCGGATTCAGGCCGACTGCGGAGAACGCGAATTCGCTCATGTTCGTGCGGCCGACGATCACCGCGCCCGCGCGCTTCAGGCGTGCGACCGTGACGGCATCCGACTTGGCGGGCGCCGCCTCGGCGAGTGCGAGCGAGCCCGCGCGCGTCACCTGGCCTTCGATGTCGAACAGGTCTTTCACCGACACCGGAATGCCCGCGAGCGGCGACAGCACGGTGCCCGCTGCGCGCAGCCGGTCGTGCGCGTCGGCGGCGGCGCGGGCGCCTTCGGCGTCGACATGGATGTACACGGTCGACCCCTGGCCCGCGGGGTCGGCGATCCGTTCGAGCGCGGTTTCGACGAGCGCGCGGCTCGTCGTGCGGCCTGCGCCAAGATCGGCGGCCAGCTGCGCGAGCGGCGGGAAGGGCGTGAAATCGGTGGTCATGGTGTTCTGGGTCCGTTTGAAAAGGCGCCGCCGGCGTGCTGGGGCGGTGTGGCGTTGTCGCAAGGTTGTCGCAAGCGCGAGATAAAACCGCAGGCCCTATTGTGCCGCGTTCATTAATTGAATCGCGGCCAGCGCTCATTCAGGGGTAAGGTTTTGTGCGTTACCATCGCGGCTTGAAGTTTACTTTTTGTAAGGATTCGGCCCATGCACCACGGTATCGGCTTCATTCAGGATCTGGCAGTCGTGATGGTGCTGGCGGGCGTCGTCACGGTGCTGTTCCATCGCCTGAAGCAGCCGGTGGTGCTGGGCTATATCGCGGCCGGGGTGATCATCGGGCCGTATACGCCGCCGTTCCAGCTGATCCACGACGAGCAGACCATCCAGACGCTCGGCGAGCTCGGCGTCGTGTTCCTGATGTTTTCGCTCGGGCTCGAGTTCAGCTTGCGCAAGCTGTTTCGCGTCGGCGCGACCGCGATCGTCGCCGCGCTTTCCGAAATCGTGCTGATGCTGTGGCTCGGCTATGAAATCGGCCGCGCGTTCGGCTGGACTTCGATGGATTCGCTGTTTCTCGGCGCGATCCTCGCGATCTCGTCGACGACCATCATCGTGAAGGCGCTCTCCGAACTCGGCCTGAAACGCGAAAGCTTCGCGCAACTGGTGTTCGGCATTCTGATCGTCGAAGACATCCTCGCCATCGCGATGCTCGTGCTGCTGTCCAGCATCGCGCAGACCGGCGAACTGAGCGCGGGCATCGCGTTCGTCACGCTCGGCAAGCTGCTGCTCTTCATGACGGTTTCGCTCGTGATCGGGATTCTCGTCGTGCCGCGCGCGCTCAACTATGTCGCGCGTTCGCGCAGCGACGAGATGCTGCTCGTGTCGGTGCTCGGCTTCTGCTTCGCGTTTTGTCTGCTGGTCGTCAAGCTCGATTACAGCATCGCGCTCGGCGCATTCCTGATCGGCGCGATCATCGCCGAATCGCGCCATCTGCACCGCATCGAGCATCTGATCGCGCCGCTGCGCGACGCGTTCTCGGCGATCTTCTTCGTCACCATCGGGCTGATGCTCAATCCCGCCGTGCTCGTCGACTACGCGTGGCCGATCGCCGTCATTACGGTCGCGGTGATCGCCGGCAAGATCGTGTCGTGCGGGCTCGGCACGTTCCTCGCCGGCCAGGACGGGCGCACCGCGATGCGCGTCGGCATGACGGTGTCGCAGATTGGCGAGTTCTCGTTCATCATCGCGTCGCTCGGCCTCACGCTGAAGGTGACAAGTGCGTTTCTTTACCCGATCGCGGTCGCCGTGTCGGCATTGACCACGCTCTTCACGCCGTATCTGATCCGTGCAGCCGATCCGTTGACCCAGCGTCTAAGCCACGCAATGCCGCGCACCGTCGCCAATGTGTTCGGCCTGTACGGGCAGTGGCTTGCCAGCCTGCGCCCCGCGAGCGGCGAACCGACGCTCTTCAGCATGACGCGCCGGATCGTCGTGCAGATCGCGGTGAATCTGGCGCTGGTCGTCGCGATCTTTCTGATCGTGTCGTACAGCGCGCCTTATACGAGCAACTGGCTTGCGCACTGGCTGGGCTCCGAGCCGATGCAACGCGTGGTGCTGTGGAGCGTCGCGCTAGTCGTGTCGATGCCGTTCCTCGTGGCCGTGTATCGCAAGA
>DASXXR010000210.1:0-10538 GCA_036502945.1 Paraburkholderia sp. | reverse complement strand
AGATCGATCAACACCATGCTTTCCGCACCCAGATGAAGCATCTCACCATTCGCTTCTACGGTTATCGCGCCCGACTTGATGAAGGCAAGATACAGAAAGCGCTCCGTATAAGCCGAGTCAGGCGTCAGCGACAAGTTGGAGGCTTCGAGCAGCATCAGGCCGAGCGGCCCCAGGCTCCAGTTGCGGACGATGGGGGCTGCGGACCGGCCCGGGCCGAACTCGACGAGCATGCCATCTACCCGGAACCTGTCCTGATGACTATAACCAACGCGCTCTTCAACGCGCTCTTCATCTGTACGAATGATCACGCTCACTTCAAATGACTCAATTTCCATGTGCTTCCGAGAACCGGGAAAAATCTCGTCATCCCGGGTGGTGTGTCTCGCGCAGGAGCGCATGGTCGGCTGCCAATGGAGGCAGCATTCGACCCGACTTGGAGATCCCCACCTCTGGATACTGCAACGAGTTGTAGTGGTGCCCTCGCTCGATCAGCATACGATGGCATCTGCTCAAAGCCCGTGCGCGCGCAACTAATTCGGGTTATCCGCGAATTTCCAGAGGGACACTACTGCAAAGCAAATCAACGGTCTTAGGCTATCGGCCACAGACACACGCTGTCAACGATGGGGTTATCTCAAGCGTGACATGTGGACACTCCGAGAAAATAAAATTAAGGATGCTCGTTCATTGAGCTCGGAACGGAGTATCTGGTCTGTTGATGTTCTCGATGGGACGATGCCTGAGCGCATCACCGAGAGTATTGAAGAAATTTGCAGCTTCAGAGCACCTGAGTCCGGCAATCCTATGCGGCACCGACTATCTATGGCTCGTCGCAGCATAGCAGAGGTCACCCAAGAGCAAATAGTCCGTGTGAATAGACAGCAACGGACAGGTGCTTCGGCGCCGTTTTCCGATTTGGTTGCAAGACCTCAGGACGGCCACGACGTGACCCACCCGCAACCTGATGCCAGGTTGGCCGCGTCCCGTCGCTGCGAAGCTCCGGTGCGACCGCGGGGATAGACCAAGACCCAATTGCATATGATTCAATAACTTAGCGAAATTCGGCAGTTCTTAAGTCTGCCATGGGCGCTCATGATCGCCCAAGCTGCATGGTGTTCCATGCATTTCAATCTCTTCACCTCTTTGAGCGCACTGGAGATGCAAAGTTTCGGCCTATCGAATCTTTTGCGGGACGTCCTGCGGCCAATCCTGTCGATGTCAGGTTCCTCGATAGTGCGGCGAGGGAAATTCTGGCTATGTAAGCAGGCACTCCGACTTGTTCCACCATGTATCAACTCCTGTACTGCAGACGGGCTTTTTAAGCGGTGCACTGATTCGTATAGTTCATCCCAAGGCAAACGCCGGCGCTGAAATCCGGACGCAAACCACAACCGGATCGGAAAATTTCGTTCAGTTAGCTATCCCATATTTCAGGAAAACAGGAGTTCACATGTCTAACGAAACAAAGACCATCGTCATCACCGGCGCATCGAGCGGCATCGGTTTCGCGCTGGCCGAAGCCTATCTGCAACGAGGCGACCATGTCGTCGGCAACGCGCGGACACAAGCCCGGCTCGATGCCGCCGCCGCGAAGTTCAGCAACGCGGCGAACTTCGTCGGCGTGCCCGGCGATATCTCGCTGCCGGAAACAGCGCAAGCGATCTTCTCGGAGGCTGTCGAACGGTTCGGCAAGGTCGACGTGCTGATCAACAACGCGGGCATTTTCGTCGCGAAGCCGACCGCCGACTACACCGCGAAGGATGTCGACGACATGATCAACACGAACCTCAAGGGCTTCTTCTACATCACGCAGCAGGCAGTGCGGCATATGGTGGCGAACCGCTCGGGGCACATCGTCAGCATCACGGCGAGTATCGCGATGCAGCCCACCACTGCCCTGCCCGCACTGCTGCCGATCCTGATCAAGGGCGGACTCAATCAGGCAACGCGTGGCCTCGCACTCGAACTCGCGGCACACAATGTGAAGGTGAACGCCGTCGCGCCGGGCACCATCGAAACGCCGCTGCACGCGGGGGGCAACGAGGCGTTCCTCAAGGCACTGCAGCCGACCGGTACCGTCGGACAGGTCAGCGACATTGTCGGCGCGGTGCAGTACCTGACCGACTCGTCGTTCACGACGGGTGTGATTCTCCCCGTCGACGGCGGCCAGACCGCTGGACGCTGGTAAAGCAACGCCACGCCACACCACGCAAGGAGGCTCGCCATGTCCGTCGAATCCCGTCTCGCGGCGCGCGGCCTCGCGCTGCCCGCGCCACCCCATCCGCTTGGGCGCTATACGGCAACCAGCGAAGCGGGAGACCTGCTGTTCATCTCAGGGCAGTTGCCGTTTCGCGACGGCCGGGTCGCGTTTCAGGGCCGCGTCGGCGAAACCGTGACGACCGCGCAAGGCAAGCAGGCGGCCGAACTCGCGGCATTGAACGTGCTCGCGCAGATTCACCAGCATCTGGGCGGTTTCGAGCGTCTCGATCATATTGTGCGAGTCGAAGGGCATGTTGCCAGCGCCGATGGCAATTTCGACCAGCCGGCGGTAATCGACGGTGCATCAGAGCTTTTTGCCGACGTGCTCGGTGAAAAGGCGGGGCATGCGCGTTCCGCGTTCTCGCAGCGTCAATTGCCGAATAACGCGACCGTTGTGCTTGTCGTAATCGCGAAGATCCGTGCCCGCAACGAAGCGCCGCCGCAAGCGGGAGCATGACGCCGTCACCCGATGCGGTCCGCCGCGAGCGGCGGACCGTGCGTCAAGGCGTGCGTTAAGGCGTGCGTTTCTCAATCAGGAAGTCGACAAACGCGCGCACTCGTGACGACATATGCCGCGCGTGCGGATAGAGCAGCATGAAAGGACGCGTCACGCCACCCCACCCGGTCAGCACCTCGGTTAGCGTGCCTGCGCGCAGATCCGCCTCGACGACGAACCGGTAGGTTTGAAACAGCCCTGCGCCCGCACGCGCCAGCGTCACGCCGCCGAGGTAGTCCTCCGCGCAGCCGTAACTGCCCGTCGTGGGCATGTCGACATCCTCGCCGTTATGGTGGAACGACCACGCGAGCCGTCTTCCACTGCTCGGCACTTCGTACTGAATGCATTCGTGCCGGTGCAGGTCGTCGAGCGTGTCCGGCGTGCCTGCACGGCGCAGATACTCCGGCGTCGCGACGACCACCAGTTCCGCGTCCTCGAGCTTGCGGGCAATCAGGTTTGAATCGTCGGGCGCCTTGCCGCGCACCGAGATGTCGTACACGTCGTCGGCAAATTCCACGTTGCGGTTGCTGATGTGCATCTCGATCGTCACTTCAGGAAACTTCGCCCTGAACGCCGGCAGGATCGGCAACACGCGGTAGTGCGCGTAAGGCGTGGGCAAGCTGATCCGCAGCGGGCCGGCCGGCGTGCCGTGCTGGCCGCTTACCCGTCGCTCTGCGTCGATGAGTTGTGCGAGCGCGCCGCGGCATTGCTCGAAGTAAACGCGCCCTTCGTCCGTCAGCCGGATCTGGCGCGTCGTGCGCACGAAAAGCCGGACACCCAGGCGCGCTTCAAGCCGCGACACCGAACGGCTGACCGCCGCCGGCGTCACGCTGGACGCGACAGCCGCTGCGGTGAAGCTGCTCAGTTCAGCCGCAAGGCAAAAGAGTTCGATGCTGCCTATCTGCAGATCGTCGAATGGACGCTTCGTCATCTGGAACTCCCGTCATGACCCCGTGGACATGGCTAATTCGTGCCCCCATCGGGCCGGAAAGCTACGCATCAAGGCCGCTATGTTATCGGGCTTCCCGTAGAGCACGGAGTGCCCCGCGTCGAGGGTATGGGTCTCGGCTCCCGGCAGTCGCGCGAAGAATGTCCGACAATAGCAACCCTTCCGCACTATTGCCGCACTACGGCCGCATTAACCTCAATACCCAAACCGAACATGCCATTCATCGAAATAGAAGGACAGCCTCTGCATTATCAGACTCACGGCACCGGATTTCCGGTGCTGCTTGGGCACAGCTACTTGTGGGATTCGTCGATGTGGACTCCGCAAATCGACGCGTTGTCCCGCGACTATCAGGTTATCGTTCCGGACCTTTGGGGCCACGGACAGTCCGGACGGCTTCCCGAGAACACGCGTACGCTCGGCGATCTGGCCACTCAAACGAGCCTCTTTCTGGATGCGCTCGGTATTGGGCAATGCGCAGTAGTCGGCTTGTCGGTGGGCGGAATGTGGGGGTCGGAGCTCGCGCTGCGCGAGCCGGAGCGCGTCAAAGCCCTCGTCCTGATGGATACCGACCGGGGTGCCGAGCCCGAGGCGACGCTCACGCAGTATTCGCAGATGTTTGACGCAATAGAATCGATCGGCACTATTCCCGCGCCGATGATCGACGCGATCGTGCCTCTGTTTTTCCGCCGGGGTGCGACGCTGGACGGCGAAGTGCACGCGGGTTTCAGGAAAGCGCTGGCGGCATTTTCCGCGGACCCGTTGCGCCAGTCGATCGTACCGCTCGGCCGGTTGATCTTCGGGCGGACCGACGCGCTGGCGAGTCTCGCGGGCCTGGATGCGTCCCGTACGCTGCTCATGTGCGGCGAACTCGACATTCCGCGACCGCCGACCGAAATGGCACGAATGGCCGAGGTGATCGGCTGCCAGCAGAGGGTCGTCCCCAACGCGGGACATATCTCGAACCTCGAAAACCCGTCCTTCGTCAACGATGCCTTGCTCGCGTGGCTCGGCGAGCACGTAGCGTAGGCCGCACGCGCGTTCGACAAAAGCCGCCCACGGCGGCCCGAAAATCGACGACGCGATGCGCGTGCTCGGCGAACTGCTCGGCGAACTGCTCGGCCCGTTTCATCCCTTTCTTCCCGCCGACACCCGCGGCTTGCGAAAACTCTCCAGCACCGACGCCGCCTCGAACGGCTTCGCCGCTGCGCGAGCACTCTTCATCAAGGCTTCGATGCGCTGCGCCGTATCCGTCGAAGGCGCGGGCGTGTACACCATGATCCGCATGCCCGGCGCGTCGGGCACTTCGAGCGACAACGCGTCCAGTTCGAGCACACCGGCCACGGGGTGCTCGATCACCTTGCGCCAGTCGCTACGCTTTAGCACTTCGTGCTCGGCCCACCAGCGGCAGAAATCCGCATCGGTATCGGTCAACTCTTCGACCAGGTCCCGCAGAAACACTTCACCGGAAGGCCGCAGGATGTAATCGCCGCGAAATTGCGCGAGCACGCATTTCGCGTAGGCATCCCAGCCGCGAAACAGCGACCGCGCGCCGTCGTGCTGGAAGGTGAACCAGAGCAGATTGCAACGGCCGGCCGGCATCTTTCGAAAGTCGGTGAAGACCCGGGTTGCCGCGTCGTTCCACGTCACGTAATTCCAGTTCCCGTCCACAACGTAAGCCGGCATGTTGCCCAACTGGTCGAGCATGCGGCGCACGGTGTCCGTCACGTTCTGCGCGATCGGATACGGCCCGGGCGGCGTGTAATGGTTGGCAAGCTCGAATAGATGCGTGCGCTCGTGCGGCGAAAGATTCAATGCATTCGCGAGGCTTTCGATGGTCTTGAACGACACGTTGACTTCCCGGCCCTGCTCGAGCCACGCGTACCACGTCACGCTGATGCCGGCCCGTTCGGCGACCTCTTCGCGCCGCAGCCCCGGCGTCTTTCTGCGGGCACCGGCCGGAAAGTCGATGTCTTCAGGGCGAAGGCGAGCGCGCCGCGTCCGTAAGAAATCAGCCAGTTCATTCAACCGTTGCTGCCTTTCCATGCGCGTCTCCTTGAGCTCTTCCCTGTTACTGCCATTACTAGTAATCGCAGTTGCTAGATGCCCCGAACCATTCATGCCACATTGATGCCGTCGGAAGGCAGGTGTGTCTTCCTGCGGCGACGGCTTCCGATTATAGATCGCACTTCGGCAAGACGTCGCTTCAGGCAACGCTATGCGGCTTGGCAAAGCTGCCGCTCCCCGGACGACGACAACCAAAACCATTGATGGAGACATACATGCGGCGCTTGTTCTATTTCATCCATGCCAGTGTTTTCGCGTTTGCTTTCGCCCTCTTCTTTCCGGCAAACGATGCACGTGCGGACTACACCGGCGCGCCAAGAACGTTTCTGTTCAACCCGGCCGTCCAGATCCCCTTCTCCGACAATGCGAAGTTCAAGAAGAAGCCGCCGTATGTGATCGGCTTTGCGAATGCGGGTCTCGGCGACAGCTGGCGCGTCGTGATGCAGCAATCGCTCGAGAAGGCCGCATCGGAACACACGGACGTGATCAAGCAGCTCATCATCACCAACGGCAACATGGACGACGCCAAACAGGCCGCGGACATTCAGGATCTGATCTCGCGCGGCGTCGACCTGCTGATCGTCAGCGCAAACACGCAGAAGGCCCTCGACCCCGTCGTGACGCGTGCGATGAAACAGGGTATCCCTGTCGTGATGGTCGACCGGCGCATTTCGTCCGACAACTTCGTTTCGTTCGTTACCGGCTCGGACGCGATGATGGGGCGCGTATGGGCGCAATGGATCGTCGAAAAACTGCACGGCAAGGGCAACGTGATCATGCTCGCCGGTCAGGCGGGCTCGAGCGTGAGCGCCGACCGCGAAGCCGCCGCGCATCAGGTGTTCTCGCAGTATCCCGGCATCAAGGTGCTGGACACGGTGTATTCCGACTGGAGCCCCGTGAAAGCGAAGCAGCAGATGCAGGCGATGATCGCGAAGTATGGGCACAGCATCGACGCGGTATGGTGCGCGCACGGCTTGCCGGTAGCCGGTTCGATCGAGGCGTTTGTCGCGGCGGGCTTCAAGACGGGCGAGATTCCGCCGCACACCACGGCCGACCTGAACGGGCCGCTGCAACTCGCGCTCAAATACAGGATTCCGATGCTCGAAATCGGCTACCCGCCGGCGATGGGACGTACCGCACTCGATGTCGCGTTGAAGGTGCTCGACGGCCAGCCGCTGCCGAAGCTCTACCAGATCAGCCCGCAGATCGCGCTCACGCGTGGCGATGAAACGGCTTCGGTTCCGCATCCGGATCAATACATCGACCAGATCGTCGACGCGAAGGGACCGCCCGACGAAATCATCGACGGCGGCATGGGGCCGGGCTACAACCCGTCCACGTTCAAGGTCAAGCTGCCGGGTGAAAAATGAACACCCCGGAAACGACGGTCCCGAACCCGCCGCCGACGCTGCCCACCGACACAATCGAAGTCGTGCAGGTGACAAAGCGCTTTCCCGGCGTGAAGAGTCTTGACGCCGTGTCGTTCGGCGTCAAGGCAGGCGAGATTCATGCGCTCGTCGGCGAAAACGGCGCGGGCAAGTCGACGCTAATGAAGGTGATGGCCGGCGTATATACGCCCGACGAAGGCGAAATCCGCTTCGACGGCGCGACCGTTCTGTGGAAATCCGCATCGGATGCCAAGCAGCGCGGCATTCACGTCATCTACCAGGAACTCGTGCTGTTCCCGCAATCGACGGTGGCCGAAAACATCTTCGCGGGCGCGGAGCCGCGCACCCGCCTCGGAACGATCGATCACCGCAGCATGAATCGTCGCGCGCGGACCTTGCTGAGCGAACTCGGCGTCGAGCTCGATCCGCGCGAGCGGGTCGGCAGCCTGTCGGTAGCCGATCAGCAAATGGTCGAAATCGCGAAAGCGATGGCCGGCGAAACCCGTGTCCTCGTGCTGGACGAACCGACCGCGGTAATCGCGGGAAAAGAAGTGCAGCTGTTGTTCGAGCGGCTTCGCGTGCTGCGCGACAAGGGCGTTGCCATCATCTACATCTCGCATCGGCTCGAAGAAATCTTCGCGCTGTGCGACCGGGTCACCGTGATGAAGGACGGCCGCAAGATCGCCACGCAAAGCGTGAACGAAACGACGCGTGACGGCCTCGTCAGAATGATGGTCGGCCGCGAGATGAAGGAAATCTATCCACCGAAAGCGCGTATCGCGCACGACGCGCCGGTGCTGCTCGCGGTCGATGGCCTGCAGGTCGGCAACCGCGTGTTCGACGCATCGCTCAACGTGCGCGCCGGCGAGATCGTGGGGCTGGCAGGCATGGTCGGCTCAGGACGCACCGAGCTCGCTTCGGGGATCTTCGGCGCGCTGCGTGCGCAGCGCGGCACGGTCGAGGTGCGCGGCACGCGCCGCACGCACATGACGCCCGTCGCCGCGATTCGCCTCGGGCTCGGCTTCGTCACGGAAGACCGCAAGTCGCAAGGGCTGCTGATGTACCTCAATGTCGCGCAGAACGTAACCGCCACGACGCTCGCACGCCTGTCCCGCTTCGGCTTGCTGCGCTCGCGTGCGGAGCGTGACGCGGGGGCAGCCGCGATCAGCGAATACGGAATCGCCGGCGCACGCCCGGGCGGCAGCGTCGCAACGCTGTCGGGCGGCAACCAGCAGAAAGTGTTGATCAGCCGCTGGGTGCGTGTCTGCACCAGCGTGCTGATTCTCGACGAACCTACGCGCGGTGTCGACGTCGGTGCCAAGGCCGAAATCTATCGCGTGATGCGGCAACTGACCGAACGCGGGCTCGGCGTCCTGATGATCAGTTCCGAGTTGCAGGAAGTGATCGGCATGTCGGACCGTGTGCTCGTCATGCGCGAGGGGCGCATCAGCGGCGAGGTGAGCGCCGCACAGATGACCGAGCACGACATCATGCGGCTCGCTACCGGTTCAAAAGAGGGTTCAAAGGTGACTTCGCAAGCGGCTTCGCAAGCGCAGCAACCGGGAGGCGCAGATGCTTTCGTCCACTAGCGTCAACGGCGGCCTGTTCAGACATCATGTCGCGCCAAACGGCGCGGCGTATGCCGTCACCGCACTGCTGATCGTTCTCTTCGTCGCGGGCGCGTCGGTCAGCGACCGCTTCGCCACCGTGCCGAATCTGCTGAACGTGCATCAGCAGGCGACCGGGCTCGCGCTCGTCGCGCTCGGGCAGACGCTCGCGATTCTCACGGGCGGCATCGACCTCTCAGTGGGCTCGCTGATCAGCGTCACCGCAACGCTGACCTCCGGTCTCGCCGACAACCCCTACGGCGGATGGCCGACGGCGATCGCGGCCGTGCTGCTGCTGTCGCTGGTGGTCGGCCTCGTGAACGGCTGGCTCGTGCTCTGGCTGCGTGTTCATCCGCTAATCATCACGCTCGGCATGGGCGCGGTGCTGCAGGGCGCGATTCTCTACTACTCGACCGGGCCTGCCGGCAACGTGCCGGACGGTTTCGATTCGCTGGCATACGGCCGCTATGCAGGCATCCCCGTCACCGCGACGATCGTGGTGCTGCTGTATCTCGCCGTCTCGTTCTTCATGCGCCACCTGAAGCTCGGACGCTATGTGTACATGGTCGGCGACGACGAGTACGCAGCGACCCTGTCGGGCCTCCCGCGCTCGCGCGTAATCCTGTTCGTCTACATGTTCTCCGCGGTGTGCGCGGGACTGACCGGCATTTATCTCGCCGCGCAGTTCGGTTCCGGCCAGCCTTACCTGGGCGCGAACTACACGCTCGCATCGATCACGCCGGTGGTGGTCGGCGGCACCGTCCTGAGCGGCGGCCGCGGCGGCGTAATCGGCACGCTGCTCGGCGTCTATCTGCTCAGCCTGCTCAACAACCTGATCAACTTCGTCGGCATTCCGTCGCACTATCAACTGATTGTCCAGGGCGTGGCGATCATCGTCGCGGTGTCGGTCAATCTGCAACGCAAACGGGTGGCAGCATGAACTCGATCGCTTCCGAACGCCGTCCGCCTCTCGCACGATTCCTGTCGATGGAAATCGCGCGGCGCTATGGGATCTTTCTCTTCCTCGTTCTGCTGATCGCCGTTTCCGGCGCAGGGTCGCCGACGTTCCTGCGCATCGACAACGTCGTCAACATGCTGGTGCAGTTCGCGCCGCTCGGCATCGTGGTGATCGGCCAGGTGTTCGTGATCCTGGTCGGCGGGCTCGATCTGTCGGTGGCTTCCGTGATGGCGACGGCTGCCGTCATTGCGACGGCGTTCGACGGCACGAATGCAGCGGCGCCCGCGATCTTCGGCGCCACCTTCGTCATGTGTCTCTTCGCTGGCTTGCTGAACGGCCTGCTCGTCACGAAGCGCCAGGTGTCGCCGTTCCTCGCCACCTTCGCGACAGCCATCGTGCTGCAGGGCATGCGCTTCGCCTATACCCAGGGCGCGCCGTCCGGCAATGTTCCGCCGCTCTTCCACACGATGGGCACCGGTGCCGTCGGCGGCGTGCCGGTCAACGTATTGATGCTCGCGGCCTGCGCTGTCGTGTTCGGCGTGCTGCTGCATCTGTCGACGTTCGGGCGGCGCGTCCACATGGTCGGCGGCAATGCCGAGTCCGCGCGGCTCGTCGGCGTCAGTCCGGATACCGTGCGCATGGTCTGCTACGTGATCAGCGCACTGCTCGCGGGTGTCGCGGGCCTCGCGCTGTCCGGCTATGTGGGCATCGTCGACAACTGGGTCGGACGCGGCTTCGAGCTCGACTCGATCGTGGCCGCCGTGATGGGCGGACTCGCCCTTTCCGGCGGCCGCGGCTCGCTGCCAGGCGGCCT
>DASXXR010000209.1:0-6546 GCA_036502945.1 Paraburkholderia sp. | reverse complement strand
TTGCTGCCGCAAACCAAGCGTCATAGCGCGATCGTCAAGCTGCTTGGGTTGCAGCATGTGATCGTCGCGATCAACAAGATGGATCTGGTCGACTACAGCGAAACGCGCTTCAACGAGATTCGCGATGCGTATGTCGAACTCGCGCGCCAGCTTGGCATTGCGAATGTGCGCTTCGTGCCGGTGTCGGCGTTAAAGGGCGACAACATCGTGACGGCGAGCGAGCGGATGCCGTGGTACGCGGGCGAACCGCTGCTCGACCTGCTCGAAGCGCTGCCGGTCGAGATTGCGAGCGGCAATGCGCTGCGTTTCCCGGTGCAGTGGGTGGCGCGTCAGGACGGCAGTCAGGCTGATGACTTCCGCGGTTATATGGGCCGTGTCGAATCGGGCGAGGTGAAGCTCGGCGATACGATCGTCGTGCTGCCTGCCAACCGCGAAGCAACGGTTGCCGAGATCATCGCGCCGGTGCCGGGCGGCACCGCGCAAGTGGACCGCGCATTCGCGGGGCAGACGGTCACGATCCGTCTCGAGCAGGACGTGGATGTGTCGCGTGGCGATACGTTCGTGCTGGCCGATGCTGCGCCGCAGCCGGCGAAGAAACTCGAAGCGGATCTGTGCTGGTTCGACGAAACGCCGCTGTCGACGCAACGCAAATACTTGCTGAAGCAGACGACGAGCACGGTGTTCGCGCGGATCGGCGCGATCAAGCAGGTGCTCGACGTGCATACGCTATCGCACGCGACGGACCGGCAGGATCTCGCGATGAACGACATCGGCCGGGTGTCGCTGACGTTGCAAAAGCCGCTTGTCTGCGACGAGTATGATTCACATCCGGGCACGGGCGCATTCGTGCTGATCGACGAGGCGACACATCATACGGTTGCCGCGGGCATGATTCGTGTGTTTTCTGCTTGAAAGGGGCGCGCGGCAAGCATGTGAATATCGCGTGTTTGCTCGATTTCACTTGAGCCGGATGAACGGAGCGGGAGCAAATGGGTAAGGTGTATTTGATCGGTGCAGGGCCTGGCGCAGCGGACCTTATTACGGTGCGCGGCGCACGTCTGATGGGCATGGCCGATGTCGTGCTGCATGACGCGCTGGTCGAGCCGGAGATGCTCGACTATGCGGCGCATGCTCGCAAGATCGCGGTGGGGAAGCGCTGCGGTCAGCGCTCCACCGCGCAGCACTTTATCAACAAGCAGATTGTGGACGCGGCGCGCGAGCATGAGGTTGTCGTGCGGTTGAAGGGTGGCGACCCGATGTTGTTTGGGCGCGCGGATGAAGAGATGCGGTCGCTCGAGGCGGCTGGGATTGAGTATGAAGTCGTGCCGGGGATTACGGCTGCACTGGCTAGTGCGGCTTCGTTGCGGCGGTCGTTGACGCTGCGCGGCGTGTCGCGCAGCGTCGCGCTGGCTACGCATAGCCGGGCGGTGGATACCGGGGCGATTCGCGAGCAGGTAAATGCGGATTCGCTGGTGTTCTACATGGGGCGGGATAGTGCGCCTGAGATTGCGCAGCAGCTGATCGATGCCGGGCGGGCCGCTGCTACGCCGGTGGCGATTGTTGAGGCTTGCAGCACGCCGCGTGAGCGGATGCTAACGCTTACCCTTGAAGGGCTCGCGGCTGGGGATGCGCAGCTTTGGCTTGATCCTGCGCAGCCTAGTCTGCTTATGATTGGCGATGCGTTCGCCGAACGCCAGGTGGGTGGCAATGCCGTTGACGATGAGGCTGGTGATGCTGCTAAGAGCGACATCTTGAGGGTCGCGTAATTTTTTTGCTTATGTGGCAGCGTCGCGGTGGCGTCACTTCCGCAATAGTAAAAAAGCGCGATTCTTCGCGCTTTTTTGTTGGGCGATCGATCTGCCGCAGATACTGCCGATTCTTGAAGACTACCTGCGCGGGATGAGCGCCCGCTAATCCTGCCGCAAGCAATACTGCGCGATAGCTTCAATCACCGCATCGTCTTCCCCAACAGGCGTCGCGCAGCGAATCTCCACGTCGCGATGCGCAGTCCGGCACTGTTCGACGATCACGGGCAAGTCGCGCCGGATATGCCCGCCTTGCCCAAAGAACACCGGCACGACGGTAACCAGAGAACACCCGCCCGCCACCTGCGCCGCCACGGCCGCAGGCAAATCCGGCGTCATCAGCTCAAGAAACGCGAGCGAAACCGGCCCGTTGCGCAACCCGCGCAGTTTGTCGGCGAGCCGCTCGAACGGCTCTGCCCACTGCGCGTCGCGCGCGCCGTGCGCAAACAAAACGATGCCCTGTTGCGTGCCCATGACGAATCCCGATTCGACAACCACGGCTAGTGCCGATCAACCCACTTCAACCCGCCCAACCCCAGCGCCAGATAAACGAGCGCAGGTGTCGCCGCAGTAAGCGGCGCAGGCCAGGTATTCAAATTCCCAATATGCGAGAACAACGTATTGAAAAGCTGAAAGCTCATCCCAAGCATGATCCCGCCGAACACCTTGACGCCCACCACGCCGGCACGCGTATGCAAATACGCAAACGGCAACGACAGCACCAGCATCACGAACACCGCAAACGGATACAGCAATTTACGCCACAGCGCGATCTCATAACGCTGCGTGTCCTGATGATTTTCCGTCAAATGCTGGATATAGCGGAACAGATTGAACATCGACATCCGGTCCGGCGACACCAGCAGCACCGACAAAATCTGCGGCGTCAATTCCGAGCGCAACGAATACTCGGGCAACGTCACCTGTTTTGCGCGGTACACCGGATTCAACGCATCGGTCGGCTTCGCGCCCGCCGGCAGGACGTCGATCAGTTGCGTATCGGTGACGTCGGTCAATCGCCAGTGGCCGGGCGGCTGATAGACCCCCGACTTCGCAATGCGCACATTCGACAGCCGGAACCTCGAGTCGAACTCGTAAATGCGTACGTTGCTGATCGTCGCATCGGGCTTCAACTCGCCGACGTTGACGAAGCGCGTCACCTGCTCGCCGTCGGCACGTGCGGTGAGCGTGTCCTTGACCCACACGCCGGATTCGAAATTGCTCGACACCGAAGAACCCAGTGCCTCGAGTCGCACGCGCTCCGACAACTGGTCGGTATAAGGCCCGACGACCTCGCCGATCAAGTACGTCAGAATCACCAGAGGAATGCCGATTTTGAGCAGCGAGCGCAACGCCTGATTCGTCGCCAGCCCGGAGACGCGGAAGATCGTGTACTCGGAATTCGCGGCCATCTGCGCGAACACATAGATCGCGCTGATCAGCGCGGCAACCGGAATGATTTCGTAGAACCGCGACGGCGTTTGCAACGCTACACGCAGCACCGCATAACTGAACTTGTAATTGCCGTGACCAACCGAATTCAGTTCGTTGATCAGGTCGAAGAAGAAAAACAGCCCCGAAAACGCGAACAGAATGAAGACGAACGTCAAGTACACCTGGCGCGCGAAATACTTCTCATAGATCCGCATCGGTCAGGCTCCCTGCGACTGCGACGATGAACGGTTCGCCGCCGCCCGGCTGAACATCGCTCGCGAAAACAGCGGGCGGTTGCGCACGCGCAGCCAGAACAGGAACGCGACGATCAGCGCGACGATGATATGCAGCCCCACGAGTCCGACCGGGAACGACATCTTGCCCTGCTCGATCCACGACTGCACGACGTTCAGCACGTTCGAATAGGTCAGATAGATCAGCACCGCCATCACGAGATTGATCGTGCGGCTGCGGCGCGGATTCTGATAAGCGAGCGGAATGGCGAGCAGCATCAGATTGATCGCGATAAGCGGTAGCCCGGCGCGCCACGCGAATTCGGCGAGGTTGTCGCGGGTCGGGTTGCGGAGCAGTTCGAGGGTCGGCGTGCCGGTGGTGGTCGGCGTGTTGATGACCGGCTGGCTCTGGATTTTCACGCCATATCGTTCGAATTCCATGATGCGGAAATCCGGGTGGCCGGGCTCGCCGTCATAGCGGCGCCCGTTCTCCAGCACGACGAAGCGGTCGCCGTTCTTATGCGTTTCCGTATGACCGTTCTTCGACACGACCACATTGACCTTGCCGTTCTCGGTGCTGGTCACGAACACGTTTTCGACGTGCCCCTGGTCCGGCGACATCTTCTCGATGAAGAACACGCGGTGGCTCACCGTCGATTCGCGGAACTGGCCCGGCGCGAGCAGGGAAACTTCGTCGCGCTGCTGAAACCGCGCGCGAATCAGCTTGTTTTGCTGATTCGACCACGGCCAGCCGACGAACACGAAGAACATGATCAGAATGATGATCGGCGTGGCGAACACGCTGATCGGCTTGATGAACTGGGTGAGGCTCACGCCGGACGAGAGCCACACGACCATTTCCGAATCCTTGTACCAGCGCGTCAGGACGAACAGGATCGACACGAACAGCGTCGCGACGAGCATGATCGCAAGATAGCCGATCACGGTCAGGCCGATCAGCACGAGCACGTCGCGCGGATCGATTTCGCCGGAAGCGGCAAAGCCGACGATGCGGATCATCATCGTCGTCAGGACCAGCGTGAGCAGGACCATGAACACGGCACCAGCCGTGTACGCGAGTTCGCGCTGGAGGGAGCGTTCAAAGATCATGGTTGATGAGGAGAAGGCGTGCTCTGAACGGCGTCTGGTGCGCCCCGATGCGACGGCCACTGGAAAAATAGCGGATAATTGCGGCTTTCATCCTAAGCCCAGATTTTATCCGAGGACAAGCGCGATGGACTTTAGCATAAAAGCCTGTGATTGGAGCAAAGGCTCGACCAATGGGTTCCTGACCGGAAAATCCGATTGCATCGTAATCGGCGTGTTCGAGTCGCAGACGCTCTCCGGCGCCGCGAGCGAAATCGACGCAGTGACGAAAGGCTTGATCACCCGCATCATCAAGGCGGGCGACATGGACGGCAAGATCGGCAGCACGTTGTTTCTGCATGAAGTGTCGGGCATCGGCGCGTCGCGCGTGCTGCTCGTCGGGCTGGGCAAACAGGACGGGTTCACGCAGAAGGCCTATGGCGACGCGGTGCGCGCCGCATGGCGCGCGATCCTCGGCACGAAAATCGTGCAGGTGACGTCCACGCTCGCGCAGGCGCCCGTCAAGGAACGCTCGTCCGACTGGGCGGTGCGCGCCGCGATCCTCGCGCTGCGCGAGCTGACATACAAATTCACGCAGATGAAGAGCAAGCCGGATACCACCGTGCGCGCATTGAAGCGCATTGTGTTCAGTGTCGATACGGCGGACGAAAAGCTCGCGAAGCTCGCCGCCAAACAGGCCGCAGCGCTCGCGAACGGCATGGACCTGACGCGCGACCTCGGCAATCTGCCGGGCAACGTTTGCACCCCGACCTATCTCGCGAACGCCGCGAAGAAACTCGCCAAAGACTGGAAGCTGAAGGTCGAAGTGCTCGGCCAGAAGCAACTCGAAGCGCTGAAAATGGGTTCGTTCCTGTCAGTGACGAAAGGTTCCGTCGAGCCGCCGCAATTCGTTGTGCTGCAGTACCAGGGCGGCGCGGCGAAAGCGGCGCCGGTTGTGCTGGTCGGCAAGGGCATCACGTTCGACACCGGCGGCATTTCGCTGAAGCCGGGCGACAGCATGGACGAGATGAAATACGACATGTGCGGCGCGGGCTCGGTGCTCGGCACGCTGCGCGCAGTCGCCGAAATGGGCTTGAAGATCAACGTGGTCGGCATCATTCCGACCTGCGAAAACATGCCGGCCGGCAATGCGACGAAGCCGGGCGACATCGTCACCAGCATGGCGGGCATCACGATCGAAGTGCTGAATACCGATGCCGAAGGGCGTCTCATCCTGTGCGACGCGCTCACCTACGCAACGCGCTTCAAGCCGGCCGCCGTGATCGATATCGCGACGCTGACGGGCTCGTGCGTCATGGCGCTCGGCCATTACAACAGCGGCCTGTTCTCGAAGGACGACGCGCTCGCGGGCGAGCTGCTGGACGCGTCGAAGGAAGCGTCGGACCCGGCGTGGCGCATGCCGCTCGACGACGAATACCAGGAACAGCTGAAGTCGAATTTCGCGGATGTCGCGAACATCGGCGGCCGTCCGGCCGGCAGCGTGACGGCGGCGTGTTTCCTGTCGCGCTTTACTGACGCGTATCCGTGGGCGCACCTCGACATCGCCGGCACCGCATGGAAGAGCGGCGCGGCGAAGGGGGCAACGGGCCGTCCGGTACCGCTGCTGGCGCAGTTCCTGATCGACCGCGCCGCATAATGATGCGTTGCAGTCGTCACGGAACCCACGCGGGCGAGCGCCGCGGGCTATGACGCGCATCGACTTTCATTCGAACGTGGGCGATGCGCTGCTGTACGCGTGCCGCCTCGTGCGCAAGGCGTATCAGGCCAGCCAGCCGTTGATCGTGCTGGCCGAGCCGCCGCGGCTGCGCGCGTTCGACGAACAGTTGTGGACGTTTGCGCCGCTCGAGTTCGTGCCGCACTGCATGGCGGGCAGCGCGCTCGCGGGCGAGACGCCCGTCGTGCTGGCTGCCGATCTCGACGACGTGCCGCATCATCAAATCCTGCTGAATCTGGGCGCCGCCGTGCCC
>DASXXR010000208.1:0-7755 GCA_036502945.1 Paraburkholderia sp. | reverse complement strand
CGCTCTTCCTGCTAATCCGCTTCGTGCTGGGCGCCGTGTCGTACGCGGCGGGCACGCCGGGCGGCCTGTTCGCGCCGATACTGGTGATCGGCGCACAGTCCGGCGTCATTTTCGGCAAGCTCTGCAACCACTGGTTTCCCGGCATGGCGGCTTCCCCCAGCGCGTGCGCGGTAGTCGCGATGGCGGCCTTCTTCACGGCCGTCGTGCGCGCGCCGGTGACCGGCATCATTCTCGTCACGGAAATGACAGGTAGCTTCACGCTGCTTCTACCGATGCTGACGGCATGCTTCACCGCGACGATCGTGCCCATCATGCTGCGCTGTCCACCGATCTACGAATCGCTCGGCGAGCGCCAGTCGCATGCGCCTCGCCCCTAGCGGAAAACACGCTCCGGATCTCACCCGCTCACGGCCCGAGCATCGGTCGAATCGCACTGGCGATGTCGTTGCCGACAGTCGCGAGCGCCCGGCTGTGCGCGTCGACGAGTGCGTCGTTGCCGTCAGCGCCGGCGGCTTCGTGCACAACGGTGCGACCGGTGACGGCTGCGGCGCGCTTCGGCGGCTGCACCGACCACATCACGACAATCGAGGCCCCGTCGCCCGGCACGGATTCAAAGCTCTGCACATCGACCCACAGGTGATACACACCTTGAGTCTCGTCCGCCCCCGGTCGGGGATAGCTCGACACGAGCGCGCCCGGCATGGACTGCGTAAGGTCGGCCGCAAGTACGCGCGCAATCTGACTCTTCAGCGGGTCGGCCCAGCGCGCGAATTCGTCGATCCTCACCTCCGTCGGATCGACTCTCAACACGAACTGCGGGCGATCCACCATCTGCGGCACGATCACTGCATCGATGTTGATAGTGATCGGCCTGACCATCTGGACAGGCTCGCGCGGCTGCCCCGCGCTCAGCGTGTAGAACTTCGCCTGCGGCGAACTTGCGCAACCGCCAATGAGCGTGACCACGAGCATCGCCGCCGTCACCAGAAAAAAGCGCGTCACTTTTTATCCTCCGCCGGCTTGCCCCGAAGCAGCGCCTCAGGATGCAGTTCGAGATAGTCGGCGAGCGCGCGCAGCGACGCCGCGGCACGCGACAGTTCGCGCATCGTGTCCAGGCTGTTCGTCGTCAGCGCGGAGTCGGGCTGCAACGTCCGGTTGAGCGAGTCGAGTGCCGTGCGTGCCGATGTCAGCGTTGCGCGTGCATCCGGCGCCACGCCGGTGTCGATCGTTTTCAGCAACGCACTGGCGTCCTGCAAGGTCTTGCGCAAATCCTTGCCGATCCCCTCGAACGGCACCTTGTTCAGCTTGGCGATCAGATCGGTTATCGACGCCTGCAGCGATTGCAGGCCGCCGGGCGTGGTCGGAAGTTCGGGCGGGTACTTATCCCAGTCCACCGTGGCTTTGGGTACTGTCGGAAAGAAATCGAGCGCGACATAGAGCTGCCCCGTTAGCAGATTGCCGGTTCTCAACTGGCCGCGCAGCCCCCTGTCGACCAGCATCTGGGCAAACGCGTGGCGGTCGCCCGGGGCGACCAGCCTGCTGCCGGTCGCGCCTGACTGGTAGCGCGACGTGAAACGTTCCGGAAAGAGGTGCACTTCGACCGGAATGCTGAACTGTCGTGTCTCCTGATCGAAACGCGTAAAGATCGCCGTCACCTCGCCGACCACGATCCCCCGGAAATCGACCGGCGCACCGACGGTCAGTCCGCGTACCGACTCCTTGAAGTTGAACACATAGGTATCGACGATGCTGTCATGACGCTTCATCGCTTCTTCGCGGCTGCCGAACAACTCAAACTCGCTCAGGGACGAGGCTTCCGGTTCGCTGGCTGCTGCGGCAGGACTGGGCCGGTCGGGCACCGGCGGATCCTGAAACGCCAGTCCACCAACCAGGATGGCGACCAGCGATTCGGTGTTGACCTTGACGCCGCTCGTGTCGAGCGATACATCGATGCCGCTCGCCTGCCAGAAGCGTGTGCCGGGCTTGACGTACTTATCGTAGGGCGCATTGACGAACACGCGCAAGGTAACGCCCGCGCCATCGGGGTCGAGCTTGTATGCGGTGACCTGGCCGACCTGCAGGCGCCGGAAGTACACCGGCGCGCCGACATCGAGCGAACCCATGCTGTCGGCTTTCAGGACGAACTCACGCCCGGGCTCGCCGCTCGGGATCACCGGCGGCGTTTCAAGCCCGACGAAATCGCGCCGCTCCTTGGCCTGCGTGCCGATGTCCATGCCGATAAACGAGCCGGATAGCAGCGTGCCGAGCCCGGACACGGTCCCGCCTGAAATGCGCGGGCGCACGACCCAGAAGCTCGTATCTTCGACAAGCAGCTTCGTTGCATTCTTCGTGATCTCCGCGGTTGCGATCACGTTCTTGCCATCGGACGACAGCTCGACACTGTGGACGAGGCCGATGTCGACGTTCTTGAACTTGATCTTGGTCTTGCCTGCTTCGAGGCCTTCGCCGCTCTTGAAGCTGATGGTGATGGTGGGTCCCTTTTCCAGAATCGACTGCACGGCGAGCCAGCCGCCGATCAAGATCGCGATGAGCGGCACCAGCCACACCAGTTGCGGTCGCCAGCGCGAACGCGGCCTTGCGACCGCCTCGGGAAAATCAGGCGGTCCGGCGTCGCCCGGTCGTTGCGGGGGGCTAGCCATGATCGGTCTCGGTGGCGTCCCAGATCAGGCGCGGGTCGAACGACATGGCCGCGAACATCGTCAGCACCACCACAGCCCCGAACGCAACCGCAGCCGGCCCGGCTTTGATCGTCGCGAGCGCGTTGAACTGCACCAGCGCGACCAGCAGCGTAACGACATAGATATCGAGCATCGACCAGCGCCCGACCAGCTCCACCAGCCGGTAAAGCCGGGTGCGTTGCTCGGGCAGCCAGCGCGCCCGCCGCTGCGTGGTCACAACGAGAAACATGAGCGCGATGATCTTCAGCATCGGCACGGCGATGCTCGCGATGAACACGAGCACCGCGAGCGGCCAGGAGCCGGAGGTCCACAGGTACGCCACGCCGCTCAGGATCGTGTCTTTCTGCGCGCCGAACAGCGAGCTCGTATCCATGATCGGCAGTACGTTGGCAGGGATGTACAGAACGATCGCGGCCGTGAGAAACGCCCAGGTGCGCGCGATGCTGTCCGGCTTGCGCACGTGCAGATGCGCGCCGCAACGCGGGCAGTGTATCTCGTGGGCGTGTGTCTGCGCGTTCGACAACAAGCCGCAATCGTGGCAGACGAGCAGGCCCGAACGCGCGGCCGTCGGCGCCGCTGCCGACGCGCGCGGATCGTCGATTGGCGCCCGGGTGTCCGGGCGCACGGCACCGATCTGCGCCCAGATATCGTGGGGGTCGAAAGCGGACGAGATGGCAGCCAGCAACAGCATCAGTGCGCCGAACGCCCACAACGCGATGCCCGGCACCACACTCGCGATATGCGCGAGCTTGACGAGCCCGACCAGCACGCCGAGGATCAGGACTTCGGTCATGCCCCACGATCCCGCCCAGCGCACGCAACGAAACATCAGGTCGGGCCGGTGCGGCGGACGTCCCAGCCGCAAGGGCACCAGCAGACACACGGTGGCGGCCATCTGCAGGATCGGCATCAGGAGCGTTGTGAAGAACACGAGACCGGCAAGCGGCCACATACCGTCGCGATACAGAATGAGTACCGCGCCCATCAGGGTGGTCTGGACGAGGTCGCCGTTCACCTTGAGTCCGACCACCGGAAACGAATTGGCGATCGCGCACAGCACGATCGCCGCCAGCGTGCAGGCAAGCGCGCGATTGAGGCTGTCCGGATGGTCCCGGTACAACTCCGCGCCGCAGCGCCTGCAGCGGGCAACGCCGCTATCGGGTAACGGCGTCTCGCGCTGCAGCAGGTCGCACTCGTGGCAGGCAATCAGGTGTGCGTCGCTCATGGCGCCGGTCCCTTCGCCCCGGCCGGAGGCGCCGCATCCGGCGGCAGCGGCCCGCCGTTCGCGCCATACGCCGTCGAGGTCATGCGTTCGGCGTCGGTCACCCAGCCGCCGCCCATCGCCTTGTACAGACTCACCATCGACGTGAACACGGCGCCCTGCGTCTGCGTATAGCTCAGTTGCGCGTTGAAGAGACTGCGCTCGGCGTCGAGCACTTCGATGTAGCTTGTGTAGCCGCCTTCGTAGCGCAGGCGCGCAAGGCGCGAATAGGTGCGCAGCGCATCGACCTGGCGACCCTGCACGATGAGCGCCTCGCGGCTCTTCTGCAGCGTGATGAGCGAGTCGGCCACCTCCTGGAACGCCACCTGGATCGCCTTCTGGTACGAATACAGCGCCTGTTGCTGTTGCGCCTCGGCCTGCTTGACCTGCCCGCTGATGTTGCCCGCCGTGAAGATCGGCATCGTCACCGCGCCCGCATACGACCATACCCTCGCCGGGCCCGTGAAAAGGTTCGAGAACTGTGTGCTGGCGGTGCCGAACAGGCCCGTGAGCGAGATCGACGGGAAGTACAGCGCGCGTGCCGCGCCGATCAGCGCGTTGGCCGCGATCATGTCCTGTTCGGCCTGCCGCAGATCGGGCCGGCGCGTGAGGAGTTCGGACGGCAAGCCGGCCGGTACCTGCGGCAACACGAGATCGTCGAGTTCACGATCGCGCGGAACCGGTTCCGGGTTGCGCCCGAGCAGCACCGACAGCGCGTCCTCCTGCTGCGCGATCTGCTGCTCGAGCTGCGGGATCGTCGCAAGCGACGCCTCGTATTCCGACTGGCTTTGTGCGAGCTCCATCTGCGAGGTCTCGCCGTACCTGAAGCGCAGCGTGAATACAGTCACCGATTCGCTGCGGCTCGACGTCGTGGCCTTCGCAATATCGAGCTGCCGGTCGAGTGAAACGAGGTTGATATACGTCGTCGCCACCGACGCCACCAAGGCCAGAATCGTCGCGCGCCGGCCCTCCTCGCTCGCGAGCAGATTGGCGCGTGCCGCCTCGGTCTGCCGCCGCAGCTTGCCGAATACGTCGATTTCCCATGACGCCGAGAGCGTCGCGGAGAACTGGTTGAACACCGGCCCGACGTTTGGCGGCAGTGCCGTGGTGCCGATCGGCAAACGCTGGCGTTCCGCGTCGAAGCCCGCGCCCACCTGCGGGAACAGTTGCGAACGCGTGCTCTGGAACTGGCCGAGGAACTGCTCGACGCGCGCTGCGGCAATCTTGACGTCCTTGTTCTCCGCAAGCGCAATCCCGATCAGGTCATTCAACGCCGGATCCTGGAACTGCTGCCACCAGATCGTATCGACGATCTCCTTTGCCTCCGGATCGGCGAAGCGGAACGTGGACGGAATGTCCAGCGCGGGGCGCTCGTAGTTCGGCCCGAGCAGGCAGCCGTT
Source organism: Paraburkholderia sp. (assembly GCA_036502945.1). Lineage (GTDB taxonomy): Bacteria > Pseudomonadota > Gammaproteobacteria > Burkholderiales > Burkholderiaceae > Paraburkholderia. Next base: position 2,395 of record DASXXR010000208.1, on the reverse strand, counting down.
CAGCGCGAGCAGCGCCAGGAGCGAAAGAGCCGGGGCGCGCATGTCAGTCGCCCTCGCGTGGGGCGGACGGCGTGGCCGGCGAACCGCCCGGGCCGCCCGGGCCCTTTGTGATGGAATCGGGTCCCGAAGGTCCCTCTCCCGGCGGCGGGCTGGCGGTTGGCGTCTTCTTCTTGCCGCCATCCGATTTCTCCGACATCGTTTCGAGCACGTAGAAGAACATCGGAATGAAGAACACCGCGATCACCGTCGCGCCGAGCATCCCGCCGATCACGCCCGTGCCGATCGAATGCCGGCTGTTCGCCGACGCGCCGGTTGCGATCGCAAGCGGCACGCAGCCAAGAATGAACGCGAGCGACGTCATCACGATTGGGCGCAACCGCTCGGTTGCCGCGGTGACGGCGGAATCGTAGACGGATTCCCCCGACTGGCGGTTGAGCACCGCGAACTCGAAGATCAGGATCGCGTTCTTCGCAGCCAGCGCGACCAGCATCGTCAAGCCGATCTGAAAGTAGACGTCGTTGTCGAGGCCGCGCAGCATGATCGCGAGCAGCGCGCCGAAGAGCGCGAACGGCACGGCCATCAGCACGCCGACCGGCAAGCTCCATTTCTCGTATTGCGCGGCGAGAATCAGGAACACCATGATGAGGCCGAACGCGAACACGAGCCCTGCCGTGCTGCCGGCCGTTCTCGCTTCGTACGCCTCGCCGCTCCACCCGACGCCATAGCCCGCCGGCATCACCTCGTTGGCCACCTCTTCGAGCGTGGCCAGCACCTGCCCGGAGCTGTAGCCAGGCGCCGCGTTCGCCGTGATCTTGACCGCGGGGAAGTTGTTGAAACGCGTCAACAGATCCGGACCCGTCACGTACTTCGTGGTCATCACGGACTTGATCGGGACCATGCTGCCGGACTTGCCTCGCACATAGATCTGGTCGAGGTCCTGAGGTCTGAGCCGATATGACGGCTCCGCCTGCAGAATGACCTGCCACAGCCGGCTTGAGCGATTGAACTGCGACACGTAAAGCGAGCCGAACATGGTCTGCATCGCACTATAGATTTCCTCGACCGGCACCCCCAGTGTTTCCGCCTTGTCGCGGTCCACGTTGACCATCAACTGCTGGGAAAAGGCGTTGAACGTCGCCGTGACGCGGGCCAGTTCCGGCCGCTGTTTCGCCTTCGCGAGGAAGTTGTCCACCACACCGGCGAGTTGCGGAATGGTCGCGTCGCCCTTGCTCTGAATCCACATTTCGGTGCCGCCGGTCGTTCCTAGCCCTGGAATCGATGGAGGATTCACAGGCAGGATGATCCCTTCCTTGACCTTCGAGAGCGTTTCGTACGCACCGAGCAGGACGGAGCGCGCGTTTTGCGTCTTGATGTTGGCCCACTTGTAGCGTTCATCGAAACTCTTGAACCCGACGAAAAACGTCGACGCGTTGGTTTTGTTCTGGCTATCAAGCAGGCTGAACCCGTCGACCACCGTGACGCTGCCGACGGCCGGCTGCTTCATGAAATAGTCGGTGACATGCTGCGACACGTCTCCGGTGCGATCGAGACTGGCCGCATCCGGCATGATGACGGCGCCTAGCAGGTAGCCTTGATCTTCCGGCGGCAGGAACGACGTCGGGACGGCTTTCAACATGACGACCGCGATCACGATCATGCCCGCGAACAGCAGCAGGGCGATCACAAAGCGCTTGATGACGAGTTGAACCCAGCGCGTATAGCCGGCGGTCATCCGCCCGAATGCGTTGTCGAACCATCTGAAGAAGCCGCGCTTTTCGTGATGTCCGGGTTTCAGGAGCAAGGCCGCGAGCGCGGGCGACAGTGTGAGCGCGACCAGCCCCGAGAACACCACCGAGATCGCGATCGTGATGGCGAACTGCTTGTACAACTGCCCGGTGATGCCGCTCAGGAACGCGACCGGCACGAACACCGCGCACAGCACGAGCACGATCGCGATGACCGGGCCGGAGACCTCGTCCATCGCCCTTTTTGCCGCGTCTTTAGGGTTCAGCTTGTGGACGTTCATGTTGCGCTCGACGTTCTCGATCACGACGATTGCATCGTCCACGACAATGCCGATCGCTAGCACCATGCCGAACAACGTCAGCATATTGATGGAGAAACCGAGCGCAAGCATGCCCATGAACGTTCCGACGATCGACACCGGCACGGCAATCACCGGAATCAACGTGGCGCGAAAGCTCTGCAGGAACAGGTACACCACGATCACGACCAGCACGAGTGCTTCGAAGAACGTGTGAACGACATCCGCGATCGACGCTCGCGTAAACTCCGTCGTATCCATCGCGATTTCGTACTGGAGGCCTTCGGGAAACGATTTCTTCATTTCCTCGAGGGTCTTGCGCACCTGTTTCGACACGTCGAGTGCGTTGGC
>DASXXR010000207.1:0-1660 GCA_036502945.1 Paraburkholderia sp. | reverse complement strand
GTGCCGATCATCGCCGACGACTACGTCGACCGCGAGTTCGGCACGGGCGTCGTGAAAGTCACGCCCGCGCACGATTTCAACGACTATCAGATCGGCCTGCGCCACAAGCTGCCGCAAATCGAAATCCTCACGCTCGACGCGCAGATCAATGACAACGCGCCGGAAAGATACCGCGGCCTCGACCGTTTCGCAGCCCGCAAGCTGGTGGTGGCCGACCTCGAAGCGCTCGGCGCGCTCGAATCGGTCAAGCCGCACAAGCTGATGGTGCCACGCGGCGACCGCACGGGCGTCGTGATCGAGCCGATGCTGACGGACCAGTGGTTCGTCGCGATGAGCAAGCCGGCGCCGGAAGGCACCTACAATCCGGGCAAATCGATCGCCGAAACCGCGCTGGACGTGGTTCGCAGCGGCGAGATCAAGTTCGTGCCGGAAAACTGGAGCACCACCTATTACCAGTGGCTCGAGAACATTCAGGACTGGTGCATCTCGCGTCAGCTCTGGTGGGGCCATCAGATTCCGGCGTGGTACGGCGAAAACGGTGAAATCTTTGTCGCGAAGACTGAAGAGGACGCCCGCGCCAAGGCCGCCGCGGCCGGTTACACGGGCGCCCTGAAGCGCGACGAAGACGTGCTCGACACGTGGTTCTCGTCGGCGCTGGTGCCGTTCTCGTCGCTCGGCTGGCCGAACGACACGCCGGAACTGCAGCACTTCATGCCGTCGTCGGTGCTGGTCACCGGCTTCGACATCATCTTCTTCTGGGTCGCGCGCATGGTCATGATGACCACGCACTTCACCGGCAAGGTGCCGTTCGACACCGTCTACGTGCACGGTCTGGTGCGCGACGCCGAAGGCCAGAAGATGTCGAAGAGCAAGGGCAATACGCTCGACCCGATCGATATCGTCGACGGCATCGACCTCGACACGCTGGTCGCCAAGCGCACCACCGGCCTGATGAATCCGAAGCAGGCGGCGTCGATCGAAAAGAAAACCCGTAAGGAATTCCCCGACGGCATTCCGGCGTTCGGCACCGACGCGCTGCGCTTCACGATGGCGTCGATGGCCACGCTCGGGCGCAACGTCAACTTCGACCTGGCGCGCTGCGAAGGCTATCGCAACTTCTGCAACAAGCTGTGGAACGCCACGCGTTTCGTGCTGATGAACTGCGAAGGCCACGATTGCGGCTTCGGCAAGCCGGAACAGTGCGGCGAATGCGGCCCGGACGGCCACCTGAATTTCTCGTCGGCGGACCGCTGGATCGTGTCGCGCCTGCAACGCGTCGAAGCGGAAATTGCCAAGGGTTTTTCCGACTATCGTTTCGACAATGTGGCCAACGCCCTATACAAGTTCGTATGGGACGAATACTGTGACTGGTATCTCGAACTCGCGAAGGTTCAGATCCAGACGGGTCAGCCGAACCAGCAGCGCGCCACACGCCGCACGCTGCTACGCGTGCTCGAGACGGTGCTGCGCCTTGCGCATCCGGTGATTCCTTTCATCACCGAAGCGCTGTGGCAGAAAGTAGCGCCGCTGGCAGGGCGTTATCCCGAGGGTGCAGCCGAGGGCGAAGCGTCTATCATGGTGCAGCCGTACCCCATCGCCGAGCCGTCGAAGATCGACGAAGAGGCCGAGCGATGGGCAGCCGACCTGAAAGCAGTGATCG
>DASXXR010000206.1:0-4529 GCA_036502945.1 Paraburkholderia sp. | reverse complement strand
GCGTTCATGCATCTCTCCATGTAGTGGGGCAGGCCACATTAGCGAGCTACACGGGAGACAGGAGGAAGTTGGACGGGTTCGCGAGACGTGACGCAGTGGAAAGCGGCGAAGCCCGAACGCTTCCCTGCGCTGGCATTATCCAGATCAGGTTCAAAGGGTATTTCTCACCCACATGGCGCGATATTGGCAACCGTGCCCGACAGCGGCATGGCTCGACAACGATGCGCGACGCAGGACCCCCGCGTTAGCAGCGGACACGATAACCTGGGCAGGCGGGGTTGGCAAGCCTGCGGCCGGCAAACAAACGGTTGGCGGGCTGTCCTGGCGCACGGGTGCGGCGCAGGCTAAGCTGGTAGTTGTCCCGGTGCAAACCTTCTCTTAGGCAAAGAATTCGCGGCGCAGTTGTCATATCGGCAACTGCCGCTCGACAAACGTGCGGATTTCTCGATGGAGCCTGCCATGCCAAGTGTTGCCAATCGCCTTGCCGACCCCCGCTTTGCCCGCGCGCTGGCGTTTGCGCTGGCGCTTGCCGTGAGCGGCGCCGCGCAAGCGGCGAGCGCTGTGTGCAGCGCACACAGCCCGGTGCACCGCGTCGCGCTGGTCGAACTTTACAGCAGCGAAGGCTGCAGCAGTTGCCCGCCCGCCGACCAGTGGCTCAGCCAATGGAAAGACAGCGGCGCGGCGCAAGGGATCGTGCCGCTCGCGCTGCATGTCGACTACTGGAACGGCCTCGGCTGGACCGATCGTTTTTCGCAGCGGCGTTTTACCGAGCGGCAGCAGGATTTGACCAGCCTTGGCGGCGGGCATACGGTCTATACGCCGGAGGTGTTCGTGTCGGGGCGTGAGCTGCGCGGCTGGTCGCGGCCGGACAGTTTCGATAGCCGCATCCAGAAGGTGATCGGCGAGCCCGCGCAAGCCGATGTCGCGCTCGAACTGATGCCGCATAGCGGATTGAACGGACCCGGCGCAACGAGCGAATCAGGCGCAAGCGGCCCGAAGCGCGCCGCTGCCGGTTTCGATGTCGATGCGCGCTTTCGGTCCCACGATGCCGCGGCTCAAGGCGGTAACCTGAACGGCTACGTCGCGGTTTACGAAAACACGCTGACGACGCAGGTGCGTGCGGGGGAGAACCGCGGCGCGACGCTGCATCACGAGCGCGTGGTGCGGCAATGGATCGGGCCGGTGCCGCTCGTCGCGGGCAACGCGCACATTCGCGAAGGCATCGCGCTGGATGCACTCGACGCGGGTGCGCCGGCCGATCGCTTCGGCGTGGTCGCATTCGTCGAGAACGCGGCGACGGGTGACGTGCTGCAGGCAGCCGAACTGGCCACATGCCGTTGAACGGGCGCCGCGACAACGCTTTGCACGAAACCACACAAGCAACACAAGCAACAGGAGGATTCGATGGCAACCTCTCATGCAGACACACCGCTCGCCGCGCCGCCGCCCACCGGCGCCTCCCGATCGACTCATCCGCTGTGGGTGCGCATCACGCACTGGCTCAACGCGCTGGCGGCGATCGTGATGATGCTGTCGGGCTGGCGCATCTACGATGCGTCGCCGGTGTTCAAGGGCTTTGTGATTCCACCGGGCCTCACGCTCGGCGGCTGGCTCGGCGGTGCGCTGCAATGGCATTTCGCGGCGATGTGGCTGCTGGTATTCAACGGCCTCGTTTATCTGCTGCTGAATCTCGCGAGCCGGCGCTTCTTTCACAAGTTCCTGCCCGTTTCGCCGCGCGCGATCTTCGGCGATTTCATCGCCGCGCTGACCGGCAAGCTTTCGCATGCGGATCTGCGCCAGTACAACGCGGTGCAGAAGTTTGCTTACCTGTTCGTCGTGTGCGACCTGATCGTGCTCGTGCTGTCGGGCCTCGCGATCTGGAAATCGGTGCAGTTTCCGCTGCTGCGCGAACTGATGGGTGGCTACGATTCGGCTCGCGTCGTGCATTTTTGCGCGATGTCGTTGATGGCGCTGTTTATAGTCGTGCATCTCGTGATGGTCGCGCTCGTACCGCGTTCGTTCGTCGCGATGCTGCGTGGACGCTAAGGAGAAGGCGATGACGAGCAACGACACCACGCCGGTGAACGAAAGCGCCGGCCAGTCCGCGGGCAGACCCTCAGGTAGACCCTCAAGCAAACTCGACCGCGGCTCGATCCTGATCGATGCGCGCCGCGAACTCGCGATGCCGTCGCGGCGCCTCTTCGGCAAGCAGTTGCTGACGCTCGGCGGCCTGTCGATGCTGACGGGCTGTTCGCTCACCGACGACGAATCGGTGAACAAGTTTCTCGTCGCGGTATCGCGGCTGAACGATCGCGCGCAGGCGTGGCTGTTCGATCCGAAGCAACTCGCGCCGACCTATACCGAGGCGCAGCTCACGCGGCCGTTTCCATTCAACGCGTATTACAGCATCGACGAAGTGCCGCAAGTCGATGCGGCGGGCTACCAGTTGCAGGTGAGCGGCCTTGTGACGGGCAAGCGCAGCTGGACGTTGCCAGAGCTATACGCACTGCCGCATGCGGAGCAGATTACGCGGCACATTTGCGTCGAAGGCTGGAGCGCGATCGGCCGGTGGGGTGGCACGCCGTTCGCGGATTTCCTGCGGCGCGTCGGCGCGGATACGACGGCGAAGTATGTCGGCTTCAAATGCGCGGACGACTACTTCGAAAGCATCGACATGCCCACCGCGTTGCATCCGCAGACGCTGCTCACTTTCGAGTACGACGGCGAGCGGCTACCGGCCAAGTATGGCTTCCCGATGAAGCTGCGCATGCCCACGAAGCTCGGCTACAAGAATCCGAAACACATCGTCGAATTGTTCGTCACCAACACGTACCCGGGCGGCTACTGGGTCAATCAAGGCTACAACTGGTTCGGAGGCTCCTGACGCACGCGGGGGAGGGCGGGGGCGGCATGGCCCCGCGATACCGCAGGCGGCAGGTGCTTTGGAAAGCACCCGGCATGGCCGGTTACATCATGGACGCACACACGGAGTTAGCTATGAAGAAGAACGCATTTGCAAAGACGGCAGCCACGGCAGCAATGGCAGCGGCATTCCTGATGAGCGGCACGGCCGCCTTCGCGCAGGCGAGCGGCGCGATGTCGAACGATGCGATGTCGAACGGCGCGATGTCGCACGACAGCATGAAGAAGCCCGCATCGAAGGACAAGATGAAGCACGACAGCATGAAGAAGGGCAACGACGCAATGGGCATGAGCCACGCAGCGTCGGGCGCGATGAGCAAGTGAGCACGATCTGAAGTCACGCGATGTAGCGCGGCGTCGCGGCTCATCGCTGCTTTTCATCGCCGTTCTTCATCGCGGTCCACACACTGCCGTCCGCTCGCCGGGCGGTACGTCCGAAGCCGGGTATCCCGCCCGGCTTTTTCTTCGCACTCGCTTCGCCACGGTATCCACCGCTACGCACGCGGTTACGATTCTTTCGGCCGGCACCCGCGCAGGTTACTGCATAATTGCGAGGCGCCGGCTTTCGGCGTACCCCAGCCTGCCATGCAGCCTACCGCAGCCGGCCGTGCAGCCTACCTGTCCCGCCTGCCGCCTTACCGTTCTACTGCCATGCTTTTCAGTGCTGCTCGACTTGCCGCATCCGCGATGCGGTATCCGCCGTCCCGTCGCCGGGTGCTCCGCGCGGATGCGATGCGTCGCCCAGTGGCGGCAGGTTGAACGCATGCGGCTGACGTTGCCTTCCCGCTTTCCGTTCCGACTGCCGCAGTCCACCACCGGCCGCATCGCGCTAGCGTTGATGGTCGTCTATCTGGTGTGGGGCTCGACCTATCTGTGCGTGCACGTCGCGCTCGGCTCGTTTCCGCCGTTGCTGATGTCGGGCTTGCGCAACTTCTTTGCCGGTGTCGGGCTGTTCATCTTCGCGGTGCGCCGCAAGCCGCTCTGGCCGACGGCGCAGGAGATCCGCAATGCCGGGCTGGTCGGCACGATGCTGGTCGGCTTTTCGAGCGGCATGCTCGCGTTCGGGATGCGCACGGTCGGCACCGGCACCGCGGCCGTGATGGTCGCGACCGTGCCGTTGTTCGCGACGGTGATCGCGGCGGTCGCTGGGCGTCATATCACGCGCGGCGAATGGTTCGCGGTGGGCCTCGGGCTCGTCGGCATCGTGATCCTCAGTCATGGCGACGGCACGCCGGGTTCGGCGGGCGGCAGCCTTGCGATCCTGTGCGGCGCGCTCTTCTGGGCAGGCGGCGCGCATCTGGCCGGGCGCCTGAAACTGCCGTCCGACCTGTTTCTGTCGACCGCGCTGCAGATCGGCCTCGGAGGTGCGATTTCGACCTGCGTCGCGTGGGTATCCGGCGAGCGGATGCTCGAGATTCACTTCCTGCCGGTGCTCGCGTTTCTGTATCTGATGCTGATCGGCACGATGGCGGCCTACGTCGCATATGGCTATCTGATCCGGCATACGAGCCCGATCATCGCGAGCAGTTGCATGTATGTGAATCCGCTCGTCGCGGTCGCGCTGGGCGCGCTGTTGCTCGGCGAGCCGGTCACGCGGTCCACCGTCG
>DASXXR010000205.1:0-25522 GCA_036502945.1 Paraburkholderia sp. | reverse complement strand
GTCGCCACGAGAATCGATTCGAAGTCCTTCACCGACAGCGAATCCAGTTCGACGCGAATCGGAAAGCGGCCCTGCAGCTCGGGAATCAGATCGCTCGGCTTCGCGAGATGGAACGCACCGCTCGCGATGAACAGGATATGATCGGTCTTCACCATCCCGTACTTCGTGTTGATCGTCGTGCCTTCGACGAGCGGCAGCAAATCGCGCTGCACGCCCTGGCGCGAGACCTCGCCGCCGCCCGTTTCACTGCGCGACGCGATCTTGTCGATTTCGTCGAGGAATACGATGCCGTTCTGTTCGACGTTCTGCACCGACCTCGTCTTCACTTCTTCGTCGTTGAGCATCTTCGACGCTTCTTCGTCGGTCAACAGCTTCAGCGCTTCCCGGACCTTCAGCTTGCGGCGCGCTTTCTTGCCGCCGCCGAGATTCGCGAACATCGAGCGGATCTGCTCGGTCATGTCTTCCATGCCCGGCGGCCCCATGATGTCCATGCCGGTGGTCGGGATCTCGATGTCCAGTTCGATTTCCTTATCGTCGAGCAGGCCCTCGCGCAGCCGTTTTCGGAACGTCTGACGGGTCGAGCTGGATTCTTCGACAGGGTGATCCGTCGCGCCCGAACCGAAACCGACCGGACGCGCACCCGGCAGCAGCGTGTCGAGAATACGGTCCTCGGCCTGATCCTGCGCCTTCGTGCGCACTTTGCGCATTTCGGTTTCGCGCGTCTGCTTGACCGAGATTTCCATCAGATCGCGCACGATGCTGTCGACATCCCGCCCGACATAGCCGACTTCGGTGAACTTGGTCGCCTCGATCTTGATGAACGGCGCGTCGGCGAGCTTCGCGAGGCGCCGCGCGATTTCGGTCTTGCCGACGCCTGTCGGCCCGATCATCAGAATGTTCTTCGGCGTGATTTCCTGGCGCAGCGGCTCGGCCACCTGCTGACGCCGCCAGCGATTGCGCAGCGCAACCGCGACCGCCTTTTTCGCGCGGTCCTGGCCAATGATGTGTTTGTCGAGCTCGGAGACAATCTCGGCTGGAGTCATGGTGCTCATCGTATGTCCTTACTCGATCGTTTCGATGACGCGGTTGTGATTCGTGTAGATGCACATGTCACCGGCAATCTCCAGCGACTTCTCGACGATCTCGCGCGGCGACAGGTCCGTGTTGTCCGTGAGCGCTCTCGCCGCCGCCTGCGCATACGCGCCGCCCGAGCCGATCGCGCAAATGCCGCCTTCGGGATCGAGCACGTCGCCATTGCCGGTGATGACTAGCGTAGTTTGCGCGTCGGCGGCGATCAGCATCGCTTCGAGCCGGCGCAGCATGCGGTCCGTGCGCCAGTCCTTCGCCAGTTCGACGGCGGCGCGCGTCAGATTGCCTTGATGCTTCTCCAGCTTCGCCTCGAAGCGATCGAGCAGCGAGAAGGCGTCGGCCGTGCCGCCGGCAAAACCCACCAGCACCTTGCCGCCATAGATGCGCCGGACTTTCCTGGCGCCGCCCTTCATGACGATATTGCCAAGCGTCACCTGGCCGTCGCCGCCTAGCGCGACCTTGTCGCCGCGGCGCACGGAGACGATCGTCGTGCCGTGAAATTGCTCCATATGCGTTCCTTTTGCAAAACAGGTAGGACGCGGTGCCGCTGATGCACCACCGCTGAATCCGTGACAGCGGACGGCGCGCGCGATCTGCGCAACGCGCGCGCGTGCAACGCATCCGATTTATTTTAGGGCTTGCCAGGCCATATCAAGAGGCGCGGCGCTGGCGGCATAAGAAAAGCCGGGCTGTAATGCTGGAATTTAAGCAGAGGAATCGGTGAAGACGGGTAAAACCTGCTGTGCACGGCCGGCGGAGGACGGTGAAGCTTACCGGTTTGCGTGTCCGTGCACCGTTCACGAAGGCACGCTACAAAACAAAAGAGGCGCACCGACCCGTGCGCCTCTTAACGAAGCAGCTTGTTGGACGCGGGCCCCGGGCCGCGCCGCGCGCGATCAGTCGCCGAACAGCTTCTGGCGCAATTCGCGGCGTTCCTGCGCTTCGAGCGACAGGGTGGCGGTCGGTCGCGCGATCAAACGCGGAATGCCGATCGGCTCGCCGGTTTCTTCGCACCAGCCATAGTCGCCCGATTCGATACGCGCAAGCGACTGCTGCACCTTCTTCAGCAGCTTGCGTTCGCGGTCGCGCGTGCGCAGTTCCAGCGCATGCTCTTCCTCGATCGTCGCGCGATCGGCCGGGTCCGGCACAATCACGGTTTCGCGCAGGTTTTCGGTAGTCTGGCCAGCATTGCGGAGAATTTCCGCCTGCAGCTGCTCGAGCCGGTTCTTGAAGAAAGCGAGCTGATCCTCGTTCATGTAATCCTTGTCGCCCATCTTCAGGATTTCGGCTTCGGTCAAGAGTCGTTTCGTCGTCATCTGGCTTGCTTCTTCAATGTGAGGCAAAACGTAGGATTTGCCCGCACTTTCGTGTTGCCCGCAAAGGCGCCTCGATGACGCTCAATGAGCGCCGGCGAACACGGACGGTGGGCTGTCGTGACGCCGAAGCGCCGGTGCGGGGCCGAACTCCTCTGGAAACCGATCTACAACAGATGCTCCTGAGGCCATGCTTCCCAGCAGCGCGCATTATGAGCCGGCATGCCGGCCGGAAGTATCGGCGTACTTCCCGGATAAGATTTTCCGGTGCCGTTTGAGGCCCGGCACGATTGCGCGCTGACCGGGCGATTCGTTGTGATTCTCCAGTGGGGCCGTATTGTAACTGAATCACAATGCAGTCCCGCAATACCGGGCAATCCCTGCATCCATCCCGGATATCGTGAAAATATAACGCGGCATCCCGTAAAAAGCGATGGCCCTGCGCACGTTCATGCGGCAGGGTTTTCACGTGTATTCACGAGCGGCGCTCAGGCAAGGCAGGCGTCGAGGCCGTCGGTGATCAGATCCTGCGGCAGTTCAATGCCGATGAAGACCATCTTGTTGGTCTTCTTCTCGACGGGTTGCCACTTGGCCGCGAGATCGCTGCCCATCATCTGGTGCACGCCCTGGAACACCACCTTGCGGTCGACGCCCTTCATATAGAGCACGCCCTTGTAGCGCAACAGACGCTCGCCGTAGATCTGGAGAATACCGCCCAGGAAGTCTTCGAGCTTGTTCGGGTCGAACGGCCGGTCGCTGCGATAGACGAACGACTTGATCTTGTCGTCGTGATGCGCGTGATGGTGGTTTTGATGACCGTGGTCATGGCCTTCGTGGTCGCAATGGCCATGGTCGTGATCGCAATTCGCGTGATCGTGATCGTGGTCATGCTCATGATCGTGATGCGCGTGATCGTGATCGTCCTCGGCGAGGAATTCCGGATCGATCTCGAGCTTCGCATTCAGGTTGAAGCCGCGCAGGTCGAAGATTTCCTTGATATCGGCATCGCCGAAATTCACAACCCTGATCGCCGCTTTCGGATTCATGTGCAGCAGACGGTGCCGCAGATCGTCCATCGTGGCTTCGTCGACGAGATCGGCCTTCGAGATGAACAGCCGATCCGCAAAGCCAACCTGGCGCTGCACGACTTCATGCTCGTTCAGTTGATGGTTCGCATGCTTTGCATCGACTAACGTGATGATCGCGTCGAGCAGGAATTCGTCGGCGATGTCGTTGTCCATGAAGAACGTCTGCGCGACAGGGCCCGGGTTCGCGAGGCCGGTGGTTTCGATCACGACGCGCTCGAAATCCAGTTTGCCCGCCTGCTTTTGCGCGGCAAGGTCGGCCAGCACGCGGGCGAGGTCGCCGCGGATCGTGCAGCAGATGCAGCCGTTGCTCATCTGGATGATCTGCTCGCTCGAATCCTGCACGAGGATTTCGTTGTCGATGTTCTCTTCGCCGAACTCGTTTTCGATCACGGCGATCTTCATGCCGTGCTTTTCGTTCAGGATGCGCTTGAGCAGCGTGGTTTTGCCGCTGCCCAGAAAGCCGGTGAGGATAGTGACGGGAATCATGTTGGTCGCCATGTGATGTTGCCTGGTGGTTCGGAATCCGTGCGTGAATGGGAAGCGCGGGAACTGCCGGCCGCCCATCGCGCGGATCGAGCCGAATATTGAAACATATCTGCCGGGGTGCTGCTCAGAAAGCGGCCAAACCCTGTCTTCCCTGCGGGAAACACTCCGAACTATGGGCGATCACGCGATTTGCAACAATAGGCCTTTCAGGTATTCGCCTTCCGGGAATGCGGTGAGCAGCGGATGGTCGACGCCGGCGCCGAGTCGCTTCAGGATTCTCGCATCGACTCGCGCGTCGGCCGCCGCGCCGGCGACGATCTTCTGGAACAGCTCAGCATCGATCGCGCCCGAGCACGAGTACGTGAACAGCAGCCCACCGGGGCGCAGCAGCTTGAGGCCCGTCAGGTTGATGTCCTTGTACGCGCGGGCGGCGCGGTCCACGTGTTCGCGCGACGGCGCGAACTTCGGCGGGTCCAGCACGATCAGGTCGAAGCGCTCGCCTTCGTCGTAAAGACGCCGCAGCGTCTTGAACGCGTCGGCATCGAGCCATGTGGCGCGGGCGGCGTCGAAACCGTTGGCAACGACGTTTTGCTGCGCGAGCGCCAGCGCCTCGCCCGACGAATCGATCGACACGACCCGCTTCGCACCGCCCTTTAACGCCGCAAGCGAAAAGCCGCCGGTGTAGCAGAAGCAGTTCAGCACATCGCGCTCGTGCGCGAACTGCTGAACGAGCGCGCGGTTATCGCGCTGATCGACGTAGAAGCCCGTTTTGTGGCCGTTGCGCACGTCGACGTGATACCGCACGCCGTTTTCGCTCGCAATCAACGTGTCGGGCGGCGCGTCGCCGGCCAGCACGCCGGTGGTTTGCTCGAGCCCTTCCTTCTCGCGGATCGACACGTCTGAGCGTTCGTAGACGTTCGGGCAGCCCGTCGCGCCGGTCAGCGCCGCGACGATCGCGTCTTTCCACGCTTCGACGCCCGCTGCCATGAACTGGCAGACAAGCTGGCCGCGCGCTCCGGTGTCTGCCGTGTAGTGGTCGACGATCAGGCCTGGCAAGCCGTCCGCTTCGCCGAAAATCAGCCGCACGGCGCCGGTGTCGCGCACCATCGTCTGACGATGCGCGAGCGCGCGCTGCACGCGGCGTTTGAAGAACGCATGGTCGATCGGCTCGGCCTCGTCGAAGCTCCAGACGCGCGCGCGGATCTGCGAATGCGGGCTCCATGCGGCGCGAGCGAGAAAGCGCCCGTCATGAGCCAGGACAAGGACGGTTGCGCCGAGCGCCGGCTTGCCGTCGACCCGGTCGATCGCATTCGCATACACCCACGGATGGCGGCGCAGCAGGGATTTTTCTTTCGACGGCTTGAGCGTTACGGTATTCATGACTTCACTAGGTATTCAGCAGAACAATATGCCGCGCAAAGCGGCGGCAGGAGCGGGCGGCCGGCGACGCGCGGTGCGCGATGTCTCGCGCCGCGCGAAGAAGGTTTCAGCTGCGTTTTTTCGCGCGTGGATGCGCCTGATCGTAGACCTGGGCGAGATGCTGGAAATCGAGCGCCGTGTAGACCTGGGTCGCCGTGATGCTCGCGTGGCCGAGCAGTTCCTGCACCGCGCGCAGGTCGCCGCTCGACTGCAGCACGTGCGTTGCGAACGAATGGCGCAGCACGTGCGGGTGCACGTTCGCGGGAATGCCGGCCGCCAACGCCATGCGTTTCACACGGTCACGCACGACATTCGGCGACATCCGGTTGCCGCGCACCGACAGAAACAGCGGATGCGGATCCAGCTTGACGAATGTGCCGCGCACAGCAAGCCACGCGCGCAACGCATCGAGCGCCTTGCCGCCGACCGGCACGACGCGCCGGCGGTTGCCTTTGCCCAGCACTTCGACTTCAGCCGCGTCGAGCTTCAGCCAGCCGGCGGAGCGGTAACCGTCGGCGTCGGCGAAGTGGACGTCGAGCCCGACCAGTTCCGCGAGGCGCAAGCCCGACGAGTAGAACAGCTCGAGCATCGCGTGATCACGCAGGCCTTCGGCGGTTGCGGCGACGGGCGCTTCCATGAGCTTGTGCGTATCGTCCACCGACAGCGCCTTCGGCAGCGGCTTCGTCTGCTTCGGCGCACGCACGGTTGCCACCGGATTCGCCGGCAATTCGACCCGCCCCGCCAGCCAGCGATAGAACGCGCGCCACGCCGACAACCGATGCGCAATGGATCGCGCCGACAAACCGCCCGCATGCGCGCGCACCACGGCGCCGCGAACGTCGGTGGCCGTGAGGCTTTCGAGCGGGCGGCCGTTCGCGAGCTTGTTCAGTTCGTCGAGTTCGTGCGTGTAGCCGCGCAGCGTGTGGTCGGACAGCCGCCGCTCGTGCTGGAGGCTCGACAGGTAGGCGGCGACCGGGTCGGCGAGCGTCACGATGGATACGCGCGGTCAGTGGTCAGCGGACCGTTAGCGCGGCAGCAGACGGCTTAGCGCCGCACTGGCGAGCGAGCCGATCTGCGTCAGGAAATCGGTGGCCATGCCGTCGTGAAAGCGGCGCGGATCGGACGAACCCATCACCAGCAGACCGAACACGGCCGCGCTTTCCTCGCGCTCCGGATCGCGCAGTGCGATCAGCGAGATGGATTCGGTCGCGCCTTCGGAAGCCCCTTCGGACGCGCCGGACGCATCGGCGGATACGACCGCGACCGTCGGCGCGAGCCACTGTGCCGCCTCGAACCCGGTGTTCGCGCCGCAATACGGCGTGGCGAGACTGTTGGCGAAGAGTCGCACTTCTTCGCCCACCTGACGCGTGAACTCCGCCTGCGTGTAAGGCTCGGCGACATCCCACACGCGCAGCGCCGCTTGCGGCACGTCGAACAAGTCGCGCAGGCCGTGCGATATCGTGCGCGGCAGCGCGTACGGATCGCGCTCGGCCATCACGCGCGCCGTCCAGCGATTGAATTTCGACGAGATGCTGTCGTTCTCGTGACCGTAGCGAAGCAGTTCGGCAAGACGCCGTTCGAGAAGCTTGTTCTTCTCGCGCAGCATTTCCATCTGCCGCTCCTGCAGCGATACTGCGGCTTTGCCGTGCGGGTTCGCAAGCCGGACGGTGGCGAGCAATTCCGCGTGGTCCGCGAAGAATTCGGGGTTGGCGAGCAGATAGTCGGCGACTTCGCGATCGTTCATGGTTTCAGCTATAAGGCCGCGCCGGTGCTGGCGCGCGGTGGTGAAAGTAATCAATCAGTCGGCGAGCTCGATTTCGCCCTCGAAGACGGTGGCTGCCGGGCCCGCCATCAGAAGCGGTGCGGTGCCGCCGTTCCACGCGATGGTCAGCACGCCGCCGTGGGTATGCACGGTGACGGGCGTTTCGAGCAACCCGCGCCGTATGCCCGCCGCGACCGCCGCGCAGGCGCCCGTGCCGCAGGCGAGTGTTTCGCCGGCGCCGCGCTCGTAGACGCGCAGCTTGATCTCGTGTCGCCCGACGATCTGCATGAAGCCTGCGTTGACTCGCCGGGCAAAGCGCGGATGCGATTCGATGACCGGGCCTTCGGCGGCAACCGGAAACGCTTCGCTGTCTTCAACCACCTGCACCGCATGCGGATTGCCCATCGATACCGCCGACACCCAGCGCGTCACGCCATTCACGTCGAGCGGCCATAGTGTGTCGGCGCCTGCGCGGCGACCGTCGAGACCGTTCGCATCGAATGGCACTTGCGCCGGTTCGAACACCGGCGCACCCATATCGACGACGACCTCGCCGTTCTCCTGCATGGTCAGCGTGATGACGCCGTTCTGCACCTGCACGCGCACGCTGCGCTTGTCGGTCAGGCGCGCGTCGCGCACGAACTTGACGAAGCAGCGCGCGCCGTTGCCGCAATGCTCGACCTCGCCGCCGTCGCAATTGAAGATCCGGTATCTGAAATCGACGCCGTCGACCGTCGGCTTTTCGACCAGCAGCAACTGGTCCGCACCGATGCCGAAATGGCGATTCGCGAGCGCACGCACCTGCGCGCCGGTCAGGTTGACCGGTTGCGTATAACCGTCGAGCACGACGAAGTCGTTGCCCGCGCCGTGCATCTTGGTGAATTTCAGTTTCATGCCGCTATTGTAAGTGACGCCGAACACTCGGCGTTTGCGATGCGCCGCGGCGCGCCGGCTGCCGGCCCAGGTTTCAGTAGAAACCGGGCTCGCCCGGCGGACGCGTTTTGAAGCGCTTATGTACCCAGTAATACTGTTCGGGTATGCGCGGAATCTGTTCCTCGAGAAACGCGTTCATGCGGCGGGCGTCGGCTTCGTCGTCGCCAGTCGGGTAGTTGTCCCACGGCTTGAATACCTTCAGCCGATAGCCCTTGTAGTCCGGCAGCACCTCGCCGATGAACGGCACCACCTGCGCACGCCCGACCTTCGCGAGCCGGCCGATCGCGGTCAGCGTGCAGGTCGGCACGCCGAAAAACGGCACGAACGTCGAATTGCGCATGCCGTAGTCCATGTCTGCGCCGAGCATCACCGGCTTGTTATCGCGCAGCCAGCGCAGCACGATGCGCGCGCTGTCGGCGCGGCTTGCCATGTCGGCACCGAAACGGCCGCGCGCCGCTTTCGCGACCGCTTCGAGTTCGGGGTTCGACATCGGCTGATACAGCGAACCGCATTGACGCTTAAGCGAGTAGTTCAGAAAGATCGAACCCGCTTCGATGCCGACGAAATGCAGGCCGAGAAACAGCGTGGGCGGCAGATTGGGGTCGGTGAGATCGATCGCGCTGTCGACCTGAATCAGCTTTTCGAGCTTCTTCGCCGAACCGAACCACTGGACGCTGCGCTCCAGATAACTGCGGATCGCATGCCGGAAGTGCTTTTGCGCGACGTCTTCGCGGACTTCGTCGCTCCATTGCGGAAAGCACAGCTTCAGGTTGATATGGACGATGCGGCGGCGCCGGCTCGGAATCTGATAGAGCAGCCAGCCGAGCCCGTCGCCGATCCGTGCGATCACGCCATAAGGCAGCAGCGCGAAGAGCTTCAGCAGCCCGATTGCGAGTTTCAGCGCGAGGCGGCTCAGCATTGAGCCCCTCGACCGCACAGCAAAACCGCAAGCGGATAGGAATACAGCACGCGTGGGTACTCTGTGACAATTAGAAGAAGTCGCTATAATAAGGGCTTCGCCGAGTTAATAGACAACTTGCGGGGCGAAGCCGAAAGCGTTGAGTCATGCGCGGCCGGTCAGGAAATCCGCTAAAGCGTCGCCGCTTCAGGCTCTAGAAGCTGGCTACGTGAAACTCAACCGTAACCACACAACAAGGAGTCTGCAACGTGGCAAATGATTTTCTCTTCACCTCCGAATCCGTCTCCGAAGGCCATCCCGACAAAGTCGCGGATCAAATCTCCGACGCGATTCTCGATGCGATCCTCGCGCAGGACAAGTATTCGCGCGTTGCCGCGGAAACGCTGTGCAACACGGGTCTCGTCGTTCTGGCCGGTGAAATCACAACCACGGCCAACGTCGACTACATTCAGGTCGCGCGCAATACGATCAAGCGCATCGGCTACGACAACACCGAATACGGCATCGACTACCGCGGTTGCGCGGTGCTTGTCGCCTACGACAAGCAATCGCCGGATATCGCGCAGGGCGTCGACCGCGCGCATGACAACAACCTCGATCAAGGTGCCGGCGACCAGGGCCTGATGTTCGGCTACGCATGCGAAGAAACGCCCGAACTGATGCCGCTGCCGATTCACCTGTCGCACCGCCTCGTCGAGCGTCAAGCCAATCTGCGCCGCGACGGCCGTCTGCCCTGGCTGCGTCCGGATGCGAAGTCGCAGGTCACGGTGCGTTATGTCGACGGCAAGCCGCATTCGATCGACACCGTCGTGCTGTCCACACAGCACGCACCGGAAATCGAACTGTCCGTGCTGCGCGAAGCGGTGATCGAAGAAGTGATCAAGCCGACGCTGCCTGCCAATCTGATCAAGGGCGACATCAAGTTCCTCGTGAACCCGACCGGCCGGTTCGTGATCGGCGGCCCGCAGGGCGATTGTGGTTTGACGGGCCGCAAGATCATCGTCGACACATACGGCGGCGCGGCTCCGCACGGCGGCGGCGCGTTCTCGGGCAAGGACCCGTCGAAAGTCGACCGTTCCGCTGCCTACGCGGGCCGTTATGTCGCGAAGAACATCGTTGCTGCAGGTCTTGCGTCGCGCGCGCTGATTCAGGTTTCGTATGCGATCGGCGTGGCGCAGCCCACTTCGGTGATGGTCAACACGTTCGGCACGGGCCGCGTATCGGATGCGACGATCCAGCGTCTAGTGCTGGAACACTTCGATCTGCGTCCGAAGGCCATCATCCAGATGTTGGACCTGCTGCGTCCGGTCTATGAGAAGACGGCGGCATATGGCCACTTCGGCCGTGAAGAGCCGGAATTCTCGTGGGAAGCCACGGATAAGGCGCTGACGCTGGCCGAAGCCGCTGGCACGCAGCCGGTCGCGGCTATCGCCTGACCGATTGATTGTGCACTTTTCGCCCGGGCGGCTTGTTGCCGCCCGGGCGAAAGTGAAACGTCAGCCGAAACCTCATCGCACCCTGCAAGCGCGTCGCGCTTGCAGGGTGTTTTAGTTTACGGCGTAGCAGATGGATCGAGTGGGCAGGCGGCCGGCGCTGAGTCTGTCAGGACTAGCGGCTCGCAAAGGTGAACCAGCCCGCGCTGGCCGCCGATGTGCGACGCGGCTTGCGGCTCAGGCCGCGCGGGGCCCCTGTTGCGCGCGGCTCGCCCGACATTCGCAACGGCATCGGACGCCGCAGCAGCAGCGTACGCAGCGAAAAGCGACGGGATGCGCCTTGCATCCGCAGCGTCGAGAAGAACGTGCGGAACCACGCACGAATGCTGTCGACGGGCTTTGCGCCACGCCATTGTTCGGCGAGTGCGCGGGTGCGGGCGGAG
Source organism: Paraburkholderia sp. (assembly GCA_036502945.1). Taxonomy (GTDB): domain Bacteria; phylum Pseudomonadota; class Gammaproteobacteria; order Burkholderiales; family Burkholderiaceae; genus Paraburkholderia. The sequence continues at coordinate 14,637 of DASXXR010000205.1, read as the reverse complement.
TGATGACGCAGCGCGCGCACAACCTGGCGGCGCGCCGGGCGCGCGGCATTGAAAGCGGCGCGGGTAAGTCGAGTGCTCAGAAAAGTGTGCATGGCTCGGATGTCAGGCGGCGCGGCGCGCGGCGAAAGGTGCTGTAATCGGTGCAGCAACCATGCCAGCAGGAAGGGCGCAAAAACCTGAGGAATGATGGAAGGCGGCGACAACGGCCGTGGGCCGCGCGCACAGCGAAAAAGCGGTCAGTGCAATCAACATGCGTGCAGGCTACACGTGAACGATGACGTTCGAAAGTCGGGTGTTTACCCTTGCGCTGGCACGGTTTATACGATCCGAAAGGCCTCTTTTGCGATCAATTAGCGTGCATTGTTGCCTTTGCAATGTGCACGGTGCCCCATCCGGTACGCGAAGCCTGCGTCACATGATCGAGCACGTTTTACAATTAAAACTTCGGCAGAACGCAATTGGAACATCCATGTCAGTCCATTCGAAGAAAGAACAGGTCCAGATGCTGCGTGAGCAGGGCTTCGTGGTGGTGCCCGGACTCGTTTCGCCAGAACGTTGCAACGAACTGAAGCAGATCGCGCAACAACAGTTGCAGCAAGCGGCGGCGCCGCTCGAGTTCGAGGCGGATTTGCGCTATCCCGGCGCGCCCGATTCGAAACATGCGCCCGGCGGCCACACAGTGCGGCGCTTGCTCGACGCGTACGGGCGTCATGCGCGCTATCGCGAATCGGCGACCACACCCGAGATTCGCGGCTGGATGGAACTGTACTTCGGCGAGGAGCCGCGTCTTTCGCGCGCGCACCACAACTGCATGATGACCAAGCATCCCGCGTACGGCAGCCTGACCGGCTGGCATCGCGACGTGCGTTATTGGTCGTTCGAGCGGGACGATCTCGTGTCGGTGTGGTTCGCGCTCGGCAATGAAACGGTCGACAACGGCGCGCTCTGGTTCGTGCCGCAATCACATAGCGCCGCGCTGACATCCGGGCGTTTCGACGAAGCGAAATTCTTTCGCTCCGACCTGCCGGAAAACCAGGCGCTGATTCAGCGAGCGGTGTCGCCGGAGTTGCAAGCGGGCGACGTCGTGTTTTTCCATTGCAACACGCTGCATTCCGCGGGCAAGAATGTCACCGGCGACATCAAGTTTTCGCTCGTATTCACGTATCACGGCGCGAGCAACGTGCCGTTGCCGGGTTCGCGTTCGGCGTCGCAGCCGGAAGTCGCGTTCTGAGCGGCGTCTTGCGTCGCAGCGCGCCTAGCGTTTGCCGGACAAAGCGAGCCCGGTCAACCCGGCAAGCGTTGCGATCACCCCGCCGACCAGCAGAAAAATGGTTTTGTTGGTCGGCGCGCCGGTGAATACCCGCGACACGTCGTTGCTGAACGAATGGAACGACTGTCCGCCGAAATACAGCAGCACGATGCCGCCGACGATCAATGCGACTGAAATCGCCTTGGTCATTGAAAAACCCTCATCGATAATCACGGTCGCCGCAGTGTAGGGGAGCGATGCGGACGCGTCCATTCTTAAGTAATCCCGCATTGTGGACTCATGCAGCAACGACGGCGATTCGCTACCATAACGGGTTCGTCATACGAACTTTCATACGGGTGTTCAAATGCGACGCCGCGTGGGACGATGCCGCGGTCGTCCCAGTGACTTTCCCCGTTTCCATCAAGGACTCGAGCAATGGCTTACGAAGCAGCTTCAGCACGCTATTCCGACATGCAGTACCGCGTTTGCGGCAAGTCGGGTCTCAAACTGCCGGCGCTGTCGCTGGGTTTGTGGCACAACTTCGGCGACACCACGCCGATTTCGACGCAACGCGAAATCCTGCGCACGTCGTTCGATCTCGGCATCACGCATTTCGATCTCGCGAACAACTATGGGCCGCCGTACGGCAGCGCGGAAACCAACTTCGGGCGCCTCTTCAAGGAAGACTTCAAGCCGTATCGCGATGAACTGCTGATCTCGTCGAAGGCCGGCTACGACATGTGGCCCGGCCCGTACGGCCAGGGCGGCGGCTCGCGCAAGTATGTGCTCGCGAGCCTCGACCAGAGCCTGCAGCGCATGGGGCTCGACTATGTCGACATCTTCTATTCGCACCGCTTCGACATCGATACGCCGCTCGAGGAAACCGCCAGCGCGCTGGCGAGCGCCGTACAGCAGGGCAAGGCGCTCTACATCGGCATCTCGTCGTATTCGGCGGCGAAAACCAGCGAGATGGTGCAACTGCTGCGTGAGTACAAAGTGCCGCTGCTGATTCACCAGCCCGCGTACAACATGCTGAACCGCTGGATCGAAGGCAATCTGCTCGATACGCTGGAAGAAGCGGGCGCGGGTGCGATCGCGTTCACGCCGCTCGCGCAAGGTGTGTTGACCAATAAATATCTGAACGGCGTGCCGGCCGATGCGCGCATCAACAAGGCGGGCGGCGACTCGCTGAAGCACGAGCATGTCGAGCAGAACATCGAGCATGTGCGCAAGCTGAACGACATCGCACAGCGTCGTGGCCAAAGCCTCGCGCAGATGGCGCTCGCATGGACGCTACGCGACCCGCGCGTCACGTCCGCACTGATCGGCGCAAGCAAGCCGGAACAGGTGCGCGAGAACGTTGGGGCGTTGCAGAACCTCGCGTTCACGAAAGAGGAACTGGCGGAGATCGACCGCCACGCGATCGACGGCGGCGTCAACGAGTGGAAAAAGCCGTCGACCGATCAGCGCGTCTGAGCGCCGTTCGCCCAGCACGGGCGATCCGCGTGACCTTAAAAAGCCGCCGCAAGGCGGCTTTCCTGCTTCTTGTTTGCCGCCGGTATCGAGCGCCGCTACACGAGCGCCGGCAAACCTTCGACAAGCATCACGGCGCACGCGACGCCGAGCAATGCGCCCAGTACCCGCAGCGTGTTGTGCTTGAACGATGATTTGCACGGTAGCGCGCCGAGGAAGAGCGCACCGGCTAGCGCCATCGGAATGACCAGAATGAAATCACTGATCGTGAAATAGGTCATCATGCTTGTCTCCTTCTACTTGTGGGGCGGTCGCGTTTTCGTTCGTATGATGCGATTGCAGTGCCCGATTCAAGTATAGGTGACCGTGCCGATGATATGGCGTGGCCACAGCGCCCGCCCGCCCGTGCGGTCATGCGCCGAAGCGAGGCGGGGCGGGGCTGAGCGCGGTTCATCGCACGCGCGGCGCGGTTGCGAACCGTGTATCGCAGCCTTACGCAGACCTTTCGCGATGTGCGGCTTGACGAGGCACCGGGCATCCCCCAGGGCTCGAGGCGCAGCGGTATGGCTAGCTGCGTGTAGCTTGCGGCGCGCTGGCGGGTTTGTCGTCGGCGTCGGGGTGAACGAGTTGATCGTCGGTCGGCAGCGTCGATGCGTTCCAGCCGCCGCCCAGCGCCTTGATCAGCGCGACGCTCGCCGCCATCCGCCGACGCGCGATCGAAACGGCCTGCACCTCATTCGTCAGAGCAGTTGTCTGCGCAACGACCACGTCGAGATAGGTAATCGCGCCGTTGCGATAGCGGTCGGACAGGATCGACAGCGAGCGCTCCGCGGCGGACACCGCTTCGTCCTGCGCCTGTGCTTCCTGCTCGAGCACGCGCAGCGCCGCGAGATTGTCTTCGACCTGGCCGAATGCGTTCAGCACCGTCTGCCGATATTGCGCGACACTTTCGTCATAGTTGGCCTGCGCCCCGGCCTTTTGCGCGGAGCGGGCGCCGAAGTCGAGCAGCGTGCCCGCAACCGTCGGCCCGAGCGCCCAGAAGCGGCTGGGTGCGAGCAGCCACTGGCTGTAGTCGGTGGCTTCGAAGCCGCCCGTTACCGACAGCAGCAGATTCGGAAAGAACGCCGCGGTCGCCACGCCGATCTGCGCGTTCATATCGACCATATGCCGCTCGGCCGACGCGATATCCGGACGCCTTTCGAGCAGCGCCGACGGCACGCCCGTGGGCGCGACCACCGGCACCGCGGCGAGCGGCGCGACCGGCAGCGAGAATGTAGCGGGCGTCTGGCCGATCAAAATTGCGATCGCATGTTCCAGTTGCGCGCGCTGCACGCCGAGGTCGATCCGCTGCGCCTCGGTCGTGCGCAATTGGGTCTGCGCCTGAGCGACATCCGCATCGGTCGCGATGCCGCCGTTGTAGCGGTTCTGCGTGAGATCGACGGCTTCCTTGTACGCGCGAATCGTGTCGTCGAGCAGTTGCTGCTCGCGATCGATGCCGCGCAGTTCGAAGTAGTCGGTGGCGAGTTCGGCCTGCATCGACAGCAACGCGCTTTGCACATCGGCGGCGCTTGCCTGCGCGTTCGCCTTCGCGCCTTCGACGCTGCGCGATACGCGGCCCCACAGATCCGGCTCCCAGGTGGCGTCCGCGCCGACCAGATAGTCGCCAAGCGTGCGGCCCGAGTCTGACTTGAACCGGATGTTCCCCGACGAACGGGTGCGCGAGTAATCAGCGGAATACGTGATGATCGGGAAGAAGTTCGAACGAAACTGCGCGACGGTCGCGCGAGCGGAGCGAAAACGCGCTTCAGCGGCCTTTACGTTCTGGTTCGCGGGCGCGACCTGCTCTTCGAGCGCGTTCAATGCGGGGTCTTGATAGACCTCCCACCATGCGCCGCGCAGTTCGGCATCAGCGGGCCGGGCGGCCTTCCAGCCGGTGCCTTCCAGCTCCTTGTAGGTCGCCGCCGCGGGCGCCGGCGGACGCACATAGTCCGGCCCGACCGCGCACGCGGCGAGCAAGCCCGCGGTCGCGCACGCGGCGGTGATCGGCGCGAAAGTGGGCAGATAAGTGGCGAAACGAGCGCGCAGGCGTGGACGGGAGGAACGCATCCGCACTACCCCGCTTTGGCCGCTGGAGCGCTCGCGGCCTTCGAACCGCTTGCCTTCGATTGCACGATGCGCACCGGTGCGCCGTCGACGATCGAATCCTGCGGATTCAGAATCACCTGCTCGCTGCCTTGCAGCCCGGACACAATCGCGACGCGCGTGCCGTAGTCGGTGCCGAGCGCGACATGCATGAGCTTCACGCGTTGCTGATCGTCGACGGTCGCGACCTTCACGCCGTCGGGCCGGAACAGCAGCGCGTTGCCCGGCAGCGTGTACGGCGCCGCCTGCGCGCTCAGCGCGAAGTGCACCTGCGCATACGCGCCTGGCAGCAGGTCGCCGTTGCGGTTGTCGACGTCGACTTCGACGAGCATGGTTCGTTGCGTCGGATCAACCGCACCGGCCGTCCGCGCGACCATGCCCGGGTAGTGCTTTGCCGGCGTCTCGGTGAGCGTGAGATACGCGCTTTGCTGCGCGCGAACCTGTTGCGAATAGGCCTGCGGCACATTCACATACACGCGCAGCCGGTCCGCCTGCGCGACGTGGAACAGCTCTTTCGCAGGCCCGCCCGCGCTGCCCGCGTCGATCAACGCGCCGACATCGACATTGCGCGCGGTCACGATGCCGTCGAACGGTGCATAGACCTTCTGGAACGATTGCGTCTTTTCGAGCCGCGCGACGTTAAAGCGTGCCGCATCGAGCGTGCCTTTCTTCGCGAGCATGTCGCCGACCTTTTCGTCGGTTTCCTGTTTCGACACCGATTTGCTCTTCAGCATTTCGGTCCAGCGGTCGGCGGTGCTCTTCGCGAGCGCGTAGTTCGCTTCCGCGTTCACGGCGTCGGCGCGCGCGGCACGCAGCTGATCGTCCACTTCCGGCGTGTCGATCTCGGCAAGCAGCTGGCCCGACTTCACATGCGCGCCGATATCCGCATACCACTTCTTCACGTAACCATTCGTGCGCGCGTAGATCGGCGTATCGAGGAAGGCCTGGACATTGCCGGGCAGCACCAGATCGAGCGCCGCGTTCGACTTCTGCGGGTGCACGACCTCGACGCTCAGCCGGCCGGTATGCTCGGCATCGCGCTCGAGCGCGGCATGCGCGTCGCGGCGCGACCAGATGCCCTGCGCCGCCAGCGCCAGCACGACGATGACTGCCACCACGGCAATCCAGCGGCCGCGCTTCGTCGAGGCGCCGTGCGTGGTCCCGCGCGCTACCGCAGATTCATCAAGAGGTTTGCCTTCCATCAACGCTCCATATCAAGCGGGGTGCCGCCGCTTGTGTTGTTCGTGCCGCTGCTATGCGTCATGGCTTCTGAACGACGTGTGTGGCGGCTTGCTGCCGCCGGTCGGCGAGACGCCGGTAAATCATCGAAAACACGACTGGCACGAACACCAGCGTCGCCAGCGTGCCGACCGCGAGGCCGCCGATCACGGCGCGGCCGAGCGGCGCATTCTGCTCTCCCCCTTCGCCGAGGCCGATCGCCATCGGCACCATGCCGATCACCATCGCAAGCGCGGTCATCAGCACGGGGCGAAAACGCGTGAAGCCCGCTTCGATCGCCGCGCGCGTCGCGTCGCCGTGCTCGAGCAGCTGCTCGCGCGCGAAGCTGACGACCAGAATCGAGTTCGCGGTAGCAATGCCGATACACATGATCGCACCGGTCAACGCCGGAATCGACAGCGTAGTGTGCGTGAGAAACAGCATCCAGACGATGCCGGCCAGCGCGCCCGGCAGCGCGGTGATGATGATGAACGGATCGAGCCACGACTGGAAGTTCACCACAATCAGCAAATAGACGAGCACGATCGCGAATACGAGGCCGGTGAACAAACCATTGAACGAATCGTTCATCGTCTGCACCTGGCCGCGCACTTCGATTGTCGAGCCTTTCGGCAGATCGGCCTTCGATTCGGCGATGACCTTGTTGATGTCGCTGGAGACGCCGCCGAGATCGCGGCCGTCCGCAGTGCCGTAGATATCGATGGTGGTTTGCGCGTTGTAGTGCGTGAGCACCGCGTTGCCGGCCTCGCGCCGCATGCTCGATAGCGCGCCGAGAATATTGCTGTGGCCGTTCGCGTTGAGCGGAATGTTCGCGAGCGATTGCAGCGAATCGATCGTGTATTGCGGCGCCTCGGTGATCACGTTGTAGCTGACGCCGTTCTGCGGATTGAGCCAGAAGGTCGGCGTAGTTTGCTGGCTGCCCGACAGCGTGATCAGCAGATTGCTGGCGACGTCGCGCTGCGTGAAGCCGGCCTGCTGCGCGCGCGTGCGGTCCACATCGATAAAGATGCGCGGCAGATCCGACGGCTGCTGGATGCGCGCATCGGCGAGGCCCGGCACGGTGCGCAGCTTGTTCAGGAGGCGCGCCGCGAATTCGCGGTTGGCCTGCACGTTGCGCCCTACCACCTGGATGTCGATCGGCGAAGGCATCCCGAAGTTGAGCGTCTGGCTCACGATGTCCGCAGGGAGGAACGCGAACTGGACGCCCGGGAATTCGTCGGTGAGCGTGCGGCGCAAGATGCGGACGTAGTCGGCGGTGGGGCGATGGTCTTCGTTCAGCGAGATCAGCACATCCGCATCCGACGTGCCGATCGTGCCGGTGTTGCTGTACGACAGGTTGATGCCGGAGACCGGCAGGCCGATGTTGTCGATGATCGAATGCAGTTCGTCTGGGGGAATCAGCTGGCGAATGCGGGCGTCGACGCGATCGGTCACCACCGCCGTTTCCTCGACGCGCATGCCGGTCTTCGCGCGCAGATGCAGCGCGATGCTGCCTGCGTCGACCGACGGGAAAAAATCGCGGCCGAGGAAGGGCAGCAACAACAGCGACAAACCACAGCACGCGAGGAACACGGTGGTGAACAAGCCGGGCTTCGCGATGCGCGCGACCAGAAACTGCCGGTAGCGCTCGCGCAAACGCTCAAAGCCGCGTTCGAATGCGAGATGCATGCGCATGAATGGATTGCGCGTCGGCGCAGCCGTGTGATGTGCGTCCCCCGCCCGATGGTGATGACGCAGCAGATATTTCGCCAGCGTCGGCACGAGCGTACGCGAGAAGAAGTACGACGCGAGCATCGCGAACACCACCGCTTCGGCGAGCGGAATGAACAGATAGTGCGCGACGCCCGTCAGCAGGAACATCGGCACGAACACGATACAGATCGATAGCGTCGACACGAGCGTCGGCACGGCGATTTGCTGCGCGCCGTCGAGAATCGCCTGTTCGAGGTTCTTGCCCTGTTCGAGCTGGTGACTGATATTCTCGATTGCAACGGTCGCGTCGTCGACCAGAATACCCACTGCTAGCGCGAGTCCGCCTAGCGTCATGATGTTGATCGTCTCGCCGAGCGCCGACAGCGCGATGATGGACGTGATCATCGACAGCGGGATCGATACCGCGATGATCAGCGTTGCGCGCCAGTTGCCGAGGAACAGCAGGATCATCAAGCCGGTCAGGCACGCGGCGATCAGCGCTTCGCGCAGCACGCCCTGCACCGATGCGCTCACGAACAGCGACTGGTCCGCCACCGGATCGATGTTCAGCGATTCGGGCACGAGGTTGCGCAGCGTCGGCATCATGTTCTTGATGCGGCTGACGATTTCGAGCGTCGACGTATTGCCGCTCTTGTTGATCGTCAATAGCGACGCGCGCTGGCCGTTCACGCGCACGATGTTGGTCTGTGGCTGGAAACCGTCGCGCACGTGCGCGACGTCGCGGATATAGACGGTACCGTTCGCCGTCGTCCTGATCGGGATGTTGTTCAGGCCCGCCAGCGAGTCGGGGCTCGCGTTCAGTTGCACCGAGTATTCGGTCGAGCCGATTTTCGCGGTGCCGGTCGGCACGATCAGGTTCTGCGCGGTGATCGCGTTCACCACATCCATCGGCGACAGATTGCGCTCCTGCAGCTTGCGCGAATCGATGTCGACCATGATTTGCCGCTGCTTGCCGCCATACGGCAATGGCGCCGATGCGCCTGGCACAGTGGCGAGCTGCGTCTTCAGGAAGTTATTACCGAAGTCGAACAGTTCCTGTTCGGTGAGCGACGCCGACGAGAGCGCGAGACGCAGAATCGGCACGGTGGACGCGTTGTAGCGCAGGATATTCGGCGGCGTGATGCCGGGCGGCAGCGAGCGCAACTGCGTCTGTGACAGCGCCGTAACTTCGGCGAGGGCTTCCTGAATATTCGCGTTCGGCTGGAAGAAGATCTTGACGACCGCGATGCCGTTGAGCGATGTCGATTCGACGTGCTCGATATCGTTGACCGCCACCGACAGCCCGCGCTCGTAGTTGAGCACGATGCGCTTTTCCATCTCGTCGGCGGGCAGGCCCTGAAATGTCCAGATCACCGACAGCACGGGGATGTCGATGTTCGGGAAGATGTCGGTCGGCGTGCGCCGGATAGTCAGCGGCCCGACGATCAGCAGCAGCAATGCGAGAACGACGAACGTGTACGGGCGCCGTAGCGCGAGACGAACAATCCACATGGACGGTGAGGTCGGATGAGGGCCGAAGGGACAGCGCCGCCGAGGCGGCGGGCGTTGCGCTAACGATGGCTGGGCTCCGCCGTGCGCGACAGGAACATAACGCGTATCGTAATCTACAGGCTCGATTTTGAGGGATTGGTACTGAACGGTTTATGATGGGCTGTTTACTGCACATTACAAGTTGGCGTTCCGTAAGCCGAATCGATCGAAACGGCGGGACATGTGCCTTTTCTTTCTGCTTTTCACGCGTGCCCAAAGTGGTAACAATGAGGCGGTAGCAATGAGCTTGCGTCTCCAATGCAGATCAGGTGCGTGCGCAACGTTTGCAGCGAAGCGGCGTTTTTATCGTCACATCGACCGGCGCATTCAATAAAAGCCGGCAGCTGGAGAACGGGGAAATATCATGCAAATCGGTTCTATTGTCCGGTCCGTGCATATCGCTGTGCCTGCGGGTGCGCGCGGGATCGTGATGCGTATTCTCGGCGATATGGCGATGGTGGCGTGGTACGCGGGCGAGCCGGGTACGTCGACGCACCTGAACACGGAACCCTTCTTTCTCGAAGATCTGATCGACACGGGCGACCTCGTCCGTCCGGCGGGCGCGCAGATCCACTGAGCCCCGCCCGCCGGCTCGCCTGCGGCGCTCGTCTTTGAAGGCGGCGCGGCGCACAATGCGGGCATGAACGAAGAAACCGACGACCTCGCGAACGGCGCTGCCGTTCCCTTCGCCCGGCTCACGCCGGAACGCGTGCTCGACGCCATCGACGGCGTGCTTGCCACCACCGGCGCGCGCACCGATGGCCGCATGCTGCCTCTGAACAGCTACGAAAACCGCGTTTATCAAATCGGCGTCGAGGACAGCGCGCCGGTGGTCGCAAAGTTCTATCGGCCCGAGCGCTGGTCGGATGACGCGATACTCGAAGAGCACGCGTTCGTCGCCGAACTGGCCGCGCGCGAGATTCCGGCGGTACCCGCGCTTGCATTCGAAGGCCGTACGCTGCATGCGTTCGAAGGCTTTCGTTTTTCGATCTTCGAGCGGCGCGGCGGCCGCGCGCCCGACCTCGACCGGCCCGATACGCTCGAATGGCTGGGGCGTTTCATCGGGCGCATTCATGCCGTCGGCCGCACGCAGAACTACACGGCGCGGCCGGTGCTCGACATCCATACGTTCGGTTACGAACCGCGTGATTTCCTGCTGTCGCAAAGCTTCTTGCCGGATGACGTGCGCACCTCATGGACGGCTGCGGTGAATCTCGCGCTCGAAGGCGTCGAGCGCGCATTCGAGCGGGCGGGAGACATCCAGGCGCTGCGGATGCACGGCGATTGTCACCCGAGCAACGTGCTATGGACCGACGCGGGCCCGCACTTCGTCGATTTCGACGATAGCAGGATGGGACCGGCCGTGCAGGACCTATGGCTGCTGCTGCCGGGTGAGCGCGTTGAAGCGTCGCGGGCACTGACGGATCTGCTCGCCGGATACGAGGATTTCTGCGACTTCGAACCGCGCGAACTGCACTTAGTTGAAGCGCTGCGCACGCTGCGGCTGATCCATTATTCGGCCTGGCTCGCGCGCCGCTGGGATGACCCGGCGTTTCCTGCCGCGTTTCCGTGGTTTAACACACAACGTTATTGGGAAGACCGCATCCTCGAGTTGCGCGAGCAGATTGGCGCAATGCAGGAAGGGCCGCTTTGGCCGGTTTAGTCTCTACGGGCCGGCTGGGGTTCGTGAGCATGGCGCTCGCGCCGCTTCGCCGCTGTTTCGCCGCCGTTTCGTACTTCGTTACGGCGCTTCAGCCACGACATTCGGCGTGACCGGCGAAGCCGCTCGCGCAGCGCCGGAGCCGGGCAGCGTCGACTTCACAATTACCTGCGCTCGCACGTCGCGTCCAATCGTTTCGATCCCGGCGCGCATCTGCGCGAATTCACCGGGCGAACAGACCTCGCTTCCGAAGCGGGTGCTACCGTCGCGCGTCGAGGTCACGACGTTCGTTTTCGGATCGTAGCCGTACGTCGATTGGAAATCGATGTAGCGGTCTTGTGCCTGCGCGGGCACCGGCATATCCAGCACGTGAAAGTTGGCGGGCAGCGTGATCCGCGCGCGCTCGTGCAGTTCGACGTTGCGGCAGACGAACGGCTGCGTGCGCTGCCGTTCGCCGAGCCAGTAGCGCGCGTCCGACTGGAAGCCGCCGACGAAGCTGGTCAGCGCCGGAATCGACGCGGCTGTGCCCGGCACGACGAAGTCTTCCAGCGTGCCTTTCATCGTGATGATCAACGGGCCGTCCGCGGCGTCGAGGTTGCTGGTCGACAGCGTCGCGCTGCCGGACAGATTGGCCGCGCGCAACTCGGCCTGAACGGCTTCCTCGCGCTGCGCAGGGGTCTGCATGCGCAACAGCGCGCGCCCTTGCTCCGCCGCCCAGCCTGATGCCTGCAGCCGATAGACGAAGCTGGCGGAGCCGTCCTGCGCGACCAATATCGTGAGATCGGTATGGCGCGTCATCGATGCCGTTGCCGGCGTGCGCGCGAGCGTGCCCTGGTTGACCAGTACAGCGGGCCGGTCCATATCGGTGGACGGCGGATAGCCGAATTCGACATTCGGCGCCGTCGAATCGGCATACAACTGCAGGTCCGGCAGCCAGGTGATCACATGGTTCAACACGCCGTAGCCGGGTACGTCCGGCAGCGAATAGATCGTGCCGCTGTTAAGCAACGCCGGTTCGTTGCGCACGCCGATGGCGTCGAGAAGCGCGCCATAGAGTGCGACGTGATCTTTGCAGTCGCCATAGCGCAATGCGAGGATCTCGGTGGCCCGATGGGGCACCACCGCACCGCGCCCCACATTGACGGCGACATAGCGCACATTCCTGCGGACCCAGTCGTAGAGTGTTTTCGCTTTTGCGCGCGGCGTCGGGTCGGCGGCGGTCAGGGTGCGGGCTAGCTCGACGATCGCGGAACCGGTTGCGGTCGGGTCGGTTGCGGACGCGCGGTAAGTTGCGGCAAAGGCCGCATAGTCGCGATATGTGGACACCATTAGCCGGTCGCCGTAGCTCACATACGCGATCGAGCCATATTCGAGGCGCCCGAAATGCGCTTTGTCATAGCGGAATTCGTAACGCGTGCGGCCGGCGTGCGTCACCGGCGGCACGGCAACGAAGCCGCGTGCGTCGGCGTAAAGCGGCTTGTCGGCGGGCAAGTCGTAGATCAAACGGAAGTTGTGCGTAGGCGCGAGATCGGGCGGCGTGAAGTCGCTGAAGTAGCCGGCGACGATCGGCACCTGCTGCGTCTTGCGGTACTTCAAATGGATGCGCGCGCCTGGTTCCACGGCCGGAAAGACGATCGCTTTTTCCAGAATGTCCTGAAACATCGGCGCGTCGAACGAGCGGGATTCCTGAACATCGCGGATCTGCCCGGGCTGAACGTCGCGGCGCACTCCGTCGGGGCTCGTTGTGTAGGCCTCGATGACGTCGACACTGGCCATGTTGCGGTTGAACCAGATGTAATACTGCGCGACACGCGCGACACCGGCTTCGGTGTTCACGCGCAGCGTCATTTCGTCGAGCTTCGTATATGAGCCGTCAGCGTTGACGGTGAACGTCTGCGTTTCCTGTTCGTTCGTATAGGGTTCGACGAGGCTGCCCGCATTGCCGCCGCTGGCGGCGCGGGCGCCGCCGGTCCAGATCAGGGCCGCAACAAGGACGAACGCAAAAGGACGCATGGGATCGAGGACGCGAGCGATGATGTTTTGAGGTTCAATTCATCCGACACTTCAGGGCTCCACCAATCCGTTGTCAAGCGGGAAGCGCACACACGGCCGCAGCCCTTGCGACCAGGCTGCCGCACGGCGCAGGTGCGAGCCGCTCGCGACAGCATACGGCACATCGATCCACTTCCGTTATGCCCTTGCACCGAGCGCGGCGAAGTTCGAAATCCTGACGTCGCCTTCGGGAAAGCGTGCGACGATCTCAAGCTCACCGCCCAGCGCACGAATGTGATCGCGCAGCGTGGAGATGTACATGTCTGTGCGTTGCTCGAGTTTCGCGATGCTCGGCTGCTTGACGTGCAGCACGATGGCGAGCGCTTCCTGCGACAGCCCGCGCGCCCGGCGCAGCTCGCTTAACGCCATGTCGGCCATCAGGTCACGGGCTTTGCTATCGGACCGCGCCTGTGCTTCGGGCGACATCTTCGCCCGTAGATCCGCAAACTTTTTGGCCATTGTCGGCTTCCTCCTGTTTCAATTGCGCGAGATGCTCGCGATATAACGCATCGGCGCGCGGGATGTTCTGTTCGTACCAGCGATTCTGGCCGGTCTTGTCGCCGCCTAGCAGCAGGATGGCGGCCCGGTTCGGGTCGAACGCATAGAGCACGCGGTACGGCCGGCCTTCATGCTGTATCCGCAATTCACGCATATGGCCGTACCGCGAGCCGTTGACCTGGCTGGAATGGGGATGGCGCAAACCCGCACCATACTCTTCAAGCAACCTGACCGACGCCGCGACCGACTCCTGTTCTGCTTCCTGCAATTCGTCCCACCATGCGCCGAAAAAATCCGTGTACTCGATGTCCCACGTCATAAGTAAATATAGCCTCCAGGGAATATTCCGTCAAGGGAATGTGACGGTGAAATTGCCGAAAGCAGCGACGCTGTTTTCGCATCACGGCTGCGCGCATAAGCGACGCGCGCAGCGTGACGAAGGCCATGCTATGGATTTGAAGGGCAGGTGGTTAGTCAGCCGAACGGCTAACGCTGGAGGAAAGAAGAGGATTGTCGGCCGTAGCGTAACGATGCGCGAGCGGCCGGCGTGCGGTGCTACTCCTCCGGTTCGTTGAATCCTGCCGGGATGCCGCAGACCACTCCGGCGCTGGCGGCGACCTCGCGCGCGGCCTTTGCGCCTTCAACCTGCAGCAGCGTCGGCAGCGACACGCCGTTCTTCGCCGCCGTCACTTCGGCAAGAATCGATACGGCGATCTCCGGCGGTGTGCGGCTGCCGATGTAGATGCCAACCGGGCCGTGCAGGCGCGCCAGTTCCGTGTCGGTCAGGTCGAACTCTTTAAGCCGCTCGCGGCGCGCAGCATTGTTGCGGCGCGAGCCCAGCGCGCCGACATAGAACGCCGGCGTCTTCAAGGCTTCCATCAGCGCGAGGTCGTCGAGCTTCGGGTCGTGCGTGAGCGCAATCACCGCGCAGCGTTCATCGAGCTTCATGTCGAGCACCGTGTCGTCGGGCATGGTGCGCACGATCTTCGTGCCCGGCACGTCCCACTCGTCGGTGTACTCGTCGCGCGGGTCGCACACGGTTACCTGGTAGTCGAGCCCCACCGCGATGTTGCACAGG
>DASXXR010000204.1:0-9047 GCA_036502945.1 Paraburkholderia sp. | reverse complement strand
CGCAATCTGAAGTACGGCATGGTGACGATGTGCGTCGGCACCGGCATGGGCGCGGCGGGCATCATCGAGCGGCTGTAGCCGCCGGCCGGCAATGCATTACCCGTAGTGAACAAGACGGCTCGCAGGTCGCATGGCTTGCGGGCCGTTGTTTCAAGCGACGCAGCACATGACGGAGATGACGATGGACATTCTGGTCGAGCGCGCCGACGGCGTGCTGACAATGGCATTCAATCGCCCCGGCAAGAAGAATGCGATTACGGCTGCGATGTATCAAACGATGGCGGATACGCTCGTAGAAGCGCAGGCCGATGCGTCAGTGCGCGCTGTCCTGCTGCGCGGTAGCGCGGGCATTTTCAGCGCGGGCAACGATCTCGACGATTTCATGAAGACGCCGCCCGTCGGCGAGGACGCGCCGGTGTTCCAGTTCCTGCGTGCGATCAGCCGCGCGGAGAAGCCGGTCGTCGCGGCGGTGGCGGGCGCCGCGGTCGGGATCGGCACGACGATGCTGCTGCATTGCGACCTCGTGTATGCCGCCGAGACCGCGACATTCTCGCTACCGTTCGCACAGCTCGGGCTGTGCCCGGAAGCGGCGTCTTCGCTGCTGTTGCAGCGTGCGGCGGGCTATCAGGCGGCGGCGGAGAAACTGTTGCTGGGCGAAGCCTTCGATGCGAAAGAAGCGCAGCGGATGGGTTTCGTGAACCGGCTGCTGCCGGTCGGCGAAGTCGACGCGTTTGCGTTGCAGCAAGCGCAGAAACTGGCGGCGCTGCCGGCTTCGTCGCTGCGTGTGACGAAGCTGCTGATGAAGCGCGCAAGCCAGCATGAACTGCAAACGCAGATGACCGATGAAGCCGTGCACTTCGCAAAGATGCTGGCCGCACCGGAGGCGCGCGAGGCGTTCAACGCGTTCTTCGAAAAGCGCAAGCCGGACTTCCGGCAGTTCGGCTAGCCGGCCGGTGCGCGCCGCGTGTCACACCGTGTCGTAATCGACGTAACCGCTCTCGCGGCAAAAGCTCACCAGCCGCACGCCGGCTTCGCGAGCGATCGCCACCGCGAGCGACGAAGGCGCCGAAATCGTCGCGAGCATCGGCACGCCGACGCGCGCCGCCTTGCGCACCAATTCATAGCTCGCGCGGCTCGACAGAAACACAAAACCGTCTTTCGTATCCGCGCGATCGAGCACGAGTTGACCGATCAGCTTGTCGAGCGCGTTATGCCGGCCGACGTCTTCGAACGCGGCGCGGATCGCGCCCGACGCGTCGCACCACGCGGCGGCGTGCAGGCCGCCCGTCAAGCGCGTGAGCGCCTGATGCGCGGGCAGTTCGCGCGCGGCGCGGGCAATCGCATCGGGTGCGAGACGCTGCAGAAAGCCTGTATCCGGCACGCGTTCCGGCTGCAGATCAAGCAGATCGATGCTTTCGATGCCGCACACACCGCAGCCCGTGCGGCCCGCGAGCGCGCGGCGTTTATCCTTCAGCGCGACGAACGCCTGCTGCACGACCGTCAGTTGCACTTCGGCGTACGGCAGCTTGCCTTCGCGCAATTCGACCTCGATGTCCTGAATGTCGCTGCTGCGCTCGACGATGCCTTCCGAAATGGCAAAACCAACTGCGAACGCCTCCAGATCGCGCGGCGTGCACATCATCACCGCATGCGAGATGCCGTTGAAGACGAGCGCAACCGGCCATTCCTGGCCGATGTGGTCGGCAACGGTTTCGACCGTGCCGCCGCGATGCCGGCGCACCGGCTGTTCGACCGCGCCGGGCTGTCCGGCGGTATCCAGTTGGTTCAAGCGTGCTCTCCTTGACTGCCGCGGGGTGCCTCGGGGTTGTTTGCTACCCTCGCGCGCCGGTGCTGCAGCGCGGGGCCATGCTGGCACCCTGCGAATAAGCTTCTAAAATACCTCAAGCCGGCATTGCGCGTCGCCCGCCACTTGCGAGGGATCTGTCATGGGACTCAACGAAACACCGCTCCTCTTCAACTTCGAAGTCGTGTCTTCGGAGAATCTCACCTTCATGCCGATGTGCGTGCGCTTCAATCTGGACCGCTTCGGGCTGCGCATTTCGCTCGCGCAATGGCAAATGCTGCCGCACGAAGACCGGACGCTGCTCGCACGCTTTCCCGTCGAGGATGCTGCCGAAATCGAGCCCAATTTCGACCATGCGCTGTTCGAAATGCTGCGCACGCATGCGAACGTCGAACCCGACTGGTTCACGCCTGACGAAGCACCGGCATGGCGCAACACCGTCGCCGTGCCGGAGACCGTCGTGCATCAGGCAAACGTTGCACAACTGAGCGCGCCGAGCGCCGGCCAGTGGGCGACGCTCGCGCCTTTCCAGCGCTATGTGCTGGCCAAGCTGGCGCGCAAGCCGGAAAGCAACCACGATTTCGTGCCTGCTATGCAGGAATTCGGTCTCTTAAGCTAATTTCACGCGGTTTTTTCGTTTTTCCCCTCAATCTGTTCCGATCGCTGCCGTTATCCATAGGTTGGCGCGTAAAAGTGTCGCATCGATGCGGCCCGGCATGCCATTGATGCAGTTGTTTGGCCGACGCGCTCCGCCTGCAGCACGAACGACGTTCGGAACCCATGACTTCATTTCTATCGACGCGGCTGCTGATCAACCTGATCGTCGTGGCCGCGGCAGTCGGCGCGAACGCCTTCATCGCGTACGCGCAGATCGGCGCGCAGCGCGATATCGACGCCCGCACGATGCGCTCGACCAGCATCCGGCAGAACCTCGACGCGTATCGCGCATACCTCGACGACGGCCTGACGCTGCTCGGCCGCTACCAGGAATCGGGCGATGCCGCGCCGGCCGGCGCGGCGCCGGCGCTCGCCGCGTCGCTGGCGCGGGTCGAGCACACGCTGCGCGGCCAGCTTGCCGCCGAACCGCCGATGCTCGAATCGCTGGCCGCGCTGACGTCCGACGGCAGCCGCCTGCAGCGAGAGATCGCCGTCGCGCTCGACCGTACCGATAGCGCCGCGCCCGATGCGTCGCGCGCGCGGGCGGCAGCGGCGTACATGCGGATCGGCATACAGGCGGATCGCATCGAATCCGGCATCGCGGCACTGCGCCATCAGGACGATCTTGCGCTGGAGGTTTCGCTGGCCGACTCGGCGCGCAATGCGCAACACGCGACGCTGTTGCTCGTCGTAACGATGCTGGCCGGCAGCGCACTGCTGATCTATACGTTCGGCGCGCGCGAAAGCAACGCGCGGGAACGGGTCCGCGTCGCGCGGGCGCTGCGGCGCAACGACGAGCGGTTTCGCGGGCTGTTCGACGAGCATCCGGTGCCGATGTACATTTTCGATCGCGATTCGCTGCGCTTTCTGGCGGTCAACACGGCGGCGGTCCAGCAATACGGCTACTCCGAAGGCGAATTCCTCGAAATGACGATTCGCGCGATCCGTCCCAACACGGAAATCCCGCGGCTCGAATCGCATTTGCAACGCAGCGACGCCGCGCCGCGCACCGGCCGCACGATGGCAGGCATCTGGCATCACACGCGCCGCGACGGCTCGGTGATCAGCGCCGATATCTCGTACCACCCGCTGACATTCATGGGCCGCGCGGCCCTGTTCGTGCTCGCCGACGATGTCACCGACCAGATCAACGCGGAAGCCGAAGCGCAGCGCTCAAACCAGATGCTCGAAACGGTGATCGACAACATCCCGCAGCGCGTCTTCTGGAAAGACCGCGAATCCCGCTATCTGGGCTGCAACATGGCGTTTGCACGCGATGCGGGGCTCGCGTATCCGGAGCAGGTGGTCGGCAAGACCGACGACGATCTGCCGTGGCGCGAATTCGCCGGCGCAGTGCGCCGGCACGATGCCGAAGTGATCGAGTCAGGCGTGCCGAAGATGAACTTCGAGTTCGACATGGTGCTTGACGGCCATCACCGCACGACGATCACGAGCAAGCTGCCGTTCACCGACAGCGACGGCCGCGTGATCGGCGTGCTCGGTTCGTACACCGACATCACCGAGCGCAAGCGCGCCGATCTCGCGCTGCGGCTGCAAAGCCGTGCGCTCGATGCGAGCGTCAACGCGATCCTGATCACGGGGCCGGCGGCGGGCGGCAATCTGATCGAATATGTGAACCCGGCGTTCAAGCGGATCACCGGCTACGATCCGGCGGAAGTGATGGGCCAGGATTGCCGTCTGCTGCAACGCGACGACCGCGACCAGGAAGGCATCGCGGCGATTCGCGCGGCGCTCGCCGAGAACCGCGAGGTCAGCGCCGTGCTGCGCAACTACCGCAAGGACGGCGCGCTCTTCTGGAATCAGCTGTACGTCGCGCCGGTGCCCAATCCGGATGGCGAGGCGACGCACCACATCGGCGTCATCAACGACGTGACCGCGCTGATCCGCTATCAGGAGCAGCTCGAATATCAGGCGAACTACGACAGCCTCACGCGGCTGCCGAACCGTAACCTGTTGCGCGACCGTCTGCAGCACGCGCTCGTCGTCGCGAAGCGCCACCAGAGCGGCGTCGCAGTCGTGTTCATCGATCTCGACGGCTTCAAGAACGTCAACGACAGTCTGGGGCACAGCGTCGGCGACCGGCTGCTCGCGGTCGTCGCGGACCGGCTGGCGCGCTGTGCGCGCGCGACCGACACCGTCGCGCGGCACGGCGGCGACGAGTTCGTGATCGTCGTCACCGATACCACCGACGAACAGTCGCTGATTGCATTGATGGAGCGCGTGCGCGCGGCGATCTCCGAGCCGGTATGGCTCGACGGCACGGAACTGTATGTGGGCTGCAGCATGGGCGCGAGTCTCTTCCCGCAGGACGGCGAAGATGCGGAAACGCTGACGAAGAAGGCCGACCTCGCGATGTACCGCGCGAAGGACATGGGCCGCAACACGTTCCAGTTCTTCCAGCCGGAGATGAATGCGAGCGCGGACACGCGGATGAACCTCGAACGGCGGCTGCGCCGTGCGCTGCGCGACAACGAGTTTTTGCTGCACTATCAGCCGCAGGTCGATATCGGCACCGGGCAGATTGTCGGTGTCGAAGCGCTCGTGCGCTGGCGCGACCCGGAAGTCGGGTTGGTGCCGCCGTCGTCGTTCATTCCGGTTGCCGAAGAAAGTGGCTTGATCGGGCCGCTATCCGAATGGGTGCTGCGCGAAGCGTGCCGGCAGAACAAGGCGTGGCAGGACGAAGGCTTGCCGCCCGCGCGGGTATCGGTGAATCTGTCGGCGCGGCAGTTCCAGCAGCGCAACATCGCGAAGCTCGTCACGCAGGTGCTCGCGGAAACCGGGCTCGAGCCGCAGTATCTCGAGCTCGAACTGACCGAAAGCACGATCATGCGCAACGCCGAAGAAGCCGTGACGATGCTCAATGAACTGCACGCGCTCGGCATCGGCCTCGCGATCGACGACTTCGGCACCGGCTATTCGAGCCTGAGCTATCTGAAGCGCTTTCCGGTGGACCGGCTGAAGATCGACCGCTCATTCGTGTCGGATATCGGCGTCTCGAACGACGACGAGACGATCACGTCGGCGATCATCGCGCTCGCGCATTCGCTGAAGATGCAGGTGATTGCCGAGGGGGTCGAGACGTCCGCGCAGCTCGACTTTCTCAGAGCGCGCGCATGCGATGAAATGCAGGGGTTTTACTTTGCGAAGCCGATGCCGCGCGACGCGATACCCGGCATGCTGCAGCAGCGGCCGGGGCCCGCGCCGGCGCCGGCGCCCGCGAGCGTGTAGCGTTGCAACGCGTGCTTCAGCTTCAATCGAGCGACGGCAGTGCGCGCGGGCGGCGGTCGCTGTCGGTGGCGACATAGGTGAGGGTGGCCTCGGTCACCTTCACGACTTCCTCGGCGAGACTCATTCGCTGTGCGTACACTTCGACCGAGATCGTCACCGACGTGTTGCCGGTCTTCACGATGTCCGCATAGAAACTCAGCAGATCGCCGACGAACACTGGCTGCTTGAACACGAACGAGTTCACGGCGATCGTCGCGACCCGGCCGTTCGCGCGGCGGCTGGCGGGAATCGAACCGGCGATGTCGACTTGCGCCATGATCCAGCCGCCGAATACGTCGCCATGGACGTTCGCGTCGGACGGTTGCGGCATGACGCGCAATGCACAGGACTTCTGCGGGAGTTGGGAAAGCTGGGTCATCAGGGCATCCAAAAAAGGCCATTGAAGCGGGGCGATTGAAGCAGCGCGATTCAAGCGGGCAAACCCACGAAAAGCGGGACCCGCCGGCTTCTGCGACAATATGAAGATCAGGAATTGTACGGGAAAGCCTACGCCCTGATCAGGCGTGTTTCGGCTAAGCGGGATGGCACCGCATGGCGCCGTGCATTTTCTGCCGGTCGTGCCTTCCCACAAAAAATCGATGCGCCGCTCCCCCCCACTCTCCGAGCCCGCGCCGATCTCAAGCCAGCCGCGCAACGACTGGCAGACGATCGTGTCGCTGCTGCCCTATCTCGTCACCTACAAGTGGCGCGTGATTTTTGCGCTCAGTTGTCTGATCGGCGCGAAAGTCGCCAATCTCGGCGTGCCGATCGTGATGAAGCGGATCGTCGACGGTCTCGCGTCTGTTCATAACCTGACCGCGCTCGGCCGCGCGGATCACGCACCGGGCGTGATCCTGCTGAGCGGCATCGGGCTGCTCGTCGTTGCGTACGCGGTCGTGCGGCTGTCCACTTCGCTCTTCACCGAGTTGCGCGAAATCCTGTTTTCGAAGGTCACCGAAAGCGCCGTGCGGCAGCTCGCGCTGAAAGTGTTCCAGCATCTGCATGCGCTGTCGCTGCGGTTTCATCTCGAACGGCAAACGGGCGGCATGTCGCGCGACATCGAACGCGGCACGCGCGGCATCACGCAACTGATCTCGTATTCGCTGTACAGCATCTTGCCGACGCTCGTCGAAGTGGGGCTCGTGCTGGGCTTTTTCGTCGTCAGGTACGAGGCGTATTACGCGATCGTCACGTTTATTGCGCTGGCGGCGTACATCGCGTTCACGGTGAAAGTGACCGAATGGCGCACGCACTATCGCCGCACGATGAACGACCTCGATTCGCGGGCGAATTCGCGCGCGATCGATTCGCTGCTCAACTACGAGACCGTCAAGTATTTCGGCAACGAAGAGTGGGAAGCGCAGCGCTATGACGAGAACCTGAAGCGCTATCGCGCGGCGGCGATCAAGTCGCAGAATTCGTTGTCCGCGCTGAACTTCGGGCAGCAGGCGATCATCGGCATCGGTCTCGTGTTCATCCTGTGGCGCGCCACGCAGGGCGTGATGGCGGGGCGGCTCACGCTCGGCGATCTGGTACTGATCAACACGTTCATGCTGCAGCTGTACATTCCGCTGAATTTTCTCGGGGTCGTCTATCGCGAACTGAAGCAGAGCCTCACCGACATGGACCGGATGTTCACGCTGCTCGGCGCGACGCGCGAGGTGCCCGATGCGCCGAATGCGCCGGCGCTCGTGGTGAGCGGCGCCGAACTGCGTTTCGACCGTGTGAATTTTGCTTACGAGCCCGCGCGGCCGATCCTGCACGACATCAGCTTCACGATTCCCGCCGGCACGACAACGGCCGTGGTCGGCCACAGCGGCTCCGGCAAATCGACGCTTGCGCGGCTGATCTTCCGCTTCTACGACCTCGACCGCGCGGCAGGCGGCGCGATTACGATCGATGGCCAGGACATCCGTAACGTGACGCAGGATTCGCTGCGCGCGTCGATCGGCATCGTGCCGCAGGATACGGTGCTCTTTAACGACACGATCTACTACAACATCGCGTACGGCCGGCCGTCGGCGGCGCGCGACGAAGTGTTCGCCGCGGCGCGCGCCGCGCACATTCACGATTTCATCGAAAGCCTGCCGCTCGGCTACGACACGCCGGTCGGCGAGCGTGGCTTGAAGCTGTCGGGCGGCGAGAAACAGCGCGTCGCGATTGCACGCACCGTACTGAAGAATCCGCCGATCCTCTTGTTCGACGAAGCGACTTCGGCGCTCGATTCGCGCTCCGAGCGCGCGATCCAGCACGAACTCGATCAGATCGCGCGCGAACGGACGACGTTGATCATTGCGCACCGGCTGTCGACGGTCGTGCACGCGCAGCAGATCATCGTGATGGACCGCGGACGGATCGTCGAACGCGGCACCTACAGCGAACTGATCCGGTTGGGCGGTCTCTTTGCGCAGATGTGGGCGTTGCAGCAGCAGCGCGCCGAGCGGACCGAAGAAGTGGCGCCTGAAGAGCCGGTTGGCGAAGACGGCGTCGCGCGGTGACGCCGCCGCGCTGACCAGCGCTGACTAATCGCTGACTAAGCGCTCCGCGCCAGCAGACTGCGATCGAGCGCCTGCAACTGCGCGGGTGTACCGACGTTCTCCCAGCAGCCGTCATACAGCTCGCCGCTCGCGCGGCCTTGCACGATCGCATCGCGATAGTACGGTGTCAGCGCGCGCCGCGTGCCGCGCGGCAGATCGCGGAACATTCGCGTGTCGTACAGCCCGATGTTGCCGAACGTGAAGCGCGGGGTCGCGTCGAGCGCCAGCATGCCGTCGATCAGCGCGAAATCGCCGTCGGGGTGAAACACGGGATTCGGCACCATGACAAGATGCATGCCGGGTTCGGGCAGCGCGGCGAGCCGTGCCGCATGCGCTTGCAACGGCGCGTAATCGAACTCCGCATACACGTCGCCGCTGACGGCGACAAACACGCTGGGCTCATCGGGGTCTTCGAGAAGCGGGAGTGCCTGCGCAATGCCGCCGGCGGTTTCGAGCGCTTCGCGTTCCGCCGAATACTGCAACTGAACGCCCCAGCGCGAACCGTCGCCGAGCGCGGTTTCGATCTGCTCGCCGAGCCACGCATGATTGATCACGATGGTCCGAAAACCCGCGCGCGCGAGCCGTTCGATTTGCCAGACGATCAGCGGCTTGCGGCCTGCCTCGAGCAGCGGCTTCGGGCAGGCATCCGTCAGCGGACGCATCCGTTCGCCGCGGCCGGCGGCGAAGATCATGGCTTTGGTCAGAAGAGTGGTCATCGGTCAGAACGTGTAGCCGGCTTCGGCGGCGCGGCCTTCGAGTTC
>DASXXR010000203.1:0-6295 GCA_036502945.1 Paraburkholderia sp. | reverse complement strand
AAGCAAGGTCTGCAAGCGTTCACGCCGGACGAGATCGAAGGGCTTGCGAAAGAGCTGAACGTGAAGCGCGAGGAAGTGGCGGAAATGGAGACGCGGCTGTCCGGCGGCGATATCGCGCTGGAGGGTCAGGTCGAGGACGGTGAAGAGTCGTTCGCGCCGATCTCCTATCTTGCCGATTCGCATAGCGAGCCGACCGCTGTCATCGCGGCGCGTCAGCGCGACAAGCTGCAGAGCGACGGCATCGCCGAAGCGCTGAAGTCGCTGGACGCGCGTAGCCGCCGCATCATCGAAGCGCGCTGGCTGCAGGTCGAAGACGACGGCTCGGGCGGCTCGACGCTGCACGATCTGGCCGACGAATTCGGCGTATCGGCGGAACGCATCCGGCAAATCGAAGCGAGTGCGATGAAAAAGATGCGCGGCGCGTTGACTGAATACGCGTAACGCATGCGTACCGGGCACAGCCCGGTGCGCGAATGGCCTCGCAAAGCCCTGCGGTCGCAAGACCGCAGGGCTTTTTTGTCTTCACGCCCTCCCGTAGGACGCGCTCGCAACGTTCTGTTTCCTTGACCTATCGCAAGGCAGATCACAATACTTCTGCTGTGAGCACGCTCTCGCGACCCCATGCCGCACCGCGCCACGCGCGTTCCGGCAGCGGCGCTCCTAGAATCGTTATGCACTTGCCAGCGCCGGATTGCGCGGTCTGGACCACGCCGGGCTAGCCGGCGGTGCGATGTCCGGTGTGATGTCCGGTTTGATGTCATTAACCAACCATGACCATAACGCTCAATCACAGGAACCCCACGCGCGCGGCACTGCGAACCCGCATCGCAAACTGGGCCCGCGGCCCGACCTTCGCACGCGACATCGTCATCGTGCTTGCGATCAAGTTCGCACTTCTGATCGCGCTCAAGCTCGCGTTCTTCAATCACCCGCAGGCGCAGCATATGTCGCTGCCGCCCGAACAGGTCGCGCAGGCACTGCTGTCGGTGCCCGCATCGAATCCGCCCGAAGGTAACCATCATGCCCGTTAGCGAAGTCGTCGACCTCTCGCGCCTCCAGTTCGCCGTGACGGCGCTCTACCACTTTCTGTTCGTGCCGCTCACGCTGGGGCTGTCATGGCTGCTCGTGATCATGGAAGCCGTCTACGTGATGACCGGCAAACAGATCTACAAGGACATGACCCAGTTCTGGGGCAAGCTCTTCGGCATCAACTTCGCGATGGGCGTCACGACCGGCATCACGCTCGAATTCCAGTTCGGCACCAACTGGTCGTACTACTCGCACTATGTCGGCGACATCTTCGGCGTGCCGCTCGCCGTCGAAGGGCTGATGGCGTTCTTCCTCGAATCGACCTTCGTCGGCCTGTTCTTCTTCGGCTGGAACCGTCTGTCGAGGGTCCAGCATCTGGTCGTCACGTTTCTCGTCGCGCTAGGCTCGAATCTGTCGGCGCTGTGGATTCTGGTCGCGAACGGATGGATGAACAATCCCGTCGGCGCCGAGTTCAACTACGAAACGATGCGCATGGAGTTGTCGAACCTGTTCGTCGTGCTGTTCAACCCGGTGGCGCAGGTGAAGTTCGTGCACACGGTGTCGGCCGGTTACGTGACGGCTTCGATGTTCGTGCTCGGCATTTCGTCGTGGTATCTGCTGAAACGCCGCGACACCGAATTCGCACTGCGTTCGTTCGCGATCGCCGCAGGTTTCGGTCTCGCATCGACGCTGTGCGTGATCGTGCTCGGCGACGAATCGGGCTATCGCACCGGCGAAGTCCAGCAAGTGAAGCTCGCCGCTATCGAATCCGAATGGGAGACAGCGCCTGCGCCCGCGCCGTTCACGATCATCGGCATCCCGAACCAGCAGGAAGAGCGCACCGATTACGCGATCCGCATTCCGTACGCGCTTGGCATCATTGCGACGCGCTCGCTCGACGAGCCGGTGGTTGGCCTGAAGGAACTGATGGCCCATCACGAGGAGCGCATCAAAAGCGGGATGGTCGCCTACGGGGCGTTGCAGAAGCTCAAGCAAGGCGACACCAGCGACGAAACTCACGCGACGTTCGACGCGCACAAGCGCGATCTCGGCTACGGCCTGATGCTCAAGCAATTCACGGCCAACGTCACCGACGCGACGCCCGAGCAGATCAGGCAGGCTGCGAAAAAAACCATCCCGCCCGTGGCGCCGGTGTTCTACTCATTCCGCTTGATGGTCGGCCTCGGCATGCTTTTCCTCATGACGTTCGTGCTCGCATTCTGGTTCTGCGCACAGCGTTCGCTGCTGCAGAGCAATCGCCGCTGGTTCCTGCGCTGGGCCGTGTGGGCGATTCCGCTGCCCTGGCTGGCCGCGGAATTCGGCTGGATCGTCGCCGAAGTGGGCCGCCAGCCGTGGACCATCGCGGGCATTCTGCCGACCTCGCTCTCCGCTTCGAGCCTCACCCCCGGCGACCTTTACCTGAGCCTCGCAGGCTTCATCGTGTTCTACACGGCGCTTTTCATCATCGAGATCATGCTGATGTTCAAGTACGCGCGGCTCGGGCCTTCTTCGCTGCATACCGGGCGCTATCACCACGAACGGCCGCTCGATCGGCCGCTAGCCGCCAAGCCGGCCGTCTGATTCGCCACCACGCTGTTTTACGGGAAACCTCATCATGGATTACGCAACCCTCAAACTGATCTGGTGGGTCCTGATCGGCGCACTTCTGCTCGGCTTTGCGCTCACCGACGGCTTCGACATGGGCGCCGCGATCCTGTTGCCGTTTATCGGCAAGACGGATGGCGAGCGGCGCATCGTCGTCAATACGGTCGGCGCGACGTGGGAAGGCAATCAGGTCTGGCTCGTCACAGCGGGCGGCGCGATGTTCGCGGCATGGCCGCTCGTCTATGCGGCATCGTTCTCGGGCTTCTACTTCGCGATGCTGCTCGTGCTCTTCGCGCTGTTTTTCCGGCCGGTCGGCTTCGACTATCGCGGCAAGCGCGAAGATCCGCGCTGGCGCAGCGCGTGGGACTGGGCGTTGTTTGTCGGCGGCTTCGTGCCCGCGCTGGTGTTCGGCGTCGCGTTCGGCAATCTGCTGCAAGGCGTGCCCTTCGCGTTCGACCGCGACCTGCGCGTCACGTATCACGGCAGCTTCTTTGCGTTGCTGAACCCGTTTGCGCTGCTCTGCGGGCTTGTCAGCGTATCGATGCTTGCCGCACACGGCGCCGCGTTCGTGAAGATGAAGGCCGACGGCGTGGTCGCACAACGGGCGTCGGTCGCGTTGCGGATCGCGTCGCTCGTTGCGGTTGCATTGTTCCTCATCGCGGGCGTGCTGATCGCAACGCTGATCGGCGGCTATCAGATCATCGACGCGGCGCCGCTCGATACCGTCGCGAACCCGCTGCTCAAAAACGTGATGGGCGCGCCCGGACTCTGGCTCACGAACTACGGGTCGTACCCGTGGATGATCGCGGCGCCGCTGGCCGGCGCGCTGGGCGGAATGCTGGCGGCGCTGCTCGCGGCATCGCGCCTTGAGAAGACGGCGTTCCTGTCGACCTCGCTGATGATCGTCGGCGTGATTCTGACGGCGGGCTTTTCGATGTTTCCGTTCATCATGCCTTCGTCGCTCGATGGACGCAGCAGTCTGACCGTGTGGGATTCGACGTCGAGCCGCATGACGCTGCAGATCATGCTGGTTGCGGTCGTCATCTTTCTGCCGCTGGTCCTCGCCTATACCAGTTGGGTTTATCGCGTGATGCGCGGCAAGGTCACGGCCGAAACGCTCGAGCAAAACACGCATTCGATGTATTGACGCGCACGTCGTGCGTCAATCGGAGCAGATCAACAGGAGCAGAAGATGTGGTATTTCAGCTGGATTCTCGGAATAGGCGTCGCACTCGCGTTCGGCATCATCAACGTGATGTGGCTCGAAGCGCGGCGTGCGGCCGACATCGCCAAACCAAAGGGCTAAGCAAGCGTGTTCGTCACGCTTAAGATTCAATCGATCGATAAATCGCGCAGGTAAACGCAGAGCGGCGCCCGGGAAAAAGGGCGCCGCTCTTTTTTATCCAGCGTGGCTACGCGTCAGCAGAAGCCGCGCGCAGCCAACCTCGCGCGTCACGCAGGCTGCGCAGCCGCACCGCCGATCGAAGGCAAACGCGCCGACAGTTGCTCCGCATAGCGCTGCGCCGCCTGCCCGACCACGACGTGGAACGTATCCGTCGACACCCACGCCACATCGAGCGTGCCGAGCCGCTGACGATCCACCGCCGACGGATCGCGCACGACAATGCGCAGACGTGTCGCCGCCACCGCTTCGAGCGAGGCCACATTGGTCGCGCCGCCGAACGCGGCGAGCCAGCGCAACGGATCCGGATCGAGCGGACCGCCGACATCCGCCCGCGCCGACGCAGCAACCGTCGTGGCGGAAGCAGCGACCGCAGCCGCAGCCGCACTCGCACTGGCGCCACCTTGACCGATCACTGTCCTGATTTCATCGGCGATGATGTCCGCTTCCGGTCCGATGATCACCTGCACGTTAGTGGAACCGCGCTTGAGCACGCCGCGCGCACCGATGGTTTTCAGCTCAGCGTCCAAAACCTTTGCCGAATCCAGCACCGACAGACGCAGCCGCGTCGTGCACGCATCGACGAGCGTCAGATTCGCCGCACCGCCCAACGCCGCGATATAACGCTGCGCGCGCGTCAAGGCCGCACCGGCCGCGGGCGCACCGTAACCGCCTGCGGTAACCGAATCCGCCTGCTCGGCTTCCGCGGTTTCCGTTTCGCGACCCGGCGTCGCCATGTTGAACTTGCGGATGAAGAAACGGAACAGGCCGTAGTACGCGACCGCATAGATGAGGCCGATCGGAATCGCCTCCCAGCCCTTCGTCGAGAGGCCGTAATTCAGCACGTAGTCGATCGCGCCAGCCGAGAACGTGAAGCCGAGATGGATGCCGAGCGCCGAACAGACCGCAAGCGAAAGCCCCGTCAGCACAGCATGAATCGCATACAGCACGGGCGCGAGGAACATGAAGCTGAACTCGATCGGTTCCGTCACGCCGGTCAGGAACGACGTCAGCGCCATCGAGAACAGCAGCCCGCCCACTACCGCGCGGCGCTCCTTCGGCGCCTCATGGAACATCGCGAGACAAGCCGCCGGCAGCCCGAACATCATGACCGGGAAGAAGCCCGTCATGAACGTGCCGGCAGTCGGATCGCCTGCGAAGAAGCGATGCAGGTCGCCCGTCACCGCGGTGCCGCCCGGCGGCGTGAACGTGCCGAACACGAACCATGCGAGCGAATTCAGAATGTGATGCAGGCCGGTGACGAGCAGCAGCCGGTTCAGCAGACCGAACACGAATGCGCCGATCGCGCCGGCAGTGGTCAACCAGTGGCCGGCCATATCGATGACCGCCTGCACGGGCGCCCACGCATAGCCGAACACGATGCCGAGCACCAGACACACGACCCCGGTGACAATCGGCACGAAGCGTTTACCCCCGAAGAACGCGAGGTATTCGGGCAGCTTGATGTCCTTGTACCGGTTGTACAGCACCCCCGCGACGACCCCCGCGACGATCCCCGACAGCACGCCCATATTGAGCTTGTCGTTGATGTCCTTCATCACCGCGATTTCGACGAGATAGCCGATCGCTCCCGCCAGCGCCGCGACGCCGTTATTGTCCTTCGCGAAACCGACCGCAACGCCGATCGCAAACAGCAACGGCAGATTGTCGAAGATCGCTCCGCCGGCGTCGGCGATCATCTTGATGTTGAATACGTCGGGCTGGCCGAGCCGCAGCAAAAGCCCTGCGACCGGCAGCACCGCGATCGGCAGCATCAGCGCGCGACCGAGGCGCTGCACCTTCAGAAAGGGGTTTCCATCCATTACGTTCTCCACTCCTTGTCTCTTGTCGTTGTGACGTCGACTGACGCCGTTTGCCCTGCTTTGTGTTGACGCAGATACGCCGCGGCTTGCGCCGCGGGCTCACGCTGCCTTAATCCAGCGGCCAGCTTGCCTGGCTCGCCGCTCTTACCGCCTGCGCCGAATCGAGCGCCAGCGCGTCCTGCGCGCGCTGGCGGCACAGTGGATAGTCAAGTCCGCGCACGCGCGCCTTGATCGCCGGCACCGACACCGGATCCACTGATAATTCCGTCACGCCGAGCCCGACGAGCAGCGGCACCGCAAGCGGATCGCCCGCGAGCGCACCGCATACGCCGACCCACTTGCCGTGCTTCGCCGCGCCCTGCACGGTCGCGTCGATGAGCCGCAGCACGGCCGGGTGCAGCCCGTCCGCCTGCGCGGCGAGATCGGCCTGGCAGCG
>DASXXR010000202.1:0-13261 GCA_036502945.1 Paraburkholderia sp. | reverse complement strand
GGTATTGACCCTAAGCCGTTCACCGACGCAATCGATGCGACCGCCGGCGAAGTGCTCGCTCAAACCGAAGGTTCGGCCGCAACCCGCAATGCAAGCGTGGCGGACACGAACCGGGCGCCGGTCCCGACGGCCCGAATCGCTGCGGACCCGCGACCGCCCGCGCGTTTGACGGGCGGCTAGAAGACGCACGGGGAAACGGCGGGCTGGTGTAAAAGCCGGACCGCTACCCCGCTCATCACCCGTGCGCCGCGTCGGCATCGCGCCCGATGCGGCGCCCGTCAAAGCAGCTGCTGCCGCCGCGCATTCGCTGACCCGGCAAGCCGTCATGCTGCAGACGGCGACGCATGCCTCCCGTTTGCGCGAGGCCTTGCTCGCGCCTCCAATCAAATGACTTGCCACTTTGCGGCGGTGGTGCCACAGTCCTGACGTGCTCCCACGCTGTCGCCGGTGCGCATTCGCGCATGCTTACGTCCGGCTTCGGCGAACTGCATTGCAGCGCATCGCGGCCATCCGGCCGCGGCGGACCGTCTTCCGCATTCGTTCAAGCAAATCATGATTCCCGCCCTAGCAGACCATGACCCGGGCAGGCAGTTACTGCCGTTTCGCGAATCGCTGCTGGCCATGTTCGGCATCGCGCTGGTTGCGATGCTCGTCGCGCTCGACCAAACCATCGTCGGCACTGCACTGCCGAGAATCGTCGCGGATCTTAAGGGCTTTGATCTTTACGCGTGGGTTGCCACGTCTTACATGCTGGCTTCGGTGATCACGATCCCGATCTTCGGCCGGCTCGGCGATCTGTTCGGCCGCAAGCCCTTCCTGATTGCAGCCATTCTTCTGTTCACCGGCGCATCGGTATTGTGCGGGCTAGCGTCCAGCATGCTGTTCCTCGTGATCGCACGCGGTCTGCAAGGCATCGGCGGCGGCATTCTGATCGGCACTGTGTTCGCAACCGTGGCCGATCTGTTTCCCGACCCGAAGCTGCGGCTGCGCTGGCTGGTGTTCGTCACGTCGGCGTTCGGTATCGCAAACGTCGTCGGGCCGTCGCTCGGCGGTATGTTGACCGAAACCGCCAGTTGGCGGCTCGTGTTCTTCGTCAACGTGCCGGTCGGCATCGTGTCGCTGCTGTTCGTGCTGCGCTTTCTGCCGCCGCTGCGGCATCTGCGCAAAGCGGGGCCCGTGCAACTCGATTGGCTGGGTGCGTTCGTCGTTGCCGTCACGTTCGGCGCGCTGCAGTTGCTGATCGAATTGTTGCCGAAGGAAGGCGTGAGTCAAATGACGATCGCGCTGGCGATCATCACCACGGTGTGCGGGTTCACGCTGTGGTTCTGGGAAAGGCGAATGGGCTATCCGGTCGTGCCGGTCGAATTGCTGGTCGATCGCAGGCTGGCGGCGCTCTTTGCGATGTCCGCACTCGGTGGGTTTGCACTGTTCTCGCTGGTGTTCTATGTGCCGCTGCTGTTTCAGGGCGGCTATGCCATGTCGCCGCATGATTCCGGCATGCTGATTACGCCGCTGTTGCTGGGCACGACCGTCGGCAGCATGGTGAACAATCGGCTCGTCACGCGGATACGGCGTGCCAATACACTGATGTATGTCGGCTTCGCGTTGTTTGCGATTGGCTGTTTTTGCCTCGTCGGGCTCAAAGGCAAGGAGCCTCATTACGTGTGGATGTCATGCATGGCGATAAGCGGCCTCGGCCTCGGCCTTGTCGCGACCAACCTGACAATCTGCTCGCAGCAGATTGTCGCGCGCGATCATCTCGGTGCGGTCACAGCGCTGTTGCAGTCGTTGCGAATCTTCGGCGGAATGCTCGGCACAGCGCTGACCGGTGCGCTGCTTAGCCATTTGTACGTGCAAGGCGTGCACCGGTCGCTTGACTCGTATCAGGCGACGCAGTGGCTGCAGTCGTTTTCGAGCCCGGACCTGCTGGTCGATCACACGCAGCAGGCGGCGCTGATTGAACATCTGATCAAGGCAGGTCGTTCCGGTGGCCCGATGATGATGGCCGCGCGTGGCGCGCTGGTCGATTCGATTCACGTGGGTTTGTCGCTGGCGGCCGGGGCGGCTCTGCTCGGGCTGTGCCTCGCCTGGTTCGTGCCGTCCGTGCGCGTGGCTTACGCGGATACCGCCGCGCAGCCCAAATAGCCGGACGCGTGCGCGTGAGCGAATACCGGTTGTCGACCATCTGGCGTCTGGACGCGCCGCTCGATGCGGTATGGACCGCGATTCATGATTCGGCACGCTGGCCCGAATGGTGGAAGAACGTCGAACGCGTTGCGGAACTTGAAGCGGGCTCGGAGGGGGGCGTAGGCGCGCTGCAACGTTATACGTGGAAAGGCAGGTTGCCTTACCGTATCGTCTTCGACGTGCGTATCACATGCATCGAACCGTTGATCGCGCTGGAAGGCGAGGCGAGCGGCGATCTCGAAGGCATGGGCCGCTGGCGATTCTCAACTGAGCGCAACGTGACGGTCGTCCACTATGAATGGCGCGTGCGCACGAAGCGCGGCTGGATGAACCTGCTTGCTCCGTTTGCACGGCCGTTCTTCCAGTGGAATCACGACTTCGTCATGCGCGAAGGCGGGGTGTCGCTGGCACGCCTGCTCAACGCGCGGCTCGTCAGCATCGAACACCAACCGTGACACTTCGATGCGCGCCATTCAAGAGATTGGACATGCATGTTCCGGCTAACACATGAAGCTTACAATGTGGTGACCAAGTGACAGTTCGAATGTTGCAAAGTCAACAACGTAGTTTTTTGCAAATTGCAAGCTGTTGCGCGGCATGTTCCTTTACGATGGGAAATGCGCTTCAAGCGCGCTTCAAGCGCTCGTCGACGGACGGCGATGAAGCTCGCAATCAATCAGTAAAGCCGTCATGAGGAACTGAACATGTCACTGGACAACAAAGTCGCCGTCGTCACCGGCGCGGCAAGCGGTATCGGCGAACAATGCGCGCGTAAGCTCTCGGCCCTCGGCGCGAAAGTGGTTATTGCCGATTTGTCGTTGAAGAATGCGCAGCAGGTTGCAGCCAGCATCAACGACGCGGGCGGCAAAGCGCTCGGCGTCGAAATGAATGTGGCGGACGAAGACGCGGTCAATCGCGGCATCGATCAGGCTGTAGAAAGATTCGGCAGCATCGACGTGCTGGTGTCGAATGCCGGCATTCAGATCGTCAATCCGATCGAAGACTTCGCATTCTCCGACTGGAAAAAGATGATGGCGGTTCATCTCGACGGTGCGTTCCTTACGACGAGAGCGGCCATCCGGCACATGTACGACAGCGGCCGAGGCGGATCGATCATCTACATGGGTTCGGTGCATTCGCACGAAGCATCGAAGCTCAAATCCGCGTATGTGACAGCGAAGCACGGATTGCTCGGGCTCGCGCGCGTGGTCGCTAAAGAAGGCGGCGCGCGCGGCGTGCGCGCGAACGTCGTCTGCCCGGGATTTGTGCGTACACCGCTCGTCGACAAGCAGATTCCCGAGCAGGCGAAAGCGCTCGGCATCTCCGAAGCGGAAGTGGTGAAGAACGTGATGCTCAGCGAGACGGTGGACGGTCAGTTCACGACGGTCGAAGACGTGGCCAATACGGTTGCGTTCCTCGCGGGTTTCGAATCGGCTGCGCTTACCGGTCAGTCGATTATTGTCAGCCACGGCTGGTCGATGCAGTGACGGAGACACGCATGCGCAATACAACAAAGCCAGGCGGACAGCGTAACGGGTTCGTGCTGCCCCGCTACGACGAAATTGCACTGGTGCTGCAAGGCGGCGGCGCGCTGGGTTCGTATCAGGCCGGCGTGTATGAAGGGCTCGCCGAAGCGGGCGTTCAACCGCATAAAATCGCAGGCGTTTCGATCGGCGCGCTCAATACGGCGATCATCGCCGGCAATCCTCCAGAGAAGCGCGTCGACGCATTGCGCGGTTTCTGGAATTCGATATGCCATCCGCTCGACTGGATCAGCAGTATCGGCGCGTGGGCACTGCCCGGGCTCGCGCAGCATGAATTCGCGCGCAAATGGGCCAGCATGTGGGCGGCCGGCCGCGCGCTGACCGAGGGGCAGCCGGGCTTTTACACGCCGCGCTTTCCGTTGCCGATGGCGGGTCTCGGCAAGGCGAGCCCGAATACGGTCAGCTACTACGACACGGCAGCGTTGAAGGCGACCTTGCTGGCGTTCGCCGATTTCGACCGCATCAACGACGGAGATATCGACGTTTCCGTCGGAGCCGTCAACGTTCGCACGGGCAATCTGACGTGGTTCGACAACCGGAAAATGCGTCTCGAACCCGAGCACTTCATGGCGTCCGGTGCGTTGCCGCCCGGCTTTCCCGCTGTCGAGATTGACGGCGAGTTCTACTGGGACGGCGGTCTGGTTTCGAATACGCCGCTTACCGAGGTGCTTCGCGACGCGGAACGCAAGGACACGCTGGTCTTTCAGGTGGACCTGTGGAGTGCACAGGGCGACGTGCCGGGCGATTTTCTCGATGTGTCGGAACGTGTGAAAGATATTCAATACTCGAGCCGGACGCGCGCCATTACCAACATGCTGGCTGAACGCCAGAGGCATGCGTGCTTCATCAAGGAATTGCTCAAGCATGTTCCGTCGTCGGTGATCAAGGCGGATCCGCTTTTCCGTCATGCCGAACAACTGGCCGACGGCAGTGCGATCAATGTCGTCCATCTGATCTACAAGAACAAGTCTTACGAAGGGCACTATAAAGACTACGAGTTCAGCGTCGATACGATGATTGAACATTGGGAAAGCGGTCGTGAAGACATCCGCGATTCTTTTTCCCATCGCGAGTGGTTCGATGTGCCTGGCCGCGACCAGGGCTTTGTCACGCACGATGTGCACCGTCCGGAAGGAAAGACCCCGCAATCGGATAAAGACCTGCTGGAGTTGCAGAACGGCGGCACAAGCGAAGAGGCGGCGTGATGAAATGCACGCATAGCGGGAAGTAACCGCCAATCAAAAAAACGGGTTGGCGTCGCTGAACTCAGCCGCCGAGCCGGGCTTCGATTTCCGCGGTCAGCCGTTTAATCCAGCGGCGCAGCAGCGCGTTCGACGTCACGACCGGTATCGACCACCCTATGATTCGATACACATCGCGGCGCGCTATCCTGGACACTTTCTCCGGGTCGAGCCAGTCGTCGTTGCGAACCAGCAGCGCTAACGTCTCCAACCCGATCACGATGGGCCACAAACAGGCCAGCCGCAACCGAATGGCGGACGCCGGAATGGCGAGTGTGTAGTCGACCGCTTCATTGAAATGTTCGAGCGTCTTGCGGACCAGTTCAAGCATCAGCGGTTTTGCCCGTAGTGAAGCATTCGGCGACAGCAGGTCTTGCGGATTCAAGCCGAATCGATCGAGCATCGTCGACGGAAGATAGCACCGTCCGATGCGCAGGTCTTTGCCGCAGTCGCGCAGAACGTTGGTCATCTGCAGCGCTTTGCCGAAGCGAACGCCACGGCGCAGCATGATGCCGGGTTCGGCTTTGAGCGTACCCGGCATGTGTGCGTACGTCATCGTGGTCCAGAATTCTCCGACGCATCCGGCAACCAGGTACGTGTACCGGTCGAGTTCATCCCATTCGCGCAGTGCGGCGATCCGGCCTGAACGCTCGTCGGGGAACGTGCGAAGGTCGAATTCCATGCCCTTGGTCAGCGTCGTCACAATCTCCCGCACTGCCTGCCGATCGGACTCAGCCAATTGAGACAGCACCGCGAGCGCAGGCTCGATCGATTCGAGCAACACTCTTTCATCCGCTTGACTTTGTTGTCCCGCTACTTGTTCGGCTATTTGCCGCAACGGCGGGAATGCCTGCGTTTCTTCACCGGCTGCGCCGTTCACCTGGGCGCGAAGTGTCAGCAGCAACGCGAGGCGCTGTTCGGGCGGGATGATCGAGGTATCCGCAATCGTGTCTGCGGCCCGGGCAAGCAGGTAGGCTAAACCGATGGAATCGCGCATGCCGGCTGGCAGCACGCGCAGTGTCAGATAAAACGAGCGTGAAACGCCTTTCAGTAGCGGGCCGAGAAGAAAGGCCCGAGTCGGGTTGGACATGAGCGGGAGCGAGTCGATACGGTCGAATTTGGGCTGCCGCATTGTATACGGCAATGAGCCTCTGTGGGAGGCAATGCGCCGCAATACCCGACGATACAGTGCATCATTTGAATGCTGTTGCACACAGATCGATCATTGCGGTTATCCGGCAGTTTTTCATCAGCTTGATCATCGTCGTGGCGATGGTTTTTATGGAAGCTGTCGGTTATGCTAACGATCGTCCACGGCCGTACCGGCGCCAACGAGATGATCGTTCGGCTTGGTTCAGCTTGGTTCCGATTGGTTCGGTTTACTCAGCAAACATGAAGTTGATCGCTTCGCACGGGTATGCCGTCAATGGTGGCCCGTCTCTTGCTGGGGAGGACTTCAATTGCGTCAATGCGACGCCCTGTTTGTCGCAAGCCGCGACAGCCCCCTTAATTTTCTGGAGAAAGCCATGGGCATTTTCAGCACGATTCTCAGCAAGATCTTCCCGGTTGGTCATCCCGCGACGCAAGGCGCTGCCGCGCCTGCTGCACCGGCCGCCAGCCAAAGTGTGGCCGCTGCGGATGGCGCTCAACCGTCGGTGGCGCAACCGCAACCCGTCGACGTCGAAGCCGTGTTGACGGAGCTCGCGAAGAGCAATCCGGAGAAATTGAACTGGCGAACGTCGATAGTCGATCTGATGAAACTCCTTGGGCTCGATAGCAGCCTGAGCGCCCGCAAGCAACTCGCAGAGGAACTGAACTTTCGTGGTGACATGAACGATTCCGCGCAGATGAACATGTGGCTGCAAAAGCAGGTCATGACCAAACTTGCCGAAAACGGCGGCAAGGTGCCGGACGATCTGAAAAATTAAGGGCCAACATGCGCCACGCCGCCATTCGCGTGGCGCATCGACTGCAACTCGTCGATTGCAACTCGTCGACTGCAACTACTACTCGCGCCTAGCGCTCGAACCGCTTGCCCAGATCCCGCAGACGCCGGCCGGCCATCAGATTTCGCTCGATGTGCTCGAGCGAAACACCGCGCGTCTCCGGCACATACAGAAACACGGCAACAGCAAAGGCCACGTTCAGCAACGCGTACAGGAGAAAGGTCTGCGATTCGCCGATCGAAGCAAGCAGGCTGAGGAACGTTGCGGCCACCACCATGTTGGCGGTCCAGTTCACGAACGTCGATATGGCAATGCCGAAGTCGCGCCCTTGCAACGGTTGGATCTCGGAACAGAGTATCCACACAAGCGGGCCCGCCGACATCGCGAAACCTGCGATAAAGAGCAGTAACGTTCCCACCGCCATCCATTGCGACAGCGGATGGGTCATGCCCAGATGCAACAGCAACGCAAGCGCGCCCATGCCGAACGCCATGATCCCGCAGCCTGTATAGAGGATCGGTTTGCGGCCCCAGCGGTCGACGAGGGCGATCGCGCCGAATGTCGCCAGCACATTGACGAGTCCGACGATCACCGTTGCCCACAATTGCTGTTCATGCGTCGCAAAGTTGGCCAACGCAAAGATGCGCGGCGCATAGTACATCACGACATTGATGCCGGTGATCTGCTGGAAGATCTGCAACACTGCGCCGAGCAGAACCGAGCGTCGAAAGTTCGAGTTCGTGCGCAGCAGACCCCAGCCTTGCTTGGGCTGCGCAATCTGCTGGTTGAATTCGTGGATCTCCGCTTCGACGTCGGCCGGATTGCGATACAGACGCCGCAGTACGGCACGCGCTTCGCTGACGCGCTTGCGCTGAAGCAACCAGCGCGGACTGTCGGGCAACGCCGCGACACCCAGCAGAAACAGCAGCGCAGGCAGTGCGATCACGCCGAGCATCCAGCGCCAGTTGCCGATGTAGCTCAAGCCGATGTTCGAAATAAAAGCGGCGAGGATGCCGACGGTGATCATCAATTGGTAGGTCGAAATCATCGCGCCGCGAACCTGCTTCGGCGCGACTTCCGACAGATACAGCGGCGCGGTAAAGGAGGCGACGCCGACCGCAAGCCCGAGCAGCAGGCGTGCGCCGATCAGTTGCTCCGGGCCGGCCGCGAGCGCCGACCACACGGAGCCAACGATGAACATGATTGCGGCCAGTCCCAGCGCATAGCGGCGGCCCGTTCGCCACGACAGCCAGCCTGCGCCGACCGCGCCGGCCGCCGCGCCGACCATCATTGAACTGACGATCCACTCCTGGGTGTGATCGCCGAGCGCGTATTGCTTCGCGATGAACGGCAGCGCGCCGGAGATGACGCCGATATCCAGCCCGAAAAGCAGGCCGGCCAATGCGGCCATCAGGCAGACGAAGAGTCCGTACCGGTTAGGGGTGGACGGAGCAAAGGTGGTGATGTTCATGCGAGATTCTCACGTACGATTAATTAAAGGTCGGGTCGCGATCGCCGCCCATGCGGATGCCGGACTGGCAGGAGCGGGCGATACGAGAATGACTGCAGCCGTACGTGAAGAACTGCTGGAACAACGCCGCCGTGCCAACGGGATGTGTGCGACGGCGAGTGAAGAGGCGATGCGGTTTCCGGCAGGAGGACGGTGAAGCAGGCTGCCTGCGCTTTCAGATGCGAAACCACGCGATGTTCGCCGCGAGCTTGCGACGACGCTCGTGTTCGTAATGGCGGGCTTCGTATGAGTAATCATTGTCGAGCGGCAGATCCGCTTGCTGGAAGCGGGGCACCCAGCGGTCGAGCAGCATGAGAAGTACGTTCATTTTAGTCTCCAGATAATCATGATGTGTTGCTTACCGGTGTTCAGCAGACTCATTCGCGATGGCTGGCAGGCTGCGCCGCGCGAACGGGCTCGCGATGACGGCGTTTTCAGAACAGGCCGGGATACCCGTTCTTGTCGAGGTGCTGCAAGCGGCGTTCGATTTCGGCGAGATCGGACGACCCCGCGAGATAGCGTTCCAAACGGCGCTGTTCATCGCGATGGAACCAGCTGTCCAGCTTTTCCAGAAGGTATGCAAACATGACGCTCTCCAGTAACTCGCTAGTGACGCGCAGCGGACCAGGACGGTGGCTTTGCGATAACGTCGACGGGCACCAGGTAGCGGTTCTGCACGCTGCCCGTTGCTGCCGGCACAGGTGCGGTTCGTCGATGGAGATGGATCTTAAAGATCGAAAATGAGCGCAGAGTGAGGAGGACGCGTGCCGGTGGCGAACGCGTCCAGGCTGCGAAGTGAAATGCCGCCGAAGCGGCGCAGTGCCTAGAACCGATGCCGCAAACCGACTGCTACGACCACTTGCTCATCCGTCGACGAAGGGCTTTGCCCGCTGACATCGGCGGTCAGGCCGGAGCCGTCGCTGTTGATGTGCTGGTAGCTCGCCTGCAGGTAGACATCGGTTCGCTTCGAAAACAGATAGTCGGTTTGCACGGAAACCTCGTTCCATTTCGGACGGTGTGAACCGCTTGTCGTGGAGAGCGCGCCGTCCGTATAGGTGTATTCGCCGCTCAGGCTGACAGTGGGCGTGACCAGGTAGCTCACGTTCAACTCGTAGTTGCTGAAGCTCGCGCCCTGGCCGTTCTGCATCAGCGCGAGACTGTTCGCGCCGTTGATCGTATCGAGCCCGCCCAGCTGCGTGCGGGTCCACACAGCCCCGAACCGGGCCGGTCCCACTGCGTAGTTGACGCCCGCGCCGTAGGTGCGCTGCAGCGACGAGATGAAGGTCCGGTCGGTCAGCGTCAGCGCGCCGTTCGTGTTGCTGCCGCCACCGTTATTCGCCTGAAAATAGCCGGCGGCGATCGCCAACGGGCCCGTGTTGTAAGAGGCACCGAAGCTGTAGAGCCGGTTGTCGTCGAAGCCTGGGTCATTGGAAAAGCCGTAAAGCGTGCCGAACTTGAGCCCCGCGTAGTCGACGCTGGCGAATTTCACCGCGTTGTTCACGCGAAACGAATTGTTGAGATTGTCGTTGTCGTACGGGTGGGCGGACAGATTGTTGCCGCCCGGATGAGCGCCCGTGAAGCTCAGCGGCGCGAGATAGTCGACGACGGAATCGTACTGGCGCCCGAACGTAATCGTGCCGTAGCGCTGGTTCGCGAGGCCCACATAGGCCTGATAGCCGAATAAGCGCCCGCCTTGACGCAGTGAGCCGTTCGTCACGCTGAAACCGTTCTCGATTTCGAAGATCGCCTTCGTGCCGGCGCCCAGGTCCTCGCGGCCGATGAGACCCCAGTGGCTGCCGGTCACATCGCCGCTGCCTTCCTGCCACGAACTGTGGCCTTTGACGTTGTTCGTATAGAAGATACCGGCGTCGATCAGCCCGTAAAGCGCGACCGACGATTGGGCCTGCGCCTGACACGCATAACCCGCCGCGACAACAGCAATGATTAAAACCTGCTTCATTTTTCCTCGGGTCGAAGTGCTGGGTTGGCTGGGCCGCGCGAAGGTCGGCTGGCTATGCCCGGATGAATGACTAGCGCTGTCGATTGCTGCCCGCGGCGGAACATGCGCTGTAAGCGCGCCGCAAGCCTGCGACAAAAACCGGCATGGCGCGCGCAGCGAATGAACACGGTTAAATCGACGTGCTATAGTTCCTTTGAATGAGAATGATTGCCATTTGCGGGGGCTACTTTAGCGGCCGAATGTAATGGCAATGTGTTGAGGCGCCGCGCTTTTGTAATGGAATGTGTTGACGCGACCTGCGCGATGCGCCGTTCGGGCGTGTTGGGAAGAACTAGAGCTTCGTGATGGACCACATACTCGTCGTCGACGACGATCCGAATATCCGGCAATTGCTGCGCGACTATCTGCGCGGCATGGGCTATAACGCCACTGCCGCCACCGGCGGCGCGCAGATGAAGCAGGCCATCAAGGCGTCGCAAATCGACCTGGTGGTGCTCGACCTGATGCTCGAAGGTGAGGATGGACTCGATCTCACGCGCGAACTGCGTCGTGAACATGACGTGCCGATCATCATTCTGAGCGCGCGCGGCGCATTGCTCGACCGGATTCTCGGTCTCGAGATGGGCGCCGACGATTACCTGCCGAAGCCGTTCGACCCGCGCGAGCTCGTCGCGAAGATCAAGGTCGTGCTGCGGCGTGCGCGCGGCGCGTCCGCCGCGCGTTCCGCCGACGCCAGCGCATTCGTCGGTTTCGCCGGCTGGCGGCTCGATACGCGGATGAAGCAGATGTTGTCGCCGGAAGGTGTGGTCGTGTCGCTGGGCGGGTCCGACTACCGCACGCTGCGTACGTTGCTCGATTATCCGAACCGGCCGCTGTCGCGCGAATTCATGCTTGACCACGTGTTCGGCAAGGAGCATTCGCCGCTCGACCGCTCGATCGACGTTTGCATCAGCCGTCTGCGTCATCATCTGAAAGACGCGGCGCGGCAGGCGGCGCTGATCCGCACGGTCCGCAACGAGGGCTATATGCTGGTTGCCGACGTTGTCTACGAAGCGTGAGCGACATGCCGACGAGACCGCGCATGTGGTCGCGCCTCGCGGGGCGCGTGAGGCTCCGTATGCAGCCGCGCGTTGGGGCAGGCGGCTCGTCGTCCGTTGTGTCGCGCATTCGGTCGCGCCTCCTGCTTCGCCTCTGGCCCGATACGCTTTACGGGCGGCTCGCGCTGATCCTCGTCGCCGGCATGTTCGCCGGCCAGCTTCTGACCAGCACGATCTGGTTCGACACGCATGAGAGCCGCACGCTCGAAATCCCTGCGCGGCTCTTCGCGAGCCGTCTCGCCGATTCGGTGCGGCTCATCGAGCTTGCACCGGACGACGACGCGCGCCGCGCGACTGTCCGGCAACTGAGCGACGCACGCTATCAACTGCAGTGGATCGACGCGCCGTCCGCCGTGCGCGACGCAGCCGTCGTGCAACACACGGTTGGCGATGTGATCGGCGGCGTGCTGCAGCGGCGTCTCGCCGCACC
Organism: Paraburkholderia sp.; assembly: GCA_036502945.1. GTDB lineage: Bacteria > Pseudomonadota > Gammaproteobacteria > Burkholderiales > Burkholderiaceae > Paraburkholderia. The sequence goes on along the minus strand of DASXXR010000202.1, from coordinate 1,346 downwards.
GGTCGACCTGCGCCTGATCGACGCGCACCTGCGCGACGACGCGGGCCGGCAGAGCGGCATCCTGAGCCTGTTCGATTCGCGGATGCCGACCGGCGATTTTCATGTGCAACTGATGCTGCCGCACGGCGGTTGGCTCGACGTACGCGCGAACGAAGGGCAGGCCGGGCTGCAGACCGAGCCGCGTTCGCTCGTGCTCGACTACCTCGTGCGCATCTACCTGATCCGCTTCACGGCTGTCTGCCTGCTGGCGTTCGTCGCCGTGCGTTTCGCAGTGCAGCCGCTACGGCAGCTTGCAAAAGCCGCTGACGCCCTGGGGCGCAACATCTATCGTCCGCCGCTGCCTGTGAAGGGGCCGTTCGAAGTCAGAAGCGCCGCGCAGTCGTTCAACTCGATGCAGCAGCAACTGACCGAGAGTCTCGCGCAACGCACGCGCTTTCTGACCGCGGTTTCACACGACCTGCGCTCGCCGCTCACGCGCTTGCGTCTGCGCGCGGAGATGCTGCCGGATCCGGTGTGGCGCGAGCGCCTGCGCGGCGATCTCGACGAAATGGAAGCGATGGTGCGCGCGACGCTCGATGCGGTGCAAGGCGTCGAGGTTACCGAGACCCGCCACGAGATCGATCTCGATTCGATGCTGGAGGGGCTCGCGGAAGATGCGCGCGAGGCGGCTCAGATCGTGACGGTCGAAGGCCGCGCGGGGCCGCCGATGCTGGGCTATCCGCGCAATCTGAAGCGCTGCCTGCAGAATCTGCTCGACAACGCGATTCGTTATGGCGAAGCGGCCGCCGTGCGCGTGATCGACGAAGGGCGGAACGTAAGGATCGTGGTCAGCGATCGCGGGCCGGGGATTCCCGATGCAACGATGCTCGAACGGGTTTTCGAGCCTTACTTCCGGGTCTCGACTTCGCGCAACGAAGCGAGTAGTGGCACCGGGCTTGGGCTGACCATCGCGAGAAGCGTGGCCGCCTCGCACGGCGGGACGCTCACGCTGCGCAACCGCGTGGACAAGGGGCTCGACGCGGAACTGGTCTTGCCACGCGAGAGCTGAGCGAGCGCCGCATTCGCCTCGATTTGCCCGGATTCGCATGGTTCAGTTCGAACCCGGTGCGGCCCGATTCTGCTGCGCGTCGCGCGCATCGAGCGGCAACGCCTCTACCGCGGCGCTGTCTTTGGTCACCATCACGGTGCGCTGCGGGTTCGCAATCTCGATGCCGCGCGCGTGGAACTGTTCGAAGATGCGCCGGTTGAACTCGCGCTGCACCGGCCAGCGCGCGCTGTCGCGGCATTGAATCTGGCCGGTGAGCGTCAGCGCCGCGCCGTCCACCTGATCGACGCCCCAGAAGCTG
>DASXXR010000201.1:0-4042 GCA_036502945.1 Paraburkholderia sp. | reverse complement strand
TTCTGATCCTAAAAAAGCGCCATTTATTCTTTGATGCACACCTGAGAAGTCACCGCACAAGAAGATGCAAATGCATCCCGCGACGTCCGAATACGTGGCGTCGAGGCCAAGCGGAAAACGTGTGCTTCGCTCCAGTCGCAGAACGTGAGAAATCGTCATCCTGTTTCGCGTATCACCGGTACAAAACTGAAAATTGGAATACGGAAAATCAGCCGACAGAGAATTCCCCTAGTTCAGCAACCGCGGGGGGAACTCTATTTCGACCTCTCTCAAGCGCATATCGGATAACTCTTAATCAACCTTGTGGCACGCGCCAACGCACGTTCTACCGGAAGGGGCTTGCGACTGGAGTCATTCGAAGAACTGCGGCATTCATGCCAAACGACGCCAGGAAAGAATACTTATCTTATTTAGGATACCAATTTACTATTTAATTTCTTATTTTTTCTTAACTAATAGGTAAAAAATAAGAATTAAATGATTTTATATTTTTATAAATTTATTGCTTTTTTCAAAAAAAGGAGGTGCAGCCGGCGTATCGCGACATCAACAGGTTTGATGCGCGTGATAAGAACAAGGGGACTGAAACTAGACAAGCGCGGTCGGAAATGATCGACGCGAGACGCCGGTTATCCGGCTTGTGAACTACAGGGCGTAATTGTCAGAACGGCTTGATCACCACCAGTGCCACCGCCACCAGCATCCCGAGCACGGGCAGCTCGTTGAACATCCGATACCACCTGTGCGAACGCCGGTTCTCGCCACGCCCGAATGTGCGCAGCAACACGCCGCAGTACGCGTGATAAATGACCAGCAGCACGACGACGCCGACCTTCGCGTGAATCCATCCTTGCCCGCGCCCGATGCCCACCGCAAGCCACAGCCACAAACCGCAAGCCAGCGCCGGCACCGCAATGATCGTCATGAAGCGAAACAGCTTGCGCGCCATGATCAGCAACCGCGCAACCGCCGCGGGTTCAGTCTCCATCGCGAGATTGACGAAGATCCGCGGCAAATAGAACAGCCCAGCAAACCACGAAGCGATCAATACGATGTGAAACGTTTTGATCCAGAGCATCGACGGTCCTTGTCTTTGTTCGAGTTCGAGTTCGAGTGGGAATCTATTGACGGCCTTCGCCGTGCCCAAGCACGATGTACTTCAACGACGTCAGCCCATCAAGGCCAACCGGCCCACGCGCGTGTAGCTTGTCGTTCGAAATCCCGATCTCGGCGCCAAGCCCGAATTCGAAGCCGTCGGCCAGGCGCGTCGATGCATTGACCATCACGCTTGCCGAGTCCACTTCGCGCAGGAAGCGCATCGCGTGGTCGTGATTTTCGGTGACGATCGCGTCGGTGTGCGCGGAGCCGTACGTGTTGATATGCTCGATCGCCTGATCGATGCCGTCGACCACCTTGATCGCGAGCACGGGCGCAAGATACTCCGTGCGCCAATCCTCTTCGGTGGCGTCGACCAACGGCGCCACGCCCGCCGCCTCGAGCACTGCGCGCGCCGCCGGATCGACGCGCAGTTCCACTTCCTTGCTGCGATAAAGCTTGCCGAGCGCGGGCAGCACTTCACCCGCAATGCCGCGCGCAACCAGCAGCGTCTCCATCGTATTGCACGTACCGTATCGATGCGTCTTCGCGTTGTCGCACACATTCATCGCTTTCGCGATATCCGCGCGATCATCGACATACACATGGCAAATACCATCGAGATGCTTGATCATCGGCACACGCGCTTCTTCCATCAACCGCGCGATCAAACTCTTGCCACCGCGCGGCACGATCACATCGACGAATTCGGTCATCGTAATCAGCTTGCCGACCGCCGCGCGATCCGACGTCTTGACCACCTGCACCGCGTCCCGCGGCAACCCTGCCGCCGCAAGCCCTTCACCAATCAGCCCGGCCAGCGCCGTATTGCACTCAAGCGCCTCAGAACCACCGCGCAAAATAGTCGCGTTACCTGATTTCAGACACAACGCCGCTGCATCGATCGTCACATTAGGCCGCGACTCATAGATGATCCCGATCACACCGAGCGGCACGCGCATCTGCCCGACCTGAATCCCGCTGGGCCGATATTTGAGGTTACTGATTTCACCAATCGGGTCCGGCAGCGCGGCTACCTGCCGCAAGCCTTCGACCATCGTCTTCAACGCTTTATCAGACAGCGTCAGGCGATCGACGAACGCAGCGTCTTGTCCCTTCTCGCGAGCCCGCGCGACGTCCCGAGCGTTCGCTTCCTTCAGTCGCGCCGCATCGCGTTCGATCGCGCGCGCCACCGCTTCGAGCGCGGCATTCTTCGCGACCGTCGACGCCCGCGCCATCGCACGCGACGCGTGACGTGCGCGGCGACCGAGGTCGGTCATGTACTGGTCGATATCCATGGTGATTCTCGTCGGGCCGCGCCGGTTCGGGCGCGGTCATAAAGGTTAGGCGGAAGGATGGATCGATTGTAAGTCCGGTGGGCGCCGCGCGTGTCGCCAGCTTCGCGGGTCGCGGTGGTTCCTGTCGACGCAACCTTGCCGCAGTTGCGGCGCGCAACGCCTACGAGGGCCGTCGGCCTGGCCCCGCCGGAGACGGGCGGCCCGCAGGCCGGTGCGCCGCGCCCGCCGCTTGTGCACCTTTATCCGACGCCTGCGGCGCAGCGACGACCATCGCCAGTTCAAACAGCCCAGCCCATGGATCAGGCGGTGGATCGTTCAGCCGATTGCCCGGCGTCCCGCCCGACAACCCTTTCACCTGCCGATCCAGCCGCGCCGCCAGCGCCAGCGCTTTTTCCAGCGCGGCCTCGGTCACACGCGACAACGCCGGCCCGACCAACCGCTCGCGCGGCCCCCAAACCCGGTTCTCGCGCAACAGCATCGCCAGCGGCTTGCCGGCCTCGGCGCCGCGCTTGATACGCAGCAGCGTCCGGACTTCTTCGACAACCGCCCACAACACCAGCACCGCCGCTTCGCCTTCGCCCCGCAAGCCATCGAGCATCCGCGACAACCGGCCAACATCGCCCGCCAGCATCGCTTCGTTCAGCTTGAACACGTCATACCGCGCGACGTTGAGCACCGCATCCTGAATCTGCTCGAACGTCAGCACGCCGGCGGGATGCAGCAAACCCAGCTTCTGGATCTCCTGATGCGCGGCCAGCAAATTCCCTTCGACACGCTCCGCAATAAACTGCAGCGCCCGCCGCCCTTCTTCGCCGGCCGCGACGCGCTGGCCCTGAAGCGCGAGCCGTTGCCCGACCCAGTTCGGCAACTGCGCCCGTTCGACGGGATCGATCTTCAACGCAACGCCCGCATCGGCGAGCGCGGTGAACCAGCCGGCTTTCTGCGTCGCCGCGTCGAGCCGCGGCAGCGTGATGAGCGTCAGTACCTCGGGGTTCACTGCGTCGGCGAGCGTTTTGAGCGCATCGGCGCCTTCCTTGCCCGGCTTGCCCGTCGGAATCCGCAGTTCGACGAGCTGCTTGTCGCCGAACAGCGACATCGACTGACTCGCGCCCAGCAGCGAACTCCAATCGAACCCGCGTTCGACCGTGAACACGTTCCGGTCGGTAAAGCCGGCCGCGCGCGCCGCCGCGCGAATGCGGTCGGTCGCTTCCTGCGCGAGCAGATGCTCGTCGCCGTACACGACGTACAGGCCGGCGAGTCCTTTCGCTAGATGCGGTTCAAGCGCGTCGAGTCGCAGTTGCATGAGTACCGTAAAACGAGAATGACGAAGATAACGGTGGGTGCGAAAAAATGCTCAAAGCGAAGGCTCAAAGCGGCGGCGGCGGCAACGGCGCGCGTGGCGAAACCGCCGGCACGCCCTCTCCCGGCGCGGGATGCAGCGACCGCACGATCGCGAGACGCCGCCAGATCTGATCGACCGCGTCGCTGCGCATGTCCGCGTAGAGAATGTCGGCTTCCCCGGCTTTCGCCTGCGAGAACTGGTCGCTATAGGTCATCGCGCGATTCAGCGCGATGACGCTAGGCGGAATCAGCAGCGTCCCGTCATTGCCGATAAGCGTGTAGGACAGCGAATACGTCAACGCATATTC
>DASXXR010000200.1:0-7400 GCA_036502945.1 Paraburkholderia sp. | reverse complement strand
GTCAGACCGCCTCGGCCTGCCGGGGCGCCGCTGTCATGGGCTCTATGCACTCGATCTGGAAAGCGGCCGCACCGTGACGATCGAAGCGCCCCATACGGTCCTCGCAACGGGCGGCGCGGGCAAGGTCTACCTGTACACGACGAACCCCGACACCGCGACCGGCGACGGCATCGCCATGGCATGGCGCGCCGGCTGCCGCGTATCGAACATGGAATTCATCCAGTTTCATCCGACCTGCCTGTTTCACCCGTACGCCAAGTCGTTTCTGATCTCGGAAGCGGTACGTGGCGAAGGCGGCGTTCTGAAGCTGCCAGACGGCACGCGTTTCATGCCGAGCCACGACGAACGCGCAGAACTTGCGCCGCGCGACATCGTCGCGCGCGCGATCGACTTCGAGATCAAGAAGCGCGGGATCGACTGTGTGTACCTCGACATCAGCCACCAGCCGGCCGCGTTCCTGCACGAGCACTTTCCGACCATTCTCGCGCGCTGCCTCGAATTCGGCATCGACATCACGAAACAACCCATCCCGGTCGTGCCGGCCGCGCACTATACGTGCGGCGGTGTCGTCACGGATCTGTCGGGCCGCACCGATCTGACCGGGCTTTATGCCGTCGGCGAAACGTCCTGCACCGGCCTGCACGGCGCGAACCGGCTTGCCAGTAACTCACTGCTCGAGTGTCTGGTGATTGGCCGGTCGACCGCCGCGGCGATCGAAGAAGAAGGCTTCGGCGCGGCCGTCCACGCGCCGCTGCCCGACTGGGACGAAAGCCGGGTGTCGGATCCGGACGAAGAGGTGGTCGTCGCCCACAATTGGGACGAACTACGCCGTCTGATGTGGAACTACGTCGGCATCGTGCGTACCGACAAGCGCCTCGCCCGCGCCAAACATCGGCTTTCATTGCTGCGCGACGAGATTCACGAGTATTACGCGAACTTCAAGGTCAGCCGCGATCTGCTCGAATTGCGCAATCTGGTCGATGTTGGATCGCTGATCGTGGAAAGCGCGCGTTCGCGGCGGGAAAGCCGCGGCCTTCACTACAGCCGCGACTGGCCGACCGCGCTTCCGGCCGCATTGCCGACTGTGCTCTCTCCCGAACGCGTACCGAATCGGCACCTGTGACGCGTGCGCTAAAACGAAAGGCCATCGCACGTGTCATGCAGCGATGGCCTTTCGTTGCTCCGCTATCGTGCGGGAGTCTCGTCAAACGATTCGCATCGAGTAATCTGTCGCCCGCACGTCCTTCGTCAATGACCCCACCGAAATACGGTCGACGCCGGTTTCCGCAATCGTGCGGATCGTATCGAAATTCACGCCCCCCGACACCTCCAGCACCGCCCGCCCCGCCGTGATACGCACCGCGTCGCGCATCGCATCGAACGAAAAGTTGTCGAGCAGAATTGAACGGGCGCCGTGCGCGAGCGCAGTATCGAGTTGCGCGAGCGTCTCAACCTCGATCTGAATCGGCACATCCGCAGCGAGTGCGAGCGCGGCGTCCATCGCGGCAGCCACACCGCCGGCTGCGGCGATATGGTTTTCCTTGATCAGAATGCCGTCGTACAGCGCAAGCCGCTGGTTCGCTCCACCGCCCACACGCACTGCGTACTTCTGCGCAAGCCGCAGACCCGGCAGAGTCTTGCGCGTATCGAGAACCCGCGCGCGCGTATGGCTGATCGCATCGGCGAAGCGCCGTGTGGCCGTTGCGACACCAGACAGCATCTGCAGGAAATTCAAGCCGTTGCGCTCGGCGGTGAGCAGCGAGCGCGCCGGGCCGCGCAACGCGCAGACGGTCGTGTCCGCGGTCATGCGGTCGCCTTCGCGATAGCGCCAGCGCACGTCGATACGCGGATCGACGCGGCGCATCACTTCGTTGAACCACAACACGCCGCACAGCACGGCTTCCTCACGCACGATGATCCGCGCGTCGCGCAGTTCGTCCGCCGATACGAGGCGGCCCGTGACGTCGCCCGTGCCGACATCTTCAGCGAGCGCATCTGCCACATTGCGCGTCAGCGCGGCATCGAATGCATTGCCGTATTGCGCGCGAATCCCCGCAAAAAGCGGCGACACCGCATCGCCGAGATAATTCGATTGCTCGCTTGCGGCCATTAAGCGGCCCCCACGTTCGAAAACAGCGCGTTGTCGCGCGAGAGATCGCCACTTGCCTGCACGCGCTTCTTTTGGCGCGCGGCAAAATCCAGCATCCGGTCGATCGGCAGACGTGCACGCTCGCCGATCGCGGCGTCGACGAAGATCTCGTTGTGCCCGCGCTCCAGCACCTCGGCGAGATTCGCAAGGCCGTTCATCGCCATCCACGGGCAGTGCGCGCAGCTCTTGCAGGTTGCGCTGTTGCCGGCGGTGGGCGCTTCGATAAACGTCTTGCCGGGTGCGGCGAGCCGCATCTTGTGCAGAATGCCGAGGTCGGTGGCGACGATGAAGTGCGTCGCATCGAGCCGCCTCGCCGCGTCGATTAACTGTGTCGTCGAACCGACCACGTCCGCCTGCGCGACCACGCTCTCCGGCGATTCCGGATGCACGAGAATCTTCGCGTGCGGATATTCGGCGCGCAGCAAGTCGAGTTCGATACCTTTGAATTCGTCGTGCACGAGACAGGAGCCCTGCCACAACATCACGTCCGCGCCGGTCTTCTTCTGAATGTAGCCGCCGAGATGACGGTCGGGCGCCCAGATGATCTTTTCGCCACGCGCGTGCAGATCGGCGACGATCTCCAGCCCGATCGATGACGTCACCATCCAGTCTGCCCGCGCCTTCACCGCGGCGCTCGTGTTCGCATAGACGACAACAGTCCGATCAGGATGCGCGTCGCAAAATGCGGAAAATTCGTCGGCGGGACAGCCGAGATCGAGCGAGCAAGTCGCGTCGAGGTCGGGCATCAGAATGCGCTTGGCCGGACTCAGAATCTTCGCGGTCTCGCCCATGAAACGCACGCCGGCGACCACTAGCGTCTGCGCTTCGTGATCGCGGCCGAAGCGCGCCATTTCCAGCGAATCCGCGACACATCCCCCCGTTTCGTCCGCAAGTTCCTGCAGTTCCGCATCGACGTAATAGTGCGCAACCAGCACAGCCTTCTCGCGCTTGAGCAGCCCGCGAATGCGCTCCTTCAGTACCAGCTTTTCTTCCACCGACGGCATGTCCGGCACTTTCGCCCACGCCTGCCCGACACCGCAGGTCAAACCCTGCGGAAGCGGCCGGTCGTATTCGACGGTCCTGATCGCCTGATTCATGATTTCCTCAGCTCTCGCAAACGGCCATCGATGCAGTTTCGAAGGCCCAAAATGCACAAAACCCCGCCAACGCGGGGTTTGTGACGTAACGAAAGTTTAAAGGATTTCGCCGTATCAGGCGTAACGCCGCAAGCGCAGCGCGAATTCCTGAAGCGCCTTGATGCCGCTCTGTTCAGCGCGGTGACACCAGTCCTGCAATTGGACGAGCAGCTGTTCACGCGATGCATTCGAGCGCTCCCACATCGCGGCCAGTTCATTGCGCAGTTCGATATAGGTGCGCAGCTTCTGGCTGTTCGCGAAAATCTGCGGTAGTTGACGCTTCTGCGGTTCGTCGAGACCGGCCTCTTCCTTGTGGAACCAGTTGCGCGCGCCGCGCATCAGTTGGTACTTTTCGCGCGCGCCGACTTCCTTCAAATGCGCAAGCTCCTGACGATACGCGCGCTTGAGCGCCTTGCCGTAGCTCGCCATCACTTCGTAGCGGTTCGCCAGCACGGCCTGCAGCGTATCCTGGTCGAGCACCAGCTTGCTCGACGCGAGACGCGGCGTGGGGGCGATTTTCTTTACTTTCGCGAGCCTGAACGCCGACATAACCCGGATATACATCCAGCCGATGTCGAACTCATACCATTTGTTAGACAGTTTCGCCGACGTTGCGTACGTGTGATGGTTGTTATGCAGTTCTTCGCCGCCGATCAGAATGCCCCAAGGGAAGATGTTGGTGCTCGCGTCCGCTGAATTGAAGTTGCGATAGCCCCAGAAATGCGCGAGACCGTTGACGACACCGGCCGCCCAGAACGGAATCCAGATCATCTGCACGGCCCACACGCTCAGGCCGACGATGCCGAAGAGCGCCACATTGACGACCATCATCAGACTTATCCCGAGAATCGGGTACTTCGTGTAGACGTTGCGTTCCAGCCAGTCGTTCGGCGTGCCGTGACTAAACTTGCGCATCGTCTCTTCGTTCTTCGCCTCGCTGCGGTAGAGCTCGGCGCCTTCCAGCAGCACCTTCCAGATGCCGCGTGTTTGCGGGCTGTGCGGATCCTCTTCGGTCTCGCACTTCGCGTGATGCTTGCGGTGAATCGCTGCCCATTGGCCGGTCAGCATGCCTGTCGTCATCCACAACCAGAAGCGGAAAAAATGACTGACCGCCGGATGCAGATCGAGCGCACGATGCGCCTGGCAACGGTGCAGATAGACCGTGACACCGATGATCGTGACGTGCGTGACAGCAAGCGTATACAGCGCGAGTTGCCACCACGAAAAGCGCAGCAGACCGTGAGCGAGGAAATCAAGCAGGGAATTCAACAAGGCTATTTACCCGAGGAACGAAGGACACCCGCAAGCATACAGCGGCGCGTGTCAAGAAAGTGAAAGCATGCGGCCAGTTAGGTCGTCATTTTACTTGAATGGTTCCAAGTCGTTGTAAAAAATGAAGAATTTATTCTGCTGCGTCACATGGACGCGCCGCAAGAATGCAGGCAAAACCGCGTCTGCTTCGCGTGAAAACGCATCAAGCGGCATCCCCAGGTTCGTTTGCGGCGCGACCGGTAAATGTTACCGCCTGCGTCATTGCGTCCGCTGCGCTAACGATCCGCACTTCGCGCTGCGCATACGGAATCGAAATGCCGTTCGACGCAAACAGCCGCCAGATGTTCTGATTGACCACCGACCGTACGCCGGAAGTTCCCGTCGCCGCATCGGCGATCCAGTAGCCGAGCTCAAGGTTGACGCCGTCCGGGCCGAAACTGACCAGATAAGGGGTCGGCGCGGGATCCTGCAACACGCGTTCGACGCCCGTTGCGGCTTCGGACAGCAGCGCCATGACCCGCTCGACGTCCGCCGAATAGGCCACCTGCACAGCCGCTTTGGCGTAGCCGCGCGTCAGATACGATGACTGGTTCTGTACGACATCGGTGATGAGCCGTTCGTTCGGAATCAGCGTTTCGATGCCGTCGAGGCCGCGCACCACCGTATAGCGCGTGCGGATCTGTGTGACCTGCCCCTGCAGTCCGCCGACGTTGATCGTATCGCCGATCCGCAGCGACCGGTCGATCAGGATGATGAAGCCCGACACATAGTTGCTCGCGATTTTCTGCAGCCCGAAGCCGAGCCCCACGCCGAGTGCGCCGCCGAACACGCCGAGCACGGTGATGTCGATGCCGACGAGCGACAGGCTGATCAGCACCGCCGCGAGCACGAAGAGCGCGCGCCCGACGCGTGCGAGCACGACTTTCAGGTTCGCATCGAGCTTGCGCGCGCGCATCACGCGGTCTTCGAACGCCGCGCCGAGCCACATGGCGACGATCATCGTCACGCAGACCCACAACAAACCGGACGCGAGCGACAACAGTGTCATGTGGGTATTCGCAACCGGAAAGCGCACGCTCGCCATCCACTCGAGCACGTCGCCCTGAATACCCATCACAGTCAGCACCATGCCGACCCAAACAACGAGCGATACGACCTTTTCGACCAGCGATAACCACGTATGCGTATGCCCTTCGCCGCCGAACACGCGCCGCGCGAAGAAGAACACGATGTAGATGAGCCCAATCCCGACCAGCGGCACGAGTGCGAGATCGAGCAGCGAAGTAGGGAAGAACTGCCCGGCGATCGCGCGTGCGATCCACACGAGCAACGCGCCGAGCAGCGGGAAGAACGCGCGGTTTAACGCCTCGGCGCCGAACCGCAGTGCCTGATACCCGGTTTCGCGGCGGGCGTCGAGCGTGCGGCGCAACAGGCGCGCGAGCAGCCACGCGAGCGCGAGCGTGCCGAGCAGCACGCCGACCTGCCACAGGACGCCCGGTTCGCCGATATCGCGCACCACGTCGCCGAACACGTGAAAGAACGGGTGAATTTTCATGATCATGAGGTTCTTCGCGAGTCAGCGGGCCGCGCGCCCTGCGCGCTGTCCGGCACCGATTGCGCCGCTACGCAGGCCCGCGCGCCACGGCTCAAGGCTCAATCGCGGCGTTCCAGCACGGCGGCAAAAAAACCGTCGGTGGCGTGCTGATGCGGCCACAGCGACAGGTAATCGCCCATTTCCAGATCGATCCGCTGTTCAGCCAGCACGTCGCGCGCGCTCACCAGCGCGAAGTCCGGATGATCGGCGAGAAACTGCGTGACGATCGCTTCGTTTTCGGCGTCGAGAATGCTGCAGGTCGCATACACGAGCCGGCCGCCTTTCTTCACGAGACGCGCGGCGCTCGCGAGAATCGACGTCTGCTTCGGCACCAGTTCCGCAATCGATTCCGGCGATTGCCTCCACTTGAGGTCGGGGTTGCGCCGCAGTGTGCCGAGGCCGCTGCACGGCGCATCGACGAGCACGCGGTCGATCTTGCCCGCGAGCCGCTTGATCTTCGCGTCGTGCTCGCTGTCGATCAGCACCGGATTCACATTCGACAAGCCGCTGCGCGCAAGCCGCGGCTTGAGCTTCGCGAGGCGCCGCTCGGAGATGTCGAACGCGTAGAGACGGCCGGTCGAGCGCATCATCGCGCCGAGCGCGAGCGTCTTGCCGCCCGCGCCCGCGCAGAAGTCGACGATCATTTCGCCGCGCCGCGGCGCGACCAGCGAGCACAGCAACTGGCTGCCCTCGTCCTGCACTTCGACCCAGCCGTCCTGGAATGCGTCGAGTTTCGTGAGCGGCGGCTTGCCGACCACCCGTACACCGAACGGCGCAAACGGCGTCGCGCCGGCTCCGATGCCGGCCCTCGACAGCGCCGACAGCACCTCGTCGCGGCTCGCCTTGATCGGGTTCGCACGCAAGTCGAGCGGCGCCGGATAGTTGAGCGCGGCGGCCAGCCGTACCAGCTCTTCCGCAGCGAAGCGCGGCGCCAGCGCCTCGTAAATCCACTCCGGCAGATTCATCCGGATCCGCTGCGGCAGGCTTTCGGGGTCGATCTTCGACACCCGATCGAGCCATTCGCCTTCCGCTTCCGAAACAAACGGTTTCAACGCGGTGCGTCCGGCCGTCTGCATCAGACCGAGCAGCGCCATTCTGCGCGTCGGACTGCCACTGCCGCTTTCGGCCAGATGCGCGAATTCCATGCGCCGGCGCAGCACCGCAAACACCGCTTCGGCAATCACGCCGCGCTCGCCGTGACCGAGCTTCGGGTGTTCGCGAAAGAAGCGGCTCGTCGCCGCATCGGCCG
>DASXXR010000199.1:0-26256 GCA_036502945.1 Paraburkholderia sp. | reverse complement strand
GGGCGGCAAGCTGTACCTCGCCGGCGACGGCAGCATTCGCGACAAGGACACCGGCTACTTCACGATCATGGGCCGCATCGACGATGTGCTCAACGTATCGGGCCACCGGCTCGGCACGATGGAGATCGAGTCGGCGCTGGTTGCGAACCCGCTCGTGGCCGAAGCCGCCGTGGTCGGCCGCCCGGATGACACGACCGGCGAAGCGGTTTGCGCGTTCGTTGTGTTGAAGCGCGCGCGCCCGGAAGGCGAAGAGGCGAAGAAGATCGCGAACGACTTGCGCAACTGGGTCGGCAAGGAAATCGGGCCGATCGCGAAGCCGAAGGACATTCGCTTCGGCGACAACCTGCCGAAGACGCGTTCAGGCAAGATCATGCGGCGTTTGCTCCGCTCCCTTGCGAAGGGCGAGGAAATCACGCAGGACGTGTCGACGCTCGAAAACCCGGCGATCCTCGATCAGCTCGGCGAAGTGCGCTGAAGTGCGCTGAAGTGCGCTGAAGTGCGCTGAAGGGCGCTGAAGGGCGCCGTCGATAAAAGCCGTTGCGCGGACAATACTGATTGCCTGCGCAACGGCTTTTTGTTAAACAGGCGCATGGCCGCGCCGCAACCTACCTCCCGCGCATCAATCAATCCACCACCCGAACCGCCTTGGGTCTCGGAGGCGATGGCGCGTGCGCATCGCCGTTACTGGCGTTTGAACGTCATGCTGATCGCGGCGCTGATGACGATCGGCTTTAGCGTGTCATTCGTCGTGCCGCTGCTTGCGCGCAGCCTGCTGGGCGTGCGCCTGTTCGGCTTTAGCTTGCCGTTCTATATCGGCGCACAGGGCGCGATCCTCGTTTATCTGGCGCTGATCGTCGTCTACATCGTATCGATGCAGTTCGCCGACCGCACGCTGCTGCGCGCATTCGAAGCGGATGCCGCCGCGCGGCAAGCGGACCGATGAAGCTCGCGCATCGGCTGATCCGCTCGTATTCGCTTTACACGCTCGGCTTTCTCGCCTTTATTTTTCTGCTTTGGCGCATTGAAGCCGTCAGCGGGCCCGGCATGTGGATCGGCTATGTGTTCCTGTTCGTGCCGATCGCCGTGTATGCGGTAATCGGCCTGCTGTCGCGCACGTCGGATCTCGTCGAATACTATGTGGCCGGGCGGCGCGTGCCGTCTGCGTTCAACGGCATGGCGACGGCAGCCGACTGGCTGTCGGCGGCATCGTTCATCGGTCTCGCGGGCTCGCTGTACGCGACCGGCTACGACGGGCTCGCGTACATGATGGGCTGGACGGGCGGGTTCTGTCTCGTTGCGTTTCTGCTCGCGCCGTATGTTCGCAAGCTCGCGCGCTACACGATTCCGGATTTTCTCGGCACGCGTTTTTCAAGCAACCTCGTGCGCGGCCTCGCGGCGCTGGCCGCGATCCTGTGTTCGTTTGTCTATCTGGTCGCGCAGATTCAGGGCGTGGGTTTGATCGCGACGCGCTTCATCGGCGTCGACTTTTCGATCGGCATTTTCTGCGGGCTCGCGGGCATTCTGGTGTGCTCGTTTCTCGGCGGCATGCGCGCGGTCACGTGGACGCAGGTGGCGCAGTACGTGATCCTGATTGCGGCGATCCTGATTCCGGTTTCGATGATTGCGCATAAGGACGGTCTCGGGTGGGTACCGCAACTCAACTACGGGCGCGTGATGGAGCGCGTCGAATCGCTCGAGCGCGAAGTGCGCGCGGCGCCCCAGGAGGAGACGGTGCGCGAGGTCTACCGGCAGCGCACGGCGGCGATAGAGGCGCAGATCGATTCGCTGCCGCAGTCGTTCATCGACGAGAAGCAGCGGCTCACGCAGGAACTGGCGGATTTGCGCCGGCATAACGGGCCGCTGCGCGAGATTGCCGATCTCGAACGCAAGCTCGGGCAGTTTCCGCGCGATCCGGGCGCCGCGCGGATCGTCTGGACGCAGCGCCGCGATGAAATGCTGGCACAAGCGTCAGCGCCGATCCCGATGCACGAGCCGTTTCCTGCTGCGAACGATGAAGAGCGGCGCCTGCATCAGCGCAATTTTCTTTCGCTGCTGCTGTGTTTATCGCTCGGCACGGCGAGCTTGCCGCATATTCTGACGCGCTATAACACGACGACTTCGGTGGCGTCCGCGCGGCGCTCGGTTGGCTGGACGCTGTTCTTCGTCGCGCTGTTTTATCTGACCGTGCCGGTGCTGGCGGTGTTGATCAAGTACGAGATTCTGACGAACCTCGTCGGACATCGCTTTGCCGATCTGCCGCAGTGGGTGATGCAATGGCGCAGGGTCGAGCCGTATTTGATCAGCATCGCCGATCTGAACGGCGACGGCATCGTGCGCTGGAGCGAGATCCAGATGCAGCCGGATATGGTGGTGCTCGCGGCGCCTGAGATCGCCGGTCTGCCGTACGTGATGTCGGGGCTCATTGCGGCGGGCGCGCTGGCCGCGGCGCTTTCGACCGCCGACGGTTTGCTGCTGACGATCGCCAATGCGTTGTCGCACGATGTCTACTACCACATGGTGGCTCCGGAAGCGTCGAGCCAGCGGCGCGTGACGGTTTCGAAGATTCTGCTGCTGGGGGTTGCGTTGTTTGCGTCGTATGTGGCTTCGTTGAATACCGGGAATATTCTGTTTCTGGTGGGGGCGGCGTTTTCGCTGGCGGCGTCGAGTCTGTTTCCTGTGCTGGTGCTGGGGGTGTTCTGGAAACGCACGACGACGCTTGGCGCCGTGGCCGGGATGGTGGCGGGGCTGACGGTGTGCGTCTATTACATCGTGTCGACGTATCCGTACTTCACGCAGTTGACGGGGTTCGTCGGGCCGCGCTGGTTTGGGATCGAGCCGATCAGTTCGGGGGTGTTCGGGGTGCCTGCGGGGTTTATCGGGGCGGTTGTCGTGAGTCTTGTGGACCGCAAGCCGGATGCTTATACGCTCGCGCTGGTGGACTATATCCGGCATCCGTGACGTGACGTTCGGCGCTGGCCATTCGGCGGATGGCGCAAGCGCCAGATTTTGCTATAATGCGCGTCCCCGCCGGAGAGATGGATGAGCGGTTTAAGTCGCACGCCTGGAAAGCGTGTATAGGTTAATAACCTATCCGGGGTTCGAATCCCCGTCTCTCCGCCAGATATGAATGATAAGCCGTTGAATCCAAAAGAGATTCAACGGCTTTTTGTTTTATAACTCACGATTTGACTATCAAATGGTGCCGCTGTCGTCCCCGGTGGTGCCCTTCGTAAACGTAGCGAGTTGGACTGCTTGTTGTTCTCCGGGACATGAAATGTGTAGGCGACGTGTTGTGATCTCATCCTCATTGCCGAGACCCTAACGCCCAACCTCATTTTGTATGTGTTCGAGGCCGTCTGAATGAATTGTCGTCACTAGGTAATTGACGTTCACTTCTTTAACCCCGTCGCCCGTCAGGGCGGCGGCAGGAGGCCCGCTAGATGATTTTCGATTAAGCGCATGAGTCGTCGAGCCGCTCAACGCTTGCGAATCAGCATGTCGGGTAAGAGTTGTGTGCAGTCGTTCGCCCCGAGCATCGCCATGTTGCGATCCACCTCTTCCTGCAGCAGGCGGATGGCATGCGCGACGCCGGTGTCGCCCGCGAGGGCCGCCGCGTAGTTGAAAGGCCGTCCAACGAACACCATGCGCGCGCCCAACGCCAGCGCCTTCAGCACGTCCGCACCTCGGCGAAAGCCGCTGTCGATCATGACCGGGTAATCGCCGCCCAACGCCTGCACGACATCCCGCAGAATTCGCATCGCCGACGCAGCGCCATCCAGTTGTCGGCCACCATGGTTGGAGAGGATGATCCCGTCGGCGCCCGCGTCACGCGCGAGGACGGCATCTGCGACGCTGAGCACGCCTTTGATCACCAGCTCGCCCTCCCACTGCTGACGAATCTGACGCACGTGCGTCCAGTTGAGATGGTCGCGCGCGGAGAAATCGCGCAGCACGTTCGCGGAAACGATAGGCGCACCGCGCGTCGCAAACGAATTCTCGAAATGCGGCATGCCGTGCCTGAGCAGCGTGCGCGCGAACGTGCCCAGCAGCCAGCGTGGTCGCGTCAGCCCATCCCAGAAAAGGCGCACGCTGGGACGCAGCGGCGTCGAAAAGCCGGCGCGCACGTTATTTTCGCGGTTGGCGGACATCGGAATGTCGACGGTGATCACGAGCGTCCTGTAGCCGGCGCTCGCGACGCGCTCGAGCAGCGCGTGAATGTGGTTCGCGTCGCCCGGAAGGTATGCCTGAAACCACGTGCCCGGCGCGGCCGCGGCGACCTCTTCCAGCGGAATCAGCGAAGAGCCGCTCATGATGGACACGATGCCTGCGGCCTGCGCCGCGCGCGCGAGCACGATGTCGCCGCGATAGGTCGACAGTGCATTGATGCCCATCGGCGCGATGCCGAATGGCGACGCATAGCGTCGACCGAACACCTCGACGCTCTGCTGCCGTTGCGAGACATCGCGCAGCACACGCGTCACGAAGGCGTAATCGTCGAACACGGCGCGGTTGTCGTCGCGCGTGCGGTTGTCTTCCGCCGCGCCGCTGACGTAGCCGAAGATAGGACGCGGCAATGCGCGACGTGCCTTCGCTTCGAGATCGTTCAGGCTGAGAACGTCCTGCAGAATGCGCGGCGGCTTGCCGATCTTGCTCACGCGCGGCGTTTCTTCAAGGAGCGGGGGTGTAAAGATGCTCATCGATGTGTTCTCCGAAGTGACGCCCCCATTCTATGCAGCGCCTGCTTCGATAAAAAGCGATAAACTTCCAACAAGGTCGTTCGACAAAAGTAAAGAAACATGGCAACTCCGACGCTCAAGCAACTCGACGCCTTCTATTGGGCGGCGACGTGCGCGAATTTCTCGACCGCGGCGCAGCGGCTTCATTTGTCGATATCTTCGTTGTCCAAGCGGATCAACGAGCTCGAACAGGTTATGGGCCGCGCGCTGTTCGACCGCAGCGGTCATCGGGCTGTGTTGACGGAGGACGGCGAAACGCTGCTGCCCGCCGCGATTCGTGTGCTGGAGTCTGTTGGGGCATTGCAGGACGCGTTTGCAAGAGACAAGGGACTGACCGGCCGTCTGCGCTTCGGCGTGGGCGAACTGTCCGCATTGACCTGGCTGCCTCGATTCGTGGCGACGGTCCAGAAATCGCATCCGCAATTGATGCTGGAGCCATATGTCGACGTCGGCGCGGTGCTTGAAAACAAGGTCGATGCGGGAGAGCTGGACTTTGCGGTGATCGCGGGCCGTTCGTCGCGCGGCAGCGTCTTGTCGCAACGGGTGACGGAAGCCCGCTTCGCGTGGATGGCCGCGGAGACGCTTGTCGGCGGCGAGCGCACGCTAACCGCCACGTTGCTGCAGCGACACGCGCTGGTCACGTTGCCCGCTGGCGCGGGCACGACACGCGTGCTGGACGAATGGTTGCTGGCGGCCGGTATCAACAACCCGCGCCAGATCGCGTGCAACAACTGGAGCGCGGTGGCAGGCATGTTGCGGGAAGGCGTCGGCATTGGCTTTCTGCCGGCCGATTGGGCCGCCGCCGCGCAGATGGGGACGGCGCTGGTGCGGCTGACGAGCGAACCCGCCTTGTCGACGTTGCCCTATGCGTTCCAGTGGCGGCGCGGCGACATGCGCGGACTGATTCCCTCGATGCTGGCGCTGGTGCGGCAGCACGCGGCCTTTCGCTAGCCCGGCGCCAATCAGGAGATTTCGCGTCCTTTCGTTTCGGGCAGCAGCCCCGAGGCCGCTCGTCTTCGCGAGATAGCCGACGAAACGCGGAAACAGCGCGCCGATTCCGCGTTCGAAGTTGTAGGCGAATCCCTTCCCGTTGGCGCGCATGGGGACGGGAACAGCTCGGTCAGATAAGTGCCCGTGCCGATCGCCGACAAATGGCGTTCAGTCTTCAGGAGCGTCGCCAGCCACGTCGTCATCGCGTAGTACGCCCTCTGGATGCCCGTGCGGAGCAAGCGCGCTCAGCGCGGGGAGAAGATCGCCTGGGCGGACATTGGAGTGGCGCTTGCCCGTTCCTGCTTGAGCGTGTGCTGGAACAGTTCGGGCTCCGGCACCTTGCGGCGGATGAACACGACGAGCAGCGTCGGCACGACGCCCGCGCAAAACAGCGCGCGCCACGCGTAGTCTTCGGGCAGCACGGAAAACGCCAACGTGTACAGGACGCCGGCGACCGCGCATCCGATCTCCCAGCCGCTTTGCACGGTGCTCACCGGCCGGCCGCGATACGCGGTTCTGACGATCTTGCCCATCAGCACCGAGCCGATGGCCCATTCGCCTCCCAAACCAAGACCTTGCAGCGCGCGCAGCGCAAAGCTCTGCCCGAAGCGCTGAGCGAAACCGATCAGCGCGGCGTAGACGGAGAACCAGAGAATCGTGATCTGAAGAATACGAACGCGCGCGAACCGGTCGGCGAGGATGCCGACGAACCTTTCTGATGAATGAGCGCCGGATGGCGCCGTAAATCGCAGCGTAACGGGCTGTTTCAGGCGAAGCCGTACAGACGGGCTGGATTGCTCACGAGGATCCGATGGCGGGCGGCCTCGTCGGGCGCCCAGGCGGCCACGAGATTGCGCAGGGTGCCGGTGTTCGGCATGCGCGCTGGCGCGAGCGACACGTGCGGCCAATCGCTGCCCCAGACCACGCGCTCGGGCGCGTCGTCGATGATCGCCTGCGCGAAGGGCGTCACGTCTTCAAAGGTCGGGAATGTGCTGCTGACGCGATACGCGCCCGAGAGCTTGACCCAATAGCCGTGCGCGTTCACGAGATGACGCAGCGCGACAAAGCCCGGCGCGCCGAGGCCGCCAACCGTGGGCATATGGCCCATGTGATCGATCACGCCCGGCACCGGAAGCTTCATCATGCGCGGCATCCGCTCGGGCAGCGTCCTGACGTCCATCAGGAACTGCAAGTGCCAGCCCAGATCCTTGATGCGGCAGGCGAGCGTCTCCATTGCCGCGAAGCCTATGCCGCCGCCGAACAGCACGTTGATGCGCAGGCCGCGCACGCCGGCGGCGTGCATGGCCTCCAGCTCGCGGTCGGGCACGTCAGGTGCGACCACGGCGACGCCGCGCAAACGCTGCGGATGGCGACCCAGCACCTCGAGCATGCAGCGGTTGTCGGTGCCGTAGACGCTGATCTGCACCAGCACGCCGTACGTCATGCCTGTTGCGTCGAGCATCGCAAGGTACTTCTCTTCCGGTGCGGGCGGCGGCGTGAAGCTGCGAAGCGCGACCAGCGGATAGGCCGGGTCGGCGGAGACGATGTGCGCATGTGTGTCCACCGCGCCGAACGGAACCTCGAAAGTCGGCGGCGCAAAGTCAGGCAGCGGCGGCGCGCACGGCGAAGCGGTGGAAGAATGGGCGAACCCGGTCATCATTACTGTGTCTCCGATTTTGATTGTCTCAATGCTCACTGTGCATGGGTCGGCGGACGACGGCGCGCTGGGGAGTGCATCAAGGGTAAGCGCAGGCGCGGGTCCGAGAAAGTGAAATAATCGGAACAAGTCTGTTCGCTTTACGGCACCAGCGGCGCACCATGTCGTGCTTGTCCGCCTGCGGACGCGATTTCATCACCGTCCCCATAATGTGCAGGTGGCTGTTGCCCCCAGACTGGTCTCAACGCGTTTTCGTCACCTCCATGAATGACCGTTAGCGAGCACTTCGACTGGACCGTTGCGGGTTGCGGATTCAACCGGTCGTTGCAACGGATTGGTCGGGGGGGCACGCACGACCAGCACTGTGCTCCAACGTCGCACAAGCCAACACGCTAGTCGCGTGATGGCTGCGTTCAAACAGAGTGGCGGCGCAATCGCTAATGTACATGACCCGCTGAGCCGGCCTCTCGCCGCACTGGCTGACTCGTGGCTGCTGGAATCGAGCTGGTGGTGAACGCACAGGTGACGCAGGCCAGCGGCACGGCTGAGCGAGACGCGGCTTGCCGGCGTGCCCATCACAACCTCCGCATGATCCTGAGAAAGCTGCGGCTTTTTTACGCCCTTGTTCTTGTGGCTTTGCTTGACCGGAACACCGCTAACAGCGCAATCGCATAAGACCGATTTCGCGCAAAACGATTTGTTCAGGGCCGACTTTTTTAGCATCGGTGCGGCATGTTTTGAAAGTTTCGCGGCCCTATCCGTTTTGAGATTGATCGCAATTTTTAAACTAATTATTTTTGACTTTACTATGGAATAAATCGTATCCGGGCAGTGTTTTTGTTATTGATCGCTAGCCGGAAGAGGAGTCACGCCATTTCCATCAAGCGGTTCGTTTTGACATTTCGCTTTCGTTCCGGTCGTGTTCGGAACGATATTAGGTGTCTTTATCATTTGATTGGAGATGTTCATGAATACCACGACTAACGTAAGCAATCAATCTAGTGCCACGCTCCCCGCGGACACAGTTCTCAAGGTGATTATCAATCTGCCGGACGGTCAGTCAGAGGTCGAATTCCCGAATGGATTGGCCATTGGCAGCGGTGTGTCTTCCGAGGTGCAACTCCTCTCGAAACCGAACGGCACCGGCACGTTGATTGGCGATGTAATCGACTTCACTAACGGGACATCGCAAGTTTTTACGACCCTCGGTTTGCCGGTCGGAGAAACGTCGATCAAGGAGAATTTTAGCAAACTCGATTTAGCCGGCTACCTCACTTCCCAAGACATTAATTTCGCCAATGGAACATCGGAATTTGACGTGTTCAGTGGACTTGCGAACAATGAAGTTGACATGGGGAAGAAATTTTCTGGTTTGAACGAAACGGGCGCGGTCATTGAGCAGGCCATTGATTTCGAGAACGGGACCCGACAGCTCACATTCTTTGCCGGGCCGCACTCCCAGGTGGCTCCGGGCACGCTGTCCATCGAGCAGAACTTCAATAGCCTAGGTCAATTGCAGAACGATCGCATTCAACTCGCGACCGGCAATGTTCAAACCAATCTCTTCACCTACGATGCGGCCGGTAACGTTATTTCCGATAGGGTGGACATATTCAACTCAAAAGGTCAAATCATCGCGTCTAGCGTCGCAACTCCTCACGCCACGCAACTGGTTTCGGCCATGTCGTCATTCAACCCGCCCCCGGCGGGGAGCGCTGGTATTGTCCAGCCGGGAGCCCCGCTTTCTCATGGCATGCTTGCTGTCAGCATCCACTGAGCGTCGAAGTACGTCTGGAAAAACAGGGTGATTGACCAGGTTGTACCCGTTCCCCGGCTTCCTTGTCGGGGAACGGTCAGCGGCCGTCAATCTCACGGGTCACGTTTTTCGAGATAGCGTGCATCCGGCAAGCACGTCGGCGCTTACGCTCATGTCCAATCGCGCGCGCGGCACACGACAGCACATTGAGGGCGCTGGAACGCAAATAATTCGCAACGCCTCGCACGTGGCGACGAAATTGGATTCCACGACGGCCCTTCCCGGCAGGCACGACTGAGCTCAAAACGAAGCGTGTCGTGCTCCATGTTGCGGCTCAGCGCAGTTTCGACCGCGCGCCCCCTATACTCCATGGCAATTTCCATCGGGAAGTCGAACGGCGCGCAGCGATGCGCAGCCTCGAAGGCACCCCACAGCATTTATTGCTGCGCCCCGCGTCGAAAGTCATCAGCAAACGCTCCCTGCCGGAAAAAGCGCGTGTACGACCATCTGCTGCTCTCCGGAAGAATGGCGTTGTCGTGTGCGGCGAGTGACATCTTCAGGTCGCTGCCTCGCGAGCTGGCAAAGCGCATCTCGTCGATCATGAGTCGGGACACGATCTGCGACGCTGCTGCATTTCGATGGAATGCGCGAGCTACTCTACAGATAGATGTACGACGTTCCGCGCCTTCTTCAGCCCGCTATTGATCTCATTGCGCGTCACGGACATGACCGACCGCATCCGTGCGAACCAGCGTGACCCCTCCGCAATCTATCCGTTCCTATTCGGCATCTTTCGCCAATCGCCCACGCCGGGAGTTTTCGTCATGTCGGGATTTGTACTGGTGGAATAACGGCGTACCGCCGAGTGTTTTGTCGCTGATTGCTAGCGCTCCACTATGGCATCGCTGCCGGGAAGATGTCCTAAACGGTTCCCGGAAAGTTAGTTGTCTACTGGCACTTCTTTCGTTTGGCGAAACATGAGCGGAAGACGTCTCTTTTGCGGCGGATAGATCGACTGCGTGCTGATGAACTTCAAAGCCCATGGACGAAACCGAACAACTGCACACTCCCTCGAACGCACAGTCAGATCCAGGCCTTGCGGCGCTGGTCATTATTGCGGGCTTTCATGGGCTGGCGGCGGAAGCGGAACAGCTTCGGCACGCGGTGGGCGGGAAGTCGACGCGTTTCGATGACCGTGACCTCGTGCTGTCGGCGCGTTCGCTAGGACTGAAGACGCGCAAGGTCCACGTGTCCGCGGACCGGCTTGCGAAGACGCCACTTCCGGCGCTCGCACTCGATAAGGATGGGCAGCATTTCATCCTCGCGGGCTGCGATGGCGAGAGGGCGTTGGTACTCGAACCCGGCGCGAGTGCGCCGACCGTGAGCCAGCCCCAGACGGTCTTTGCCCGCTGTGCCGGACAGATGCTTGTCTTCGCGTCGCGCGCATCGCTTGCGGGCGATATGGCGCGTTTCGATTTCTCCTGGTTCATCCCCGCGGTCGTCAAGTACCGGCGTCTGCTGATCGAAGTGCTGATCGTTTCGGCGGTGCTGCAGGTCTTCGGGCTCGTGTCGCCGCTGATGTTCCAGGTGGTCATGGACAAGGTGCTCGTGAACCGTGCGTTCAACACGTTGAATGTCGTCTGCATCGCGTTGTTCATCAGTTCGGTTTTCGAAGTGCTGCTCACCGGGCTGCGCAACTATGTGTTCTCCCATACGGCGAATCGCATCGATGTCGAACTCGGCGCGCGGCTCTTCCGGCATCTGCTCGCGTTGCCGCTTGCGTATTTCGCCGTGCGGCGTGTCGGAGATACGGTCGCGCGGGTGCGCGAGCTCGAGAATATTCGTAACTTCCTCACCGGGCAGGCGCTCACGGCCGTCATCGACCTGTTCTTCTCGGTCGTTTTTCTGGCCGTCATGTGTATTTACAGCGTGCCGCTGACGCTGATCGTCGTCTTTTCACTGCCCGTCTATGCGGGCATTTCGATGACGTTCAATCCGGTGCTGCGTGCGCGTCTGAACGAGCAATTCGCGCGCAGCGCGGATAACCAGTCCTTCCTCGTCGAGACTGTCTCGGGCGCTGAAACCGTCAAGGCGATGGCGGTGGAACCCCAATTCACGCGGCGTTGGGACAATCAGCTTGCGGCCTACGTGGCGGCCGGATTCCGCGTCAGTACCCTCGGCAACATCGGGCAGCAGCTGATCCAGTTCGTCGGCAAACTCGTGAACCTGCTGTCGCTGTTTTTCGGTGCGCGGCTGGTCATCGAAGGCAAGCTGTCAGTCGGAGAGCTCGTTGCATTCAACATGATGTCGGAGCGCGTCGTCGCCCCCGTGCTGCGGCTCGCCCAGCTTTGGCAGGATTTTCAGCAGATCGGCATCTCAATGGCGCGCCTCGGCGACGTGCTCAATACGCGCACCGAGCTTCCTCAAAGCCGCCAGGCTTTGCCCGCGATCAAGGGCCATATTCACTTCCAAAGCGTGCGGTTCCGCTACCGGCCCGACGGCATGCCGGTTCTTAACGATGTCTCGCTCGAGATTCGCGCGGGCGAAGTCGTCGGTATCGTGGGTCGCTCGGGCTCGGGCAAGAGCACACTGACCAAGCTCCTGCAGCGCCTGTATATGCCCGAGGCGGGCCAGGTGCTGATTGACGGCATCGACCTCGCGCTCGTCGATCCTGCCTGGCTGCGCCGCCAGATGGGTGTCGTGCTCCAGGAGAACCTGCTCTTCAATCGCTCGATTCGCGACAACATTGCCGTAACCGACCCGGGCACATCGCTCGATCGCGTCATGTACGTGGCCAAGCTCGCGGGCGCGCACGGCTTTATCTCCGAGATGCCTGAGGGCTATGACACGGTGGTCGGCGAGCACGGCGCGAACCTGTCGGGCGGCCAGCGCCAGCGCATCGCGATCGCGCGCGCGCTGATGACCGATCCGCGCATCCTGATCTTCGACGAGGCCACGAGCGCGCTCGACTTCGAGACGGAACGCATCATCCAGCAGAACATGCGCGCGATCTGCCAGGGCCGCACCGTAATCATCATCGCGCACCGGCTTTCATCAGTCAGGCACGCCAATCATATCGTCGCGATGGACCATGGCCGCATCGTCGAGCGCGGCGGGCATGAGGAGTTGCTTGCGCAGGGTGGGTACTACGCCCATCTGATCTCGCTTCAAAACACCTGACGAGGCGGATCCGATCATGAAACTCATCCAGTTGCAGGCGTTCGGCGACCTCCTGCGGCGCTATGGCGAAGTGTTTCGCACCGCGTGGTCAATGCGCGCGCAGCTTGATGGCGAACCGAAGCTCGCTTACGAGCGCGCGTTTCTGCCCGCCAATCTCGAGCTTGTCGAAACGCCCGTGCATCCGGCGCCGCGCTGGACGATGCGCATTCTCGTCGTGCTTGCGATGCTCGCGCTTTTGCTCGCTTTTTTCGGCAGGCTCGATATCGTCGCGGTCGCCGAAGGCAAGCTGATTCCGGGCGAGCGGGTGAAGATCATTCAGCCGGCGATGACGGGCGTCGTGCGCAGCATCCTCGTCGAAGACGGGCAACGCATTCAGGCGGGGCAATTGCTCATGCAACTCGACGCGACCCAGGCTGCCGCCGATTCCGATAATGCGCGGCGCTCGCGCATCGATGCGGCGCTCGCGGCCGCGCGCTCACGCACCTTGCTCGACGCCCAGCAGACCGGGCATGCGCCGGTCGTGCCCCCGGTCGACGGCGCATCAGTCGCGCAGCAAGCGGAAGCGCAACATTTCGCGCACAGCTTGTATCGGGAGTATCAGGACAAGCTCAACGCATCCGAGGCCGAGCGTCGCAAACGCGAAGCCGAACTCGAGACGACCCGCGTCGAAATCGGCAAGCTGTCGGCGACCGCGCCGCTCGCGCGCCAGCAAGCCAACGAATTTCGTGCGCTCGCCACGGACAAATACGTCGCGCAAACCGACTACCTGACCAAGGAGCAAACCGCGCTCGAGCAGGAACACGATCTCGCGGCGCGCGAGAGCAGTTCGCATGAGTTGATGGCCGCTGTCGACGAGCAGCGCGCGGATATCGCGTCGATTACGTCGGCGTTTCGCAGCAAGCAGCTCGACGAGCTCGACAAGGCAACGCAGCAATACGGCCAGAGCCGCAATGACGAGACCAAGGCGGATACACGCCAGAAGCTCCTGAGCCTGACGGCGCCTGTCGCGGGCACGGTGCAGCAACTCACGGTGCACACGCTGGGCGGTGTCGCGACCGCCGCCCAGGCGGTCATGGAAATCGTGCCCGACGATACCCTGGAAGTCGAGGCCAATATCGAGAACAAGGATATTGGTTTCGTACGGCCCGGACAAACCGCGCTTGTGAAGGTTACGGCGTTTCCGTATACGCGCTTCGGCTATCTGAAGGGGACCGTCGTGTCGGTTTCGAACGATGCGGTTCAGGACAGGAAGCATGGCCTCATGTTCGTGGCACGCGTGCACTTGCCGACGAACCGGATTCGCGCGAACGGCGCCTGGGTCCATTTGACGCCTGGTATGGAAGTGACCGCCGAGATTCAGACAGGCAAGCGCAGTGTCGCGCATTACTTTCTCGATCCCGTCATCCAGTCGGGCGAGGAGAGCTTGCGTGAACGTTAAGACCGTGTCCCGCATGTCGATGCGACGATGGGGCGCGGTCGCGCTGTTGCTGTCCTGCGGGTCGCCTGCCGCATGGGGCTTCGATCCTCTGCTGACCGGGTCGGCAGTGCCTCCGACAGCCGCCGCAAACATGCTCGGCGACGGCTCCGCTGGCGTCTGCGTGTTCGGCGCGTTACCGGGTCCGCTGCCTTTGCAGGATGCCGTCGAACGTGCGCTCTGCGTTAACCCCAAGACGCGGGAAGCGTGGGCGCAAGTCAAGGTCGAGGCCGCGCGTGTGGGACAGGGTCGTGCCGCCTATTTGCCGAACCTCACCGCGAACTGGCAGGGCGTACGCGATGATGCGAAGACCGATATAGACAACCTGCCGCAATTCGATTCGAACTTCCGCAATTTTCTGCGGACCGAAAGCGTGTCGCTGAGCTGGGTACTCTACGACTTTGGCGGACGCGAGGCGGCGCTGAAGAGTGCGACCGAACTGCTCGCGGCCGCGCAGGCGAACCAGCAGGCGGTGCTTGATGCAGCCTTCGCAAAGGTCGCGAAAGACTACTATGCGGCGCAGGCCGCGCAAGGCGCGCTCGTCGCCGCGCAGCAGATCGAGCAGACCGCGAACGACAGCGTACAGGCCGCGACCGCGCGCACTAGCAAGGGCATCGCTCCGATCACGGATCAGCTCCAGGCGCAGACCGACCATGCGCAGGCTGTCGTGAATCTGACGAAAGCCCAGGGCGACCGGCAGGACGCGCTCGGGGTGCTTGCGAACGATATGAATCTCGACCCCAACGCGCCGATTACGTTGCCCGACGTCGGTGACGGCGTCATGCCCGATCAGGCGTTCAGCGGATCGATCGCCGATCTGATCGACGAAGCGAAGCGCACGCATCCGAGTGTGAGGGCTGCCGAGGCGCGCGTCGAAGCTGCGCTTGCGAAGACCAGGCAGACGCGTGCCGAAGGTCTGCCGAACCTGAGCCTCGTCGCGAAGTACAGCAGAAACAATGAGCCGACCAGCTTCGAAGTCGGACAGCCTCAACTCCCGACGACGGGCAGCGAATGGTACGTGGGCGTCCAGGTCACGATCCCGATCTTTTCGGGCTTCCTGAAGACGTACCAGGTGCGCGAAGACGAAGCGAAAGCCGAACTCGAGAACGACACGCTCGACGAAACACGACAGCAGGTCGGTCTCGATGTCTGGACGAGTTACGAGGCCTTGCAGACCGCGACGCACAACCTCGATAACAGCGCGATGCTGCTCGATATCTCGAACCGTTCGTATACGGCGAGCCAGCATCGTTATACGGTAGGCGTCGGCAGTATCCTCGAGTTGCTCAACGCGCAGTCCGCGCTTGCAGGCGCGAAGCGGCAGCGCATCCAGGCGCTGACCGACTGGCGTTCCGCGCGGCTGCAGTTGGCTGCCAAACTCGGCGAGATCGGCATGTGGAGTCTCCCGGACAACTGATTCGCAATACCCGAATACACATTTGATCACACACAGAAACTCGCATACCTCCCATTTGTCTTCGCGTCGTTGTCGGGGGTTGTCGAAGTAGCAGTACATGTCCCGCCGCCCCAGCCTGCGCGGTCGCAGATCGGGCGCGACAGGCCGCGCGTCGGCCGGCTGTGCCTATTTCGCCGTCGGTTTACCCCACTTCCACCCCCCGCCAAGATTCTTCACCAACCCAACACTGCTCTGCACCAACGCCCCTTGCGTATCGCTAAGATTCTGCTGAGCCAGCAGCAGCGTCAACTGCTGCGTAAGCACGTTCTCCTCACTCGCCGTCCCTGCCGACAACTGCGCGCGCTCGCTCACAAACAACTGCTGGTTGCGCGCATACACCGCCGCGAACGCCTCTTCCTGCTGCTGCAGGTGATTCAACGACGACAAACTATCCTCGACGTTCTGAAACGCCGTCAACACCGCTTCCCGATACGCAGCCACACTCTCGTCATAGGTAGCCTGCGCCTCATGCACGGCGGCCGTGCGCGCGCCGCCGTCGAAGAGGGTCGCAGCGAGATCCGGGCCGAGCGTCCATACCCGGCTCGGCAGCGTGAACAGATGCGCAAGCGTGTTGTGCTGGAACCCGCCTTCCGCCGACAAATCGAGGATCGGAAAGAACGCCGCTTTCGCCACGCCGATCCTTGCATTCGCGGCCTCCGCCATTCGTTCCGCGCTGACCACGTCGGGCCGGCGTTCGAGCAGTTCCGACGGCAGCGTGGGCGGCACGGCGGGCGTCGAAAATACATAGTCGAGCCGCGGCTTGATACTGAAGCTAGCCGGAGGCACGCCGGTTAGCACGGCGATCGCATGCTCGAATTGCTCGCGCGAGGTCTGCGAGCTCTGCAAGTCCGCCACCACGAGCTGGAGCGTGTCCTGCGCTTCCAGCACGTTGTCGCTCGACGCGGTGCCTTGCGCATACGCGTCGCGGGTGATGTCGAGAATGCGGGAATCGATCGCTTGCTGCTGCTTCAGCAGCGAGATGTCGATGTCGAGCTGGCGCACTTCGAAGTAATCGGTCGCGACGGTCGCGACGATCGACAGCCGCTCGCCGGCAAGAGTCGCATCGGCGGCCTGCGCGTTGGCCTTGCCCGATTCGATCTCGCGCCGCACCTGGCCCCACAGGTCCGGCTCCCAGTCCGCGGTCGCCGTCGCGCTGGCGAAATTGCGGATGTCCGGCGTGCCGTTGCTGACCGTGTTGACGCCGCCTGACTCGAGGGTGGTGGAGTTCGTCCCGGTGCGGCTGCGCGAGCCGGAAATGCCCGCCGTGATGGTCGGAAACAGACTGGCGCGGTCAGCCGCCACGGTCGCTTCGGCGAGGCGGTATGCGGCCTGCGCGCCGGCAATCGACTGGTTGGCGTCGAGTGCGTGCTGCACGAGACCCGTCAACTCGTCGTCCCGATAGGCGAGCCACCATTTGCCCGTCAGCGCGGCTTGGGGATCCGTCGCCGCGCGCTGCCAGTCCACGCCTTCCTTGAACGTCGTGGGAATCGCAACCGAAGGCTTGTGATAATCCGGCCCGAC
Source organism: Paraburkholderia sp. (assembly GCA_036502945.1). GTDB lineage: Bacteria > Pseudomonadota > Gammaproteobacteria > Burkholderiales > Burkholderiaceae > Paraburkholderia. Next base: position 9,486 of record DASXXR010000199.1, on the reverse strand, counting down.
CGCGCAGCCGGCGAGCAGAAGCATCGTCAGCACGCAGCCGCGGCGCAGACCCGAAGTGGACAAACAAGCGGACAAACAAGCGGGCATATCGACGAGGTTTTTCATGATCATGATCAGCCTTCCTTCCTTCGGCGACGCAGACGCAGGCGCTGATAAGCCCGGTCGAGCCAGAGGTAGACCACCGGAGTGGTATAGAGCGTAAGCATCTGGCTGACGATCAAACCACCGATGATCGAGATGCCGAGCGGCTGGCGGAACTCGGAGCCATAGCCGGAGCCGAGAACCAGCGGCAGCGCGCCGAGGATTGCGGCCATCGTGGTCATCATGATCGGCCGGAAGCGGATCATGCAGGCGCGCGTGATAGCCTGCTCCGGCGACAGGTTGCGCTGACGCTCCTCGGTGATCGCGAAGTCGATCATCATGATCGCGTTCTTCTTCACGATGCCGATCAGCAGAATGACGCCGACGAGCGCGATGATCGACAGCTGCGTATCGGTGACGAAGAGGGCGATCAGCGCGCCGATGCCTGCCGAGGGCAGGGTCGACAGGATGGTCAGCGGGTGCATCAGGTTCTCGTAGAGGATGCCGAGCACGATATACACCGACAGCAACGCGGCGACGATCAGCAGCGGCTCGCTTGCAACCGACTGCTGGAATACCTGCGCGGTGCCGGCAAACTGCCCGACGACGCTTGACGGTATGCGCAGTTGCGCCACCGCCTGATCGACCTCCTGTGTGGCCTGTCCGATCGACGCGCCGGGCCGCAGGTTGAACGACGCCGTGACGGCGGGAAACGTGCTCTGGTGGTTGATCGAAATCGCGGTGCGGGCGATCGAGAAGTGCGCGAAGGCGGAGAGCGGCACGAGCGGCTCGCCCGTCGACAACGCCGCGGCGGAGGGCGTGCTCGCTGCCGGAATGACGGTCGAAGCCGAAGCCGAGGCCGAGGCCGAGGCCGGCGCGGCAGGGGTGTCCGAGGACGTGCTGCCGCTGCCGATGCCGCTCACCGGCCCGGCCGGGACATAAATGCCGTTGAGCGCGGCCGGCGTCGCCCAGTACTCGGGAGCCAGTTCCATTACCACGTGATACTGGTTAGCCGCCGTATAGAGCGTGGAAACCTGACGCTGGCCGAACGCGTCGTCGAGACCCTGGTCGATCGAGTCGAAGCTCACGCCAAGGCGCGCGGCCGTATCGCGGTCGACGTTCACGGCGACTTCCTTGCTGTTGTCCTGCTGGTCGGTGTTGACGTCGGTCAGGATGGGCAGTTTGTGCATTTCAGCGACCACCTTCGGCACCCAGGTGTCGAGATCGGTCTGATCGTCGGCGGTCATTGTGTACTGGTATTGCGCGCCGCTTTGCCGCCCGCCCACTGTGATGTCCTGCGCCGACTGCAGGTAGAGCCGCGCGCCGGGAATGACGCTGAGCGCGCGCCGCAACTGGCCTATCACCTGGTCCGCGGTCGCCTTTCGCTCGCCGAGCGGCTTGAGCGTGATGAACATCAGCGCGCTGTTGATCGCGTTGTTGCCGCCCACAAAGCCGCCTACCGTGCTGACGTTTGGGTTCCTGAGCACGATCTTGTTGATGGTCACGAATTTCTGCTGCATCGCCTTGTACGAGATGTCCTGCGACGCCAGCACCCGGCCGATCAGCCGCCCGGTATCCTCCTGCGGGAAGAACCCTTTGGGCACGAGCACGAAGAGCAACACGTTGAGCGCGATCACGAGAAGGGTCACCGTGCCCATCAGCAACGGATGCGCGATTACCCAGCCGAGCGTGCGCGCATAGAAGCGGTGAAAGCGCGAATCGGGGTATTCGCCCGCATCGCCCACATCGCCTGCCTCGCCGCCGTGCCCGGCGCGCAGCGTGATGCTCGCGAGCATCGGCGTGACGGTGAGCGAAATCACCATCGACATGGTGATCGCCACCGACAACGACACCGAGAACTCGCGAAACAGCCGCCCGACGATACCGCCCATCAGCAGCAGCGGGATGAACACCGCGACCAGCGACGCGCTGATCGTGAGCACGGTGAAGCCGACTTCCTTCGCGCCCGAGAGCGCTGCATCGAGCGGCTTCTCGCCGCGCTCGAGGTGCCGCATGATGTTCTCGACCACCACGATCGCATCGTCGACGACGAAGCCGGTGGAAATGGTGAGCGCCATCAGCGACAGGTTGTTGAGGCTGAAGCCGAGGAAGTACATCGCGCCGAACGTGCCGAGCAGTGAGAGCGGCACGACGATCGCGGGAATCAGCGTGCTGCGCCAGTCGCGAAAGAACGCGAAGGTCACGGCGGTGACGAGCAGGATCGAGATCATCAGCGTGATCTCGACGTCGAGCAGCGACGCGCGGATCGTGGTGGTGCGGTCCATCAGCAGGCTGAGCCTGATGGTGGGCAGGATCGACGCCTCGAGGAACGGCAACGATGCCTTCACATTGTCGACGGTATCGATCACGTTCGCGCCCGGCTGCTTGTAGACGACCAGCAGCACCGCGGGCTTGCCGTTCGACAGGCCGTAGTTCTCGAGGTTTTCCACATCCTCGCGCACATAGCCGAGATCGGCGATGTGCACCACCTGGGCGCCGTTCTGCCGCACGATCAGCGGACCGTAGTCGGCGGGCGTGTACAGCGTGTCGTTCGCGCCGATGCCATAGGTTTGACCGTGCATCGACGTCGAGCCCTTCGGCAGGTCCACGTTCGAAGTCGCGAGCACCGCGCGGATCTGTTCGAGGCTGATGCCGTAGTGATTGACGCGGTCGGGGTTCAGCTCCACCCGTACCGCCGGCAGCGCGCCTCCGCCGATGGTGACGTCGCCCACGCCGGGCGTCTGCAGCAGCTTTTGCTGCAGCACCGTCGACGCGGCGTCGTACAGTTGGCCGCGCGTGGCCGAATCCGAGGTCAGCGCGATCAGCAGGATCGGCGCGTCGGCGGGGTTGACCTTGCGATAGGTGGGATTGCCGTCGAGGTTGGCCGGCAAATTCGTGCGCGCCGCGTTGATAGCGGCTTCCACATCGCGTGCGGCGCCGTCGATGTTGCGGTTCAGGTCGAACTGCAGTGTGATGCGGGTCGTGCCGAGCGAACTCACCGAGGTCATTTCGGTGACGCCGGAAATCTGCCCGAACTGGCGCTCGAGCGGCGTCGCGACCGAGCTTGCAACCGTATTCGGATCCGCGCCGGGCAGTTGCGCCGTCACACTGATGGTCGGGAAGTCGACTTCGGGCAACGGCGCGACGGGCAGCAGCCGGAACGCGAGCATGCCGAAGAGGGCAAGGCCGACCGCCAGCAGCGTGGTCGCGACCGGGCGGCGGATGAACGGTTCCGACAGGTTCATCCGGCTACTCCACAGCGGGCCGGCCGCGCCTCGCGAAACGGCTTTCCACGCGATGCATCGCCAGATAGATCACGGGCGTCGAGAACAGCGTGAGCAACTGGCTGACGAGCAGGCCGCCGATGATCGCAATACCGAGCGGCTGGCGCAGTTCCGAGCCCATGCCGCTGCCGAACGCGAGCGGCACCGCGCCGAACAGCGACGCCATGGTGGTCATCAGGATCGGGCGAAAGCGCTGTTCGGCCGCGCGGCGGATCGCGTCGAGCGCGGGCAGCCCCTCGTTGCGCTCGGCTTCGAGTGCGAAGTCGATCATCATGATCGCGTTCTTCATCACGATGCCGATCAGCAGCACGATGCCGATCAGCCCGATGATGTCGAACTGCGTGCCGGTGATGACGAGCGCGAGCAGCGCGCCCAGCGCGGCCGACGGGAGGGTCGAGAGGATCGTCACCGGATGGATGAAGCTCTCGTACAGGATGCCGAGCATCAGATAAACCACGATGATCGCCGCCGCGACGAGATAGGCCTCGTTCGACAGCGACGACTGGAACGTGGCCGCCGTGCCTTCGAGCGACGCCTGCACCGTGGCGGGCAGACCGAGCTTCGCCTCCACGTCGTGCACGTGCGCCACGGCCGTGCCGAGCGTATTGCCGGGCGCGAGGTTGAACGACACGTCCGCGTAGGGGAACTGCCCCTGGCGATCGATCGTCACGGGCACCGGGATCACCTTCATGGTCGCCATCGCAGCGAGCGGCGCGACGTTGCCCGACGGCGTGTCCACATACAGCCCCGAGAGCAGATGCGAAAGATCGTTCGGGTCTTTGTCCGCCACCAGCACCACGTGATACTGGTTCAGTTGCGTGAAGATGGTGGACACCTGGCGCTGGCCGAACGCGTCGTAGAGCACGTCGTCGATCGCCTGGGGCGTGACGCCGAGGCGCGACGCCGTGCCGCGATCGAAGTTCAGCTGCACCTGCTGGCCCTGCTGCAACGCTTCGCTCTGCACGTCGGCGAACACGGGGTCCGCTTTCAGTGCATCGATGAGCTTGTGCGTCCACTGGTTCAGCACGGCGGGGTTGGTGGCCTCTATGCCCAGCCGGTAGCTGGTGGTGGAGATCGCATCGTCGAGCGTCAGGTCCTGCACCGGATGCAGGAAGAGCCGCATGCCGGCCTGGTTCGCGGTCTCATCCGACAGACGCCGGATCACGGCGGCGCTGCTGTCGCGCTCGCTCTTGTCCTTCAGGTTGATGAGCACCTTGCCCTGGTTGAGCGTCGGGCTCGTCTGGTCGATACCGACGAACGACGACAGGCTCGCGACCGCCGGATCCTTGAGGATCGCAGCCACAAGGCGCTGCTGTTGCTGCGCCATATGGGCGAACGAGATATTGGGCGACGCCTGCGAGATGCCTTCGATGAGCCCTGTGTCCTGCTCCGGGAAGAACCCCTTGGGCATCAGGAACAGCACGACGAACGTCAGCGCGGCGGTGATCGCGACCGATACCAGCGTCATCCCGCGATGCTCGAGCACCCAGCCGAGCGCGCTGACGTAACGGCGGTTGACGTGATCGAAGAAGTCGGCACGCCGTTCTTTTTTATCCGGATCGTGAGCCTTGAGCATGCGCGAGCACATCATCGGCGTGAGCGTGAGCGACACGATCGCGGAGATCACGATGGCCACCGCCAGCGTCAGCGCGAATTCGCGGAAGAGCCGCCCGACCACGTCGCCCATGAAGAGCAGCGGGATCATCACCGCGATCAGCGATACCGACAGCGAGATGATCGTGAAGCCGATCTGCTTTGAACCCTTTAACGCAGCTTCGAACGGCTTGTCGCCTGCCTCGATGTAGCGCGTGATGTTCTCGATCATCACGATCGCGTCGTCGACGACGAAGCCCGTCGCGATGGTGAGCGACATCAGCGTCAGATTGTTCAGCGAGAAGCCGAGCCCGTACGCGACGGCAAGTGTGCCGACGAGCGAGAGCGGCACGGTGACTGCCGGAATCACCGTCGCGGGAAGGTTGCGCAGAAAGATGAAGATCACCATCACGACCAGCGCGATCGCCGCCGCGAGTTCGTACTGCACGTCCGCCACCGATGCGCGGATGGTCTGCGTGCGGTCGGTCAGCACGGCCACCTTGAGCGTGGCGGGCAGGCTCGCCTGCAGTTGCGGCAGAAGTTTCTGCACGCGGTCGACCACGTCGATCACGTTGGCGCCCGGCTGGCGCTGGATGTTGAGCAGGATCGACGGCGTGCTGTTGGTCCATGCCGCCTGCTGCACGTTCTCCGCGCCGTCGACGGATTTCGCGAGTTGCGACAGCCGGATCGGCGCCCCATTTTTGTACGCGATCACGAGGTCGGCGTAGCCGGCGGCGCTCTGCAACTGGTCGTTCGCACCGATGGAGTACGACTGGTACTTGCCGTCGAGATTGCCCTTCGCCTGGTTCACGTTCGCCTCGGCGAGCACGGTGCGCACGTCGTCGAGCGACATGCCGAGCGAATTGAGTGCGCCGGCGTTGGTCTCTACGCGCACAGCGGGCCGCTGGCCGCCGCCGATCGTGACCAGACCCACGCCCGTGATCTGCGAGATCTTCTGCGCGAGGCGCGTGTCGGCGAGGTCTTCTACCTTCGTGAGCGGCAGCACGTCGGACGTCAGCGACAGCGTGAGCACGGGCGCATCGGCGGGATTGACCTTGCTGTAGACGGGCGGGTAGGGAAGGATGGTCGGCAGGAAGCTCGCCGAAGCGTTGATCGCCGCCTGAACCTCCTGCTCGGCGACGTCGAGCGAGAGCGCGAGGTCGAACTGCAGCGTAATCACCGAGACGCCGTTCGAACTCGTCGAGTTCATCGTGGCGAGGCCCGGCATCTCGCCGAACTGGCGCTCGAGCGGCGATGTGATCGATGAGCTGATCACGTCGGGGCTCGCGCCCGGATACTGCGTGTAGACCTGGATGGTCGGATAGTCGACTTCCGGCAGCGCCGACACCGGCAGCAGGTGATAGCCGAGCATGCCCGCCAGAAGCAGCGCGACCATCAGCAGCGCGGTTGCGATCGGCCGTTCGATGAAAGGGCGCGAAACGTTCACGCGCCGGTGTCCCGGCGGGCTACGACGCGCACGCGCGAGCCGTTGTCCAGTTTGTCCGCGCCCTCGGTCACCACCTTTTCGCCGGCCTTTATGGCGCCGTCGAGAATCGCGGTGTCGTCGCCTTTCACGGGGCCCGCCTTCACGTTGCGCAACACCACCTTGTTGTGCGCGCCGGCTACGAACACGAAATCGCCGTTCGCGCCGTTCTGGATCGCGGAGGTCGGGATGACCACGATTGCCCTTAGCGTGTCGGCCTGCATGCGTGCGTTAACGAACTGATTCGGAAACAGCGCGTCGCCGGCCTGATCGAACTCGGCCTTGACCTTGACCGTGCCGGTGGTCGTATCGACCTCGTTGTCGAGCGCCAGCAAATGGCCCTTCGTGAGCAGCGTGGTCTTGTCGCGGTCGTAGGCGAGCACCGGCACCGTGCCGCGCGCCATCGCCTGGTGGATCTGGCCCAGATAGTCTTCCGGCACGGCGAACACGACCGTGGCCGGCTGCAATTGCGTGATCACTGCGATGCCGGTGGTGCTGGTCGTGGTCACGTAGTTGCCCGGGTCGACGAGGCGCAGGCCGACCACGCCATCCACGGGCGACGTGATCGTGCAATAGCTCACCTGCACGGCGAGATTGTTCACGTTGCCCTGGTCGGACTCGACCGAGCCCGCATCCTCGTCGACAAGCGCCTTTTGCGTGTCGAGGGTTTGCTGAGTGATCGAACCGCTCTGGATGAGCAACTGGAAGCGCCGCAAATCGACCCGCGCGTTCGCGAGCAAGGCCTCGTCATGCGCGAGCGTCCCTCTTGCCTGCAGGAGCTGCGCGTCGAGCGCGCGCGAATCGATGCGGGCGATGACCTGGCCCTTCCGCACGTGCTGGCCTTCATTGAAGTCGACCGCCGTCAGGATGCCGTTCACCTGGGTCATCACGGATACGCTGCGGGTGGGGATGACGGTGCCGAGGGAATCGATGAACACCGGCACGTCGGCGAGCTTCGCGGTGGCTTCCGACACCGGCACGCCTTGCTGCGCGGGCGTGCGCCTCAGCGTTGCGTGCCTGAAATGGAAGAACCAGACTGCCGCGATCGTGAGCAGCAACACTGCAGAAGCGGCCAGCACCCTGCGAATACCTTGTCCTTTCATCAACTTTCTCGTTCAGAAGCCTGTCCCGTACCGCTGTCTGACGCGACTAACCGAGCCGGGACGAGAAGGACACGATGACACACCCCGTCAAGGACGCGGTTACGAGAAGCGTTGCGAAAATCTCCAGGTATTACTTACGATCCGCTTTCGCGAAACGCAAGCGAAGCACGCAGGTCAGAAGATTGGCGCGGGCGCAGGGGTTGTGTTGTAGTCGTTGCCTGCAAGCCCGTCGATCAAAACCTGATGCTGCCCGCGCGAGCAGCGCTCAATGCGGGCGCTAACGCCGAACACTTCCTCAAGACTCGCACGCGTCACCACTTCCGGCGTCGGCCCGAAACACGCCATGCGTCCGCCATGCAACAACATCGCCTGATCGCAGTCGCGTAGCGCGGTATTGATGTCGTGCAGCACAACCACCGTCACGAGCTTGCGTTCGCGCGTAATGTCGCGCAGCACGCCCATCACGTGAAACTGATGGTTCAGGTCGAGCGCCGACAGCGGTTCATCGAGCAGCAGCACCTGCGGCTCACGCACCAGCGCTTGCGCAATACCGACCAGTTGCCGCTGACCACCCGACAACTCATCGAGCGAGCGCGACGCAAGCGCATCGATGCCGAGGCGTTCGAGCACGGCGCGCGCAAGCGCGAGATCGGCGGCGCGCGCCGAACGTTCGTGAAACGCGCCGCGCGTCGCGCAACACGCAACCAGCACCGATTCGAGCACCTGCAGCCGAACCCCGGCGGGCAGCGCCTGCGGCAGATAAACCACACTGTGCGAACGCGCAGCGGCCGCCGATAACGCAAGCGGTTCTCCATCGAGCGACAGCGTACCCGTCTGCGCGCGCGTGAGACCCGCCAGCGCGCGCAGCAACGTCGACTTGCCGCTTCCGTTGGGACCGAGCAGGGCCGTGATCTGACCGCGCGGCAACGGCCCCGCGCTCAGCGACGTGAGGATTTGCCGCTTGCCGAACCCCACGCTCAGATCGTGCATTGAGAGCCCGCTCATTGCATGGCTCCGTGCGAACGCACGACGATGCCGAGAAAAAGCGGAATCCCGACCAGCGCAGTGACGATGCCCACGGGAATCAGCACACCCGGCACGATCAGCTTCGACGCGATCGATGCGAGCGACAGCATCAACGCGCCGACCAGCGCGCTGCCCGGCAGATAGAAACGGTGGTCCTCGCCGAACAGCGTGCGCGCGATATGCGGCGCAATCAGGCCGACAAAGCCGATCGTGCCGACAAACGACACCGCGATGCCCGACAGCATCGACACACGCAGCAGCGTGCCGAGGCGCAGACGCTTCACGTCGATGCCGAAGCTCGCGGCCCGGTCTTCGCCGAGCCGCAACGCGGTGAGCGTCCACGTGTTGCGCATCGCCAGTGGCAGTGCCAGCGCGAGCGCCGCGGCGAGCACGCCGATCTTCGGCCAGTCGGCGCGCGCGAGCGAGCCGAGCGTCCAGAATATGAGTCCCTGCAACGCATCGGCCGAAGCGACGAATTGCGTCAGCGAAACGAGCGCATGAAACGCAAAGACGAGCGCGATGCCGAGCAGCACGACGCCTGACGTGTTCATGCCGCGCCAGCGCGCGACGCCATCGAGCAGCAGCGCCGACAGGAACGCAAACACGAATGCGTTGGCCGAGACGATCCAGGTCTGCGAGACGCCCGGAATCGCGACGTCGAGCACGATCGCGAGCGAAGCGCCGAATGCGGCGGCCGCCGATACCCCGAGCGTATAGGGGCTCGCGAGCGGGTTGTTGAGGACCGTCTGCATCTCCGCGCCGGACAACCCCAACGACGCACCTACGAGCAGCGCCATCACCGCATAGGGCATGCGGATCTGCCAGACGATCACGCTAGTAGCCGGGTCGGCCGATGCGGGATGGAACAGCGTACGCAGCAACGTGGCGATCGGCAGGCCGGACGGACCGGAGCGCA
>DASXXR010000198.1:0-3559 GCA_036502945.1 Paraburkholderia sp. | reverse complement strand
GGCGTTCAATATCGCGTTCGCCGTGTGGATGCTGTCGTCGTATTTCCAGACCGTGCCACGCGATCTCGAAGAATCGGCTTGGCTGGAAGGGTGCAGCCGTACGCGTGCCGTGTTCAAGGTATTCCTGCCGCTCGCGGTGCCCGCGATCGTCGTCACCGCCATCTTCACGTTCATCAACGCATGGAACGAATTTGCGGTCGTCTATACGCTGATCCGCTCGCCTGAGAACAAAACGCTCACCGTGCAGGTGACGGACATGGTGGCGGGCAAGTATGTCGTGGAATGGCATCTTGTGATGGCCGCCACGCTGTGTGCGACGTTGCCTGTTTCAGTCGTGTTCGCATGGCTGCAGCGCTATCTGGTGAAAGGGCTTGCGCTCGGCGCCGTGAAATAGTGTCGACGCGCGAGGCGCGGTTTTGCTGACCTGAACTGGTTACCACAAAATTCCAAAAACTGGCCATTTTGCGTAACCAGTTTATTACCTAAACTTCTTCTGTCTCGCAACCCGATGCGCATTCATACGGAGGAAGAATCATGGAACAGCGTCTCGACTTCTACAAAGCCAATCCGCATGCAATCAAGGCGATGCTCGCGCTCGAAGAGCGGATCGGCAAAAGCGGCCTCGAAAAATCGTTAGCCGAACTGGTACGCCTGCGCGCATCGCAGATCAACGGCTGCGCGTACTGTGTCGACATGCATAACACCGACGCTCGCAAGGGCGGCGAAACCGAGCGGCGGCTCGCGACCGTCGTCGTGTGGCGCGAGACGCCGTTCTTCACCGACCGCGAACGCGCGGCGTTCGAATGGACCGAAGCACTGACGCTGGTGTCGCATGATCATGTGCCCGACGCCGTTTGGGAAGTAGTGAAGCCGCACTTCAGCGAAGCCGAACTGGTCGATCTGACGCTGCTGATTTCGGCCATCAACGCTTGGAATCGCTTCGCAATAGGGTTCCGCAAGATGCCGGCTTGAAGCGCCGGACCGGCGGGTCTTTCCGGTTGAAGCACATGGATGTCAAGTATTAGACTGGGGCTTTTCGTTCAACCAGCAGACAAATCGGAGCCGCCCGGATGACCCATAACATCGAAGGACGCACACGCTGGCTAGCGCTCATCGTGCTTTGCCTCGGCGTGCTGATGATCGTCCTCGACACGACGATCGTGAATGTAGCGTTACCGTCGATTGCGGCAGATCTCGGCTTTTCTGAAACCGCACTCGTGTGGGTCGTTAACGCTTATATGCTGACATTCGGCGGCTTCCTGCTGCTCGGCGGCCGATTGGGCGACCTATACGGGCAGCGCAAGCTGTTTCTGGCCGGCATCACGCTGTTCACCGTTGCGTCGCTCGCGTGCGGCCTGGCGAATTCGCAGGTGCTGCTCGTTAGTGCGCGCGCAGTGCAAGGCTTAGGGGGCGCGATTGTCTCAGCCGTCTCGCTGTCGCTGATCATGAACCTGTTCACGGAACCCGCCGAGCGTGCGAAAGCGATGGGCGTGTATGGCTTCGTCTGCGCTGGCGGCGGCAGTATCGGCGTGCTGCTCGGCGGCCTGCTGACGAATCTGCTCAGCTGGCACTGGATCTTCCTCGTCAATTTACCGATCGGTGTCGCTGTCTATGCACTCTGCGTCACGTTGCTGCCGGCCGGACGCGGGCACGCGCACGGCGAACGGCTCGACGTAGCGGGCGCCGTTGCCGTGACCGCTTCGCTGATGCTCGCCGTCTACTCGATCGTCAACGGCAACGAAGCTGGCTGGACATCGATGCAGACCCTCGGCCTCATCTTCATCGCGCTGGTGTTGTTCGCGGCGTTTCTTGCCATCGAGGCGCGCGTGCGTCATCCGCTGATGCCGCTCGGGCTGTTCCGCCTGCGCAACGTCGCGACAGCGAACGTAATCGGCGTGCTGTGGGCTGCAGCGATGTTCGCGTGGTTTTTCATTTCCGCGCTTTATATGCAGCGCGTGCTCGGCTATACGCCGCTTCAGGTCGGCCTCGCTTTTCTGCCTGCGAATCTGATCATGGCTGTGTTCTCGCTCGGCCTGTCGGCGCGCATCGTGATGCGCTTCGGCATTCGCCGCCCTATCGCCGCAGGATTGTTGCTGGCCGCCGTGGGGCTTATGCTGTTCGCAAGAGCGCCGGTCGCCGGGCACTTCGCAATCGACGTGTTGCCCGGCATGGTTCTGCTCGGCATCGGCGCAGGCGTCGCGTTCAATCCGGTCCTGCTCGCCGCGATGAGCGACGTCGATCAAAACGATTCGGGGCTCGCTTCCGGCATCGTCAATACATCGTTCATGATGGGTGGCGCGCTCGGCCTTGCCGTGCTCGCCAGTCTCGCGGCGGCGCAAACCGGCGACGTGTCCGCGTCGCAAAACACACCGGCTGCGCTCACGGCCGGCTATCACGTTGCCTTTCTGTTCGGCGGGATCTTCGCCGCGACGGCCGCGGTGCTCGGTGCCGTTCTGCTGCGTATGGAATCGCAGCGCACCCGTCATTCGGATGCGAGCCGCCCGACGGCCAATGACGTGGCGTCCAGCTGAATGCGTTCGAAACGGGCGGCGCCTTGCGCGCCGCCGACGTGCAACCGATCAATGACTGCCGTTGGTCTTGCCCTGCGGCATGTCGAGCGGCTGATGCGCTTCGCCGCCTGTACCGGGAAAAAACGCATTCCAGACGGCCCTGACACCTTCAGCCGCAGTGACCTCGGCGCCGATATCTTCGACTACGCCTGCCCGCGTCGGATCTTCGCTCAACCCGCGCCAGTGGGTGAACACCAGCGGCGGTTTCTCGGTCCATTCGCCTTCGAGGAATCTCGCGAACGCCGTCTCGCCGCTCACCAGCTGGACTTCGTACCACCCTTCGCGCACCGGCTTGTAATCGTCTAACGGAAACCACTCGGTCGGTTCAATTTCCATGGCGTCCCTCTCTCTCGGTTCGTCGGTTGTGACATATGCCACAAGGCATTGTACGTGCGGAACGGCTCGACTTTGCACTCGCGTTCGCGCCGACCGCCGTCATCGTTTCGTGAATACCGTGCGTCAGGAAACCGCGCATCGATACGTAGTGCCCACGCTATCGGCAGACGCCGCGGCAAGCTTTAACCGCGCAAATATCGGTCCCGGAAACACGTTCCATTTTTTCGAACGAATCCGGTTACTTGTTCGTACGTCAATCCTCATCTGCGAGCCCAGAATTTCCATCACACCGAATCCACGTTCATAGGAGAACGTTATGAACCGCTTTGAAGGAAAGACTGTACTCGTCACCGGCGGCAGCAGCGGAATGGGCTGAACGGCTCAATCAACGCGCACATCGGCATGCCGTCCTCATCCGTCTATGCGGCAAGCAAGGCCGCGCTGATTTCGCTTGCGAAGACACTCTCGTCCGAACTGCTGCCCCGCGGCGTTCGCGTCAATGTGGTCAGCCCGGGTCCGATCAGCACGCCGATCTACGGCAAGCTCGGTCTCGATGCCGAGACGCTCGCGAACACGGCCGCGCAGATCAATAGCTAGGTGCCGCTCGGCCGCTTCGGCGATTCCAGTGAAATTGCGGCAACGGTCCTGCATCT
>DASXXR010000197.1:0-8923 GCA_036502945.1 Paraburkholderia sp. | reverse complement strand
CACAGGATGCGAAAGCGCACGGCGACGCGATTCGGCATGGTTCACACGGGTCGGTGTGAGACGGACACATTTGTCGAAATCACCGTGAATCCGGCTTTTTCGTATGCTATAAAAGATCGACGTGCGGCGCGCGAAGCCGGGAGTGTCGCATGAGGACGCTGCGTTTCTTGCAATTCTTTTTCAGGCGAATTTTTATGTCCTTCCCGAAGAAGCGTAGGCGCGCGAATGTGGACGGCGACGAGTCATTCCTCGCCGTGCTACGCCATTTCAAACCATTCGGCCAGCTCGATACGAAGATCGCGCGCGCTCGCGCGCAAGATGAACCCGTGTTGTATGCGCATATCCTGCCGGGCCTCGACGTGCTGTTATGCAGCGTGCGCGGTGCGCAGCCGCCTTATCCGGCTGTCGCCGAACTGCGCCGCCGGTGCATCGAATCGATCGCGAATGCGCTGGAGCAGCCGCTCGACGGACTCGAAAACGGCGGCTATTGGTATGAGGCCGACGGCTTCGGTTTGCTTGTGTTCGCGAGCCGCGCGCGCGCGCGAATTCTGCCGGAGTTCGGCGCCACACGGTCGGCCGCCGGCGCACGGCGTGGCGCGCGCCGCCAGGATGCGGCCGGAGATGCAACGCCGCGGTCGCTGCGGTAACGCGCTTGTGCGTAACGGCGGGCGGGCTGTGCTGGCTCGTTGATGCGTCGATTGCTCATTCGCTCCTTATCCGCTGTTTATCCGCTGTTACCCGCTATTACCCGTTACTCATTGATTGTTGAGATTGTGCGTATCGACGCGCACAACCGCGGATCGGCATCGATCTCGATCGCGCTCGAATGTCCGCAGTGATCTGTCATCACCACATAGCTAACAGCCCACGATTGCCGGCCATCGCTACCACGCCTTCTCAGTCGCTTCTTTCAGACCCTCTGGTTTAGCTGCCTTTGTATTCAGCCGCCTTCGCAGGCGACTGCGTGCCTTGTGCCGCGGGCGGCTTCATCGCGCCAACCGCCGCCGCCCCTGACGCTCCCGACGCTCCCGACGCCCCCTGCGCAGGCAGCAGCGGTGCCTTTGCCTGCTGCTTCTGTCCTGGCGGCGGCGCGACCGGTCGCGCGCGTATGTTCGCAAGCAGTTCGTTGCACGGCAGCGGTTTGTTGTTGCTCGGCGCGATCAGCGGGATCAGCGCGGCAAACGGATTGATGAGGCCGAGGCCGACCATCGCACCGCCGCGCAGCGCCAGCGCGGCGGCGTTCACGCCGACGTGAGGATCCTTGAACGTCCCCTTCGCATACAGCGGCGAGCGCAGCGTGAAGATGCGGAATCCCTTCGTGTGCGGGTGAACGCCCAGGTCCAGCGTCTCGTCGCGCAGGTTCACCTGGCCGTCGATATTGATCACCGCGTCGGACGTATCGAGTGCGAACACGCGCGAATCGAGCACGCCGTTCGTCACGACGAAGTCCGCCGCCGCGCAGTTGATCTGCACGTCGCGATTGCCGAACAGCTTCTCGTAGACCACGTTCGCGACGTTCAGCCCCGCCGCCTCCATCAACAACCGGCTGACCGTGCCGTCGGTAACGAGCGCCTTCACTTCGCCGTTCGAACTCGCCGCGAGCGCCGCCGGCGAGTTGCCGGTGGCCGACAACGCCGCGTCGCCGTTCACCTCGCCGAGCGCGCTCTGCATCGTTTTCATGGTCGGGAACAACTGCTTCAGCTTGATATGCCGCGCCGACGTGGAAAAGCGTCCTTTGAGCGGCGTGCCGCTGCCGTCGAGCACGATGTTCGACGCAAGCGAACCGCCCGCCACGCCGAACTTCAGCGGCTCGAGCGTCAGCACACCGTTTTTCATTACGACGTGGGTGTAGAGGTCCGTGATCGGCAGACTCGCATCCTTGACGACGCGGCGACCGGTCAGCTTCACGTCGGCATCGATCGCGCTCCAGCGGTCGGTGCGGAACTGCTCGATCGGCAATGCCTTGTTCGACGGCTGCTTTGCGGTGTCGCCGCGTCTGGCTTTGCTCGCGTTGCTATCCGCGCCGATGACCGGCGCGAGGTCGGAGAACTGCAGCAGGTTCGACACCAGTTCGCCCTGCAATAGCGGGCGCGGCTCGCGGCCGACGTAAGTCAGCGTGCCGCCCAGGTCGCTGCCGCCCACCCGGCCTGTAAAATTTTCATACGTGAAAACGTTGCCACTCTGTTTGAATTGACCAATCAGGTGGCCTTCGGTCGCATAGGGCGGCGTTTCGGGCAGCGTGATGCCCGTTAATCCGTACAGGTGATCAAGACTCGTGCCGCGCAGCCACAGACGCAGGTCGAGCGCCGCGAGATGGGTCGGGTCGGTTACCGTGCCGACCAGCGCGATATGCAGATCGCCCGCTTTCACGTTCGCCTGGACGGGGAACGGGCGGTTCGCATCCTGCAACGCCAGCACGCCGCCCACCTTGCCAGTGCCCGACACCGGCATCCTGTTGTACGTCCCTTTGACGGTCCAGCCGATCGCATAGGGCGCGATGACCGGTTGTCGTGTGCCGGCCGCTGCGCTGGCGCTTGCGGGGTTCGCGGCGCTCGCACCGCTCGCCGGATTCGCCAACTGCGCTCCGCCGCCGGAAGCCGCGACGGCCGCCGACGCTTCGAGCGCATCGGCCTGCTTATCGGCCTGCTTATCGGCCTGCTTATCGGCCTGCTTCGCGAGCCGGTTCGCCCCTTGCTTACCGACCGTCAGCGCCGATTCACTGCGCGATTGGGCCTCCTGCTGCTTCAGCGCCTCGCCGATCGGAATCGGCTGACCAAGCGTATCGACCGCCATCTGCACGTCGATCTTCTTCTGCTGATCCGAAAATGCGATGTTGCCTTTGGAAAACGCGATGTCATGCAGATCGAGTTTCCACTCGGACGGCCCCGACGACTTCATGTTGAACGTCCAGTTATTGCGCCCATCTGCAAGCCGCTCGAGGTCGACCGACGGATTCACGAGATGGATCGCCGGAATCACGATGTCGTGCGCGAGGAGCGGCAGCACCTTCACCTGAAAGTCGATTTCATCGAGTGTCGCGAAGCGCTGCTGCCGGGTCCAGTCGGGGTTCGCGATTGTGATGCTGGCCGCCGAAAAGCGCGGCCACGGCACCCACGAGCGCCAGCCGGTCTCGCCGACCGGGTGCCGCCAAGCCACCTTCAGCTCGCCCTCGATCGCAAACGGCCGCCCGATCGCCTGACTGACCTTGTCGTTGACCCAGGGCCGCGCGCGGTTCCAGTCGAACGTCACAATGAAGATCGCAAGCGCGGCGATCAGCATCGCCAGCACGGCGACGAGCCATGCGACGATCTTGCCGATCCTTGTACCGACTGACTGGCGAGCCTTCTGCGAGACGTCCATGAGTGCTCCGGTCGTTTTCCTCTTTTTCCTCTTTTTCTTTTCCTGCCCATCTTTCCCCTGCGCAATCAGGGCAGCAGATGTCGTGCCCGGTTTGCGCGGCCCGCGTGTGCCGCTTACCATGGCAACCGCGCGGAAGTCCCGCTTCAGCGAAAGCCCGCTAGCACTGACGCACCGAGATGACGCAACTCGTGACGCACTGCGGCAACCCCACATAACACCGGTCCCCGCACTATGACGCCCCCTCCAATCGTGCAAGCCGACGGTATCGTCCGGCGCGATGCGCTACGCGGCAAGACGCTGCTGCAGTCCACCCAGTTCGCGCTGCATAGCGGCGACCGCGCAGCCATTACCGGACCTTCGGGCTCGGGCAAGAGCGTTTTGCTGCGCGCGCTCGCATTGCTCGATACGCTCGACGACGGGCGTATCCGCTGGCATGGCAACCCCGTTACGCGTGCTGCGGTACCGCGCTACCGGCGTGCCGTCGCGTACATCCGCCAGCGGCCCGCTATCCTCGACGGCACCGTCGAAGACAACCTGCGCTACCCGTTCTCATTCGGCGTCTATCGCGACCTGCGTTTCGACCGTGCGCAGGCGGCCGCGCTCGCGGCGCAAGCGGGACGCGGCGCAGGCTTTCTCGAGCACCAGGCGAGCGAACTGTCAGGCGGCGAAGCGCAGATCGTCGCGCTGATCCGCGTACTGCAGCTCGCGCCTGAAGTGCTGTTGCTCGACGAACCCACCGCGTCGCTCGACCCCGAATCGGCGCTTGCGATCGAAACCTTGATCCGCGCGTGGTTCGACGGCGGCGCGACGCCGCGCGCATGGCTCTGGGTATCGCACGACGCGGCGCAGGCTGCGCGCGTCGGCGAGCGGCAATTGACGATGAACGCGGGCGTGCTCGGCGAGCTCCCCGCCCTGCCGGCCGCACCCAGCCCGCGCAAGGAGCCCGCGCAATGACATTGCAGAACCTGAGCTTATGGGATGTCGGCATCGCGGCATTGCTGATCCTCGTGAATGGCGCGCTGTCGGTCGCGCTGAAGCTCGATCTCGAACGCAGGCTCGCGTGGGCCGCGCTGCGCACGATTGTCCAGTTGCTCGCGATCGGCTATGTGCTCGGCTGGGTGTTCAGCTACGCACGCTGGTACATCGTGTTGCCGCTGATGATCGTGATGACGGTCGTGGCCGGCTTCGCGGGCGCGCAGCGCGGCACGCGCGCCTATCCGGGCCAGCGGGCCGACAGCGTGCTGTCGATCTGGGTCAGCTCGTGGCTCGTCGCGGCGGTCGGCCTCTTTGCCGTGATCCGCATTCACCCGTGGTACGAGCCTCAATATGCGATTCCGATTCTCGGGATGATTCTCGGCAACACGCTGACTGGCGTATCGCTCGGCATCGAACGGATGATCGAGGAACTCACCGCGCGGCGCGACCGTGTCGAGATGGCGCTCGCTCTCGGCGCGACGCGTTGGGAAGCCGCCCAGGAACCCGCGCGGCAGGCCGTGCGCGCCGGCATGATTCCGACGCTGAACCAGATGGCGGTGATAGGCATCGTCAGTTTGCCGGGCATGATGACGGGCCAGGTGCTGGCCGGCCAGTCGCCGTTGCAGGCGGTCCGCTATCAGATCGTCATCATGTTTCTGATTGCCGCGGCGTCGGCGCTCGGCACCGTCGGCGCGGTGCTGTTGACGTATCGCCGGCTGTTCTCCGCCGATCACCGGTTTTTGGCGGCGCGGCTCGTCGAACGGTCCGCTGCTGCGCGGCATACGGCGTAACGGGAGCACTGCGGGGGAGCACCGCGGGGGAGCACTGCGGGCGCGCCCCGCGAACGCGCACCGCTTTTGCTGGATGCCTAACGCTTCGCGGTGATCGCCACCTGCGATCCATCGTTCATCGTGAGCGTCTTCGTGCTGCCGTTGGTCGGCATCGTGAAGCGAAGCACCTGGTTCACCGCCGTATAGTTCGGACATTTGAGCGTCTTGCCGTCGCTCGTCACATTCTTCGTGCCGCGCGGCGTCTGCGCCTGGAAGTGCATCTGCACGGTCGCCGTGCCGTCCGCCGCAACCACCGGCGCAAAGCGGATCTGCGTCTGGCGGATCATCGCGCCGTTTGAGTCGATCGGCAGCGACGTATAGCTCGGACAGTCGCTCGTGGCCGGCACCGGTCCGCCAGGCGGCACGGTCTTCCATGTGAAGTCGTCCGACTCGCCGGAACGGATCGTGCGGGTTTCCTGTGAATTGCCGAACTGCTTCGACGTGACCTTCACCGTGTAGCGGATCGGCCCGTCGGGCGCGGCCTTCGACGTCACCGTGATCGGCGTCGCGGCGCGCGCCGCAGTGGGAAGGGTGGGAAGCACGCCGAGAAACACGCTGAGAAGCGCGCAGGCGAGAGAAGCAACGACAGAAACGGCGGAGCGTCTTAAGCTGGGGCTCATACGGTCACCTCGTTGTTGTGCCACTGGGTATTCATGCTACCAGCGCGTCCGGTGAAATCACAGGACGTGCTGTCAGCCAGTCTAACGCGGTGTGAAGCGCATGCGCGTGCTGCGTGGATCGGGTATTACCCCGCTTTTGCCGGCTTGCGCCGGCTTTTTCCGTCTTTTGCCGTCGGCGGTTATGCATGCCGCACTGCTGCCTCGATGAAACGCCCGCTGACAGCACCGTTAACGGAGCACCGTTTCACTTGCGACGGGTCGCGGCGCCGCCCTTCTTCTGCGAATTCCGGTTCGCGTGCGCGTCGTTCTGCGTGCGTTCCTGATAGTCGTCGCCGCCGCGCCGATCGGTGTCTTCGAGACCGCGCTCGAGGTCGCGATGCGCCTGTTTGCCGACGCCGCGCGGATCGTCCTCGTGCTGCGATTCCACGCTCTGGTCGGTTTCATGCGGCAGCGGCGGCGCTTCGTTCGATGCCTGCGTGCCGGCCTGCTGCGGCCGCGCGGGCTTCTGGTCGCCGGTTGCGCGTTCAGTGGTGGTCTTCATCATGTGCTCTCCATCAGGTTCAGGTTGGCTCGTTCGCGGGTTCGCTCATTCATCGGCCGCGGCGCCGAGGCGTTTTTTCATCGCGGCCGTGATGCGCTGCCGCGTCTTCCAGTAGCCGGCCCACGGGTCGTCGCGCAACGCAGCGAGCCGTTCGTGCACGTTGGCGATCGTCCATTGATCGCCGGCCGTCGTGCCGGGCACTTCGTCCCACCCAAGCGGCATCGACACGCCGAGCCCCGGCCGCGCCCGCACCGAGTAAGCGGCGACGGTACTCGAACCGCGGTTGTTGCGCAGATAGTCGACGAAAATCCTGCCCTTGCGATTCTGCGCGCCCATCTTCGCGACGAAGTGTTTCGGCAGCGTCCCGGCCATGTGCTGCGCGACGGCCTGCGAGAAACGCTTCACTTCTTCCCAGCCGGCCTGCTTTGCGAGCGGCACGACGACGTGCAACCCTTTGCCGCCGCTCGTCTTGCAGAACGACACGAGACCGAGTTCGCCGAGCAGCGTGCGCGTCAGTTGTGCCGCTTCGATCATCCGCTCCCAGCCGAGCGCCGGGTCCGGGTCGAGATCGAATACGGCGCGATCGGGCTTTTCGATGTTCGATGCCAGCGCGTTCCACGTGTGCAGTTCGATCGTGCCCATTTGCGCGGCGCCGACCAGCGCCGCTACGCTTTCGATCGTGATCAATGCCGCATGGCCGGGATCGAGCCCGGGGTGTTGCGTGACATGCGGGATCGACAGCTTCTGCGCGTGCTTCTGGAAGAACAGTTCGCCGCCGATGTCCTCGGGCGCGCGGACGAGCGACACCGGCCGGTCCTTCAAATGCGGCAGCATCCAGCCGGCAACCGACTCGTAATAGGTCACGAGATCGATCTTGCGGGTACCGGTGCTGTTGTCGATCACGCGCTCCGGGTGCGAGATGCGCACGCTGGCCACGGTCGACGGCGCGGCTCTCTGGGCCCTCGATGCGCGCGGCGGCCGCGATTCACCGTTATCGCTGGCGCGCGCCGACGTGTCGCTCGCGCGTTTGCCAGCCGGCGCGGCACTTTCGGCGACGCTTTTCTTCGGTGCCCGCTTCTTCGCGGGGGCAGCTTTCGCCGCGGTTTCGGCCGCGGCCTCCTGATCGGTGATCTGTTGCACGTCGGCTCCTTTGCGCGGTGTTTCCATCACGATCTGCCGTGCGGGTTTGTCACGGCGCAGGCTGACGAACGACGCCTGACGCACGATCCGCTCGTCGGTCCACTCCGCGAAATGGCATTCGGCGACGAGTTCCGGTTTGACCCAATGAACCGGTGTCCGGCTGCGTTCGCGCGGCTCGCTCGCGAACGGCATACGCGGCGTTTCGCGTGCATCGAGTTCCTGCTTCAGCGAGCGCAGCAGCGCCGCATCGAAGCCGGTGCCGACGCGCCCGGCGTACTGCAGCTTGCCGTGCGCGTCGTAGACGCCCAGCAGCAGCGCGCCGAACGCGGTGCGGCTGCCGGCCGGTTCCGTATAGCCGCCGATCACGAACTCCTGGCGCCGCCGGCATTTGAGCTTGATCCACGCCGTGCTTCTGCCCGACGTGTAGACGCTGTCGCGCCGTTTGCCGACGATGCCTTCGAGCGCCATATCGCAAGCGCTCTTCAGCAATGCGTCGGCGTTAAAACCGAAGTCTTCCGAATAGCGCAGCGTATCGTCATCGACCGGCTCGATGAGCGCGCGCAGAATCGCGCGCCGCTGCGCGAGCGGCACGCCCCGCAGGTCGTAACCGTTCAGAAACGGGATGTCGAACAGATACAGGACGATGTCGCGCTCACGATGCGCATCGAATGCGTTTTGCAGCGCCTGGAAGCTCGGCACGCCATCCTGATCGAGCACGACCGCTTCGCCGTCGAGCCATGCGCGGTCAAGTCCGATCTGTGCAAGCGTCTTGGCCTGCTTGCCGAACTTCGCGGTCCAGTCGTTGCCTGCGCGCGTGAAGAGCCGCACCGGCTGGCGCGCGTCGCCGTGATCGATCCGCGCGAGTACCCGATAGCCGTCGAACTTGATTTCGTACAGCCAGTCGTCGCCCGGGGGCGCGGCATCGACGAGCGTCGCCAGTTGCGGCTTGAACGATGCAGGCAGCGATGCCTTCACGGCGCCTTCGATCGATGGCGATTGTGCGAGCATGCGCAGCGATTCGGCGTTGCGTGTCGCAACGATGTCGGGGCGATCGTTGCGCGTCGCCGTGGCGGACTTTGAGTTGCCCCCTGTTTTGCGTGGTTTGCCTGTTGCGCTTGCTCCACCGGTTGCACGCGTCCCTCCAGACGCGGCCTTCGTTTTGCCTGACGTCGGTGTCTGCGATGCCGGGCCGGCGCGTGCGCCCTTCGCGCCGGACAGCACGCTGCCCGGCATTTGCTCAAGCACGTCGTATTCGCTCTCGCTGCGCGCCGCGTCGTCGCGTTCCTTGATGAGCAGCCACTGCTCCTTGTCGCCCGTGCCGCGCATGTGGCTGCGCACGAGCGTCCAGCCGCCGTGCAGCTTGTCGCCGGACAGGTGGAACTTCAGCTTGCCCGCCTTGTATGCGTCGCGCGCCGCTGTCTCGCCGCCCGCGGGTTCCCATGTGCCGCGATCCCAGA
>DASXXR010000196.1:0-1807 GCA_036502945.1 Paraburkholderia sp. | reverse complement strand
CACGCGGACCGCTGGGATTACCTGTTCTACTTTAAGCGCGGCTCGACGGCGATCGTGCAGCAGCGCGATTTCATCGTCGTTTTCGCGAATGATCGCGTGGCGAGCTGGTCGGGCGGCGAAGATCTGCCGTCGAACCTCGAGTTGCTGGCCGATATCGACGGCGACAAGCAAGGCAAGAAGGTCGCCGCAACGGTTGTGGCGGCGAGCGGAGCCGGTGCGCCAGCTGCAGGCGCTTCAGCGCCTGAAGCGGCCGCGGCGCCCACCGT
The DNA here is from genome assembly GCA_036502945.1 of Paraburkholderia sp. Lineage (GTDB taxonomy): Bacteria > Pseudomonadota > Gammaproteobacteria > Burkholderiales > Burkholderiaceae > Paraburkholderia. The sequence goes on along the minus strand of DASXXR010000196.1, from coordinate 1,541 downwards.
GCCGGATACGGTGCGCTCACCGAGCGGCGAAGCCGCGCAGGCCGGCGCGCTGCCGCCGGTCGATGCGAACGCGCAAGCCGCACAGGCGGCGAATCGTTTGACGAATGCGGTCCAGCCGCCTGCGCGCGACGCGACGCCGTCGGTACGCGCCGGCACGCCGCAGTCGAATGGCGGCGTGCCGCAAAACGCGACCGCGCCGGGCATGCCGCAAATCCAGTTCCACCGCCCGCCGCCGCCGCAAATTCAAGGTCCGGACGACAACCCGGTCGGACCGACCGGCCCGCAAAGCAATAATCACCAGGTGCCCAGCACGTCGCAGTCGCCGTCTTAATCCACGTCGGGAACGGGCGGCGCTTCGCGCTGTCCGTCATCACGGGGCGGCGCGCGGTGCGCAGTGTTGGGTAGCCGCCGCAGTCCGCGCGGCCTTCACGGAGCGCGCCGCTGGTTTGCCGCTATTTGCCACGCTGTTGTCGAGTCAGCCATGAAAATTGCCGTTGCCGGCGCATCGGGCCGTATGGGCCGTATGCTCATTGAAACCGTCCTGAATGATCCTGACGTGACGCTTTCGGGCGCACTCGATCGCGCGGACTCACCGCAGCTCGGTCAGGACGCCGGTGCGTTTCTCGGCAAGCAAACGGGTATCGCGCTGTCCGACGATATCGACGGTGTGCTCTCGCAATCCGACTATCTGATCGACTTCACCCGTCCCGCGGGGACAATCGCGCATGTCGAAGCGGCATTGCGCCACGGTGTCAAACTCGTTATCGGCACGACCGGCTTCGACGAGCCGCAAAAGGCGCAACTGCACGCGGCGGCGCAGAGAGTCGGCATTGTGTTCTCGTCGAACATGAGCGTCGGCGTGAATGTCACACTGAAGCTGCTCGAATTCGCGGCGCAGCATTTCGCGCAAGGCTACGACATCGAAATTATCGAGGCGCATCACCGCCATAAGGTGGACGCGCCGTCCGGCACGGCGCTGACAATGGGCGAGGTGATCGCGAACGCGCTCGGCCGCAAGCTCGAAGACTGCGCAGTGTATGCGCGCGAAGGCGTCACCGGCGAACGCGATCCGTCGACGATCGGCTTTTCCGCGATTCGCGGCGGCGACATCGTCGGCGACCATACGGTTTTGTTTGCCGGCATCGGCGAGCGTGTCGAAATCACGCACAAGTCCGCGAGCCGGCTGTCGTATGCGCAAGGCGCGCTGCGCGCGGTGCGTTTTCTCGCGGGCCGCGCGAGCGGCCTGTACGATATGCAGGATGTGCTCGGCCTGCGCTGAGCGAGCGCGTTTGCGCTACATGCGGTGCATGTAGCGCGGCATCTGCTGCAATTGCATCTGCTTTCCGTGCTTTTGCCTGCGCTCACGTCCGCATTCACGTCCGCATTTTCGTCTGATATCCGCGAGGTCCGATGGCAAGCACCGGCATCATCCACTACCTGCAAACGAGTGACGCCATTACCCACGGCGTTGCTTACGTGCTGCTGGCCATGTCGATTGCGAGCTGGTGTTTTCTGATCGTCAAGAGCTGGATGCTGGGCCG
>DASXXR010000195.1:0-11569 GCA_036502945.1 Paraburkholderia sp. | reverse complement strand
GCGCTGCGCGATGCGACGCACGTGAAAGACATCCGCAATCTCGGCCTCGTGGCGGGCATCGAACTCGAACCGCGCGACGGCGCGCCGGGCGCGCGGGGCTATGAAGCGTTCGTCAAATGCTTCGAGGCCGGCGTGCTGGTTCGCTTCACTGGCGACATCCTTGCGTTCTCACCGCCGCTGATCGTCGACGAAGCGCAGATTGCACACATCTTCGATACGGTGCGCAACGCGCTCGCGACGGTTCAGTAACGCACGCCGGAAGAACAACGCTTAGTGATGCGAACGCGCGGCTCTCGTATGGGCCGCCTTCCTGGCCGCCGCGGAGCGGCCCGCAGCACCCTTCGTCGCGGCGGCCTTTTGCGCCGACGCGGAGCGGCTCGCTGCCGACCGGCGGCTGGCCGCCGACCTGGCCTGCTTCGACAACGCGGCACTCGATGCGCCCTGCCCGCTCTCACGCTTTAACACCGACGTGCTCACACGCGAGCGCTTCGCCTTCGATTCGGTGCTGGCGCGCTTCGTTGCAGCGGTCTTCTTCGACGCGGCCTTGCTGCCCGCAGCCCCATCCTTCCTGCCCTTCTTGCGGGTCGCCTCGCTGGCGTTGCCCGCCTTCGGCGGCTTCACATCGACGCCCGCACGGCGCGCTTCCGACAAGCCGATCGCGATCGCCTGCTTCGCCGACTTGACGCCGTGCTTGCCTGCGCGGACGCGATCGATCTGTTCCTTGACGAACTCGCCGGCCTGAGTGCTCGGTGACTTGCCCGCGCGCTTGTCGGCCTTCGCGCGGTTGAGGGTTTTCTGTTCAGGCATGACGCTTCTCCAGAGTAGTGGTTGGCCTTGGCACTCAAGCAACCCATATGCCTTGCAGGCCGATCCGTTCGGACGACGCAAAATCGTGCTGATGAGCGGCGCTTTTCGTCGGTTGCCGTTACTCCGGCAAGTAAATCCGCACTACTTTGCAGAAAACACCACGGCGCAGCCGAACAATCGGTGCGCCTCGCGCGCCGACGGCGTATGGTTATACGAAGGTCGGCGCCGTGTGTCCGGCCTGTCTGGAGACGCCATATGAAGACACTATCGGTCAGGGCCGGCGCCCATATCGAAGGGATTCACTGGGTCGCGGAATACGTCGGCGATATGCATGAAGTTCGCATCTTCCGCGAAGGACTGGAGGTGGACATCCATAACGCGCCGTCGACGCTGTTCGGCGACGAAGAGAACGCCGGATCGAAGAGTTGCGCGGATCACCGCGCGGCGGAAGCGGCGGTGCTCGCTTATCTGCGGCGCTTCGTCGCCGAGCATGACAGCGAAGAGTGACAACCGCGCGGCTTGTTTATTGTGCTGCGGGTATGACGCGGCAAACCCTCGCGCGTCCAGATCTCGCCCCGTGCATAGCGCGTGATCAGGTTCTCGAATTCGCCGGCCAGTTCAGTGCGATCGCGATCGACCGGTCGACGTGCACGTCGCCCAGCACGCCGCGGCGCACGTCCATGCCCACATCGTCGCGTTCGTTGTCGTTCATCGTTGCTCCTTCAGGAAGTCGAGCACCGTCTTCGTGAACGTGTCAGCCAGCTCGATGTTCGAAATGTGCGCCGCGTCCAGTTCGACATAGCGGGCGCCGGGAATCGCGGCTGCAAGTTCGCGGCCCTGCGCGGGTGTCGCCGCTAGGTCGTGCGTGCCCGAAATCACAAGCGTCGGCGTCTTGATGCCGGGTGCTTCCGGGCGCAGGTCGGTCGCATCGATCGCCTCGCAGTTCGACGCGTACGCCTCTTTGTCCGTATGCGCGAACACATCGCGAATGAAGGCGAACACAATCGGCTCGCGCGCAAGGAAGCTGGCGGTGAACCAGCGCGGCAGCACGACCTCTGAGAGCGCGAGCATCCCTTCGCTGCGCGCGCGGGCCGCACGCGGCACCCACACTTCCGGCGAGCCGATGCGCGCTGCGGTGTTCGCCAGCACGATGCGCTCGATCCGGTCGCTGTGACGCGCCGCCAGCGCGATGCCGGTCAGCCCGCCCATCGAAATGCCGCAGTAGTGCGTACGCGCGATTTTCAGCGTATCCAGCAGGCCGAGCACATCGCCCGCCAGTTGATCGATCGTGTACGGTCCTTTCGGCGCTTCCGAATGGCCGTGACCACGCGTGTCGTAACGCAGCACGCGAAAATGCTTCGACAGCCCGGCGACTTGCGGCGTCCACATCGACATATCGCTGCCGAGCGAATTCGACAGCACGAGCCACGGTGCACTGCCGTGCCGGTCGCCGTCGATCCGGTAGTGAAGCTCGATGCCGTTGACTGCAGCGTAGGGCATGTGTGTTTACTCCTGATGGGGGGCGCGCTGTTCACGCGCGGAATGAAGCGCCAGCACGGCGTCCACGAACGCGTGCGCGTCGCCGATGTACTGAGCCGGATCTAGCAGACGCTGCAATTGTTCGGTGGATAGATACCGCGTTACGGCCGCGTCGGCGGCGAGTACCTCGTAAAGCGTGCGATTCGTCTTGAGCGCCTCTTTCGACGCCTGCTCGACGAGGTGATGCGCGTCGAGACGGCCGATACGGTCACCAAGCGCGAGCATCACCGCTTCGCCGAGAATCAGCCCGTGTGTCGCGTCGAGATTCGCCGCGAGACGCGCGACGTTCACTTCGAGGCCCGCGGCGATCTCCTCGATATGCGCGAGCGCGCCGCCCGCGAGACGCGCGAGGTCGGGCAGCGCGTCCCACTCGGCCTGCCAGCCGCCCAGCGCGCGTTCGTGTTCCTGCACCATGCCGCCAAACACCGTCGCGACCAGGCCGGGCGCGCGCGCCGCGGCGGTCAGCACCGCCGCGCAGCCGACCGGATTGCGCTTGTGCGGCATCGTCGGTGAACCGCCTTTGCCGGCAGCGGCCGGTTCGCCTAATTCGCCGAGCTCAGTTTGCATTTGCAGCGAGATATCGCGCGCAATCTTGCCGAGCGTGCCGATCAACATGCCGAACAGCGAAGCCGTTTCGGCAATGCGGTCGCGTTGCGTATGCCACGGCAGCGCCGGCACGCCGAGGCCGAGTTCTTTTGCGAATGCTTGCGTCACCGCCGGTGCCGCGTCGCGCAAGCTCGCAAGCGTGCCGGCCGCACCGCCGAATTGCAGCACCAGCACGCGCGGGCGCAACGCATCGAGCCGTTCGCGATGACGCAGCAGCGCGTCGAGCCATTGCGCGAACTTCAAGCCCAACGTGATCGGCAGCGCCTGTTGCAGCCAGGTGCGACCGATCATCGGCGTCGCACGATGCGTGCGTGCGAGCGCGGCGATGGCCGCGCAGGTCGCATCGAACCCATGGTCGAGCAGCGCGAACGTATCGCGCAGTTGCAGCACCGTGGCGGTATCGATGATGTCCTGGCTCGTTGCGCCCCAATGAACGTATTTCGACGCTTCAGCGTCGTCGTCCTTGACGCGCGCGGTCAGTTGCTTGACGAGCGGAATCGCGAGGTTGCCGCCGAGCGCGGCGTCACGCGCCAGTGCGTTCGCATCGAGCCGCTCCGCGCGACAGGCCGCTTCGATCGACGCGACCGCCGACCGCGGAATCACGCCGTGCATCGCCGACGCGCGCGCAAGCGCCGCTTCGACGTCCAGCATTCGCTGCAGCGTCGCACGCGGCGACCAGATATCGTTCATCGGCTGGGTGCCGCAGATGAGTCCAGTCAAACGGGCGCTGGCTTCGAGCATGGTGGCGTCGGCGTACGAGGCGTGCGAGGGTGCAGATAGTATGCGCCCGTGCCGGCGGCAGCCGGCATCGGGCTAACAGCGATCGGGAAGCGGATGAAAAGCGGTGGCGTTCGGGATCTGTGTTCCCGAACGCCAAGCGGACCTCACGCGGCGCGCGCCGGCTTGCTTTTGTCGATCAGCGGCACACCGGTCAGTTTTTGCAGCGTGTCGAATTCGATGTCGGAAAAGATCTCGCGAACGACGAGTCCGTCGCGCGTCACGTCGATCATCGCGAGGTCGGTATAGATGCGGTCGACGCAGCCGACGCCCGTCACCGGATACGTGCATTGCGCAGCAATCTTGCTTTCGCCCTGCTTCGTCAAGTGCTCCATCATCACATACACCTGCTTCGCGCCGATCGCCAGATCCATCGCGCCGCCCACGGCGGGAATCGCATCGGGCGCGCCCGTATGCCAGTTCGCGAGATCGCCCGTGGCCGACACCTGGAATGCGCCGAGCACGCAGAAGTCCAGATGGCCGCCGCGCATCATCGCGAATGAATCGGCATGATGGAAGTACGCGCCGCCCGTCAGCAGTGTGACGTGCTGCTTGCCGGCGTTGATCAGCTCGTCGTCTTCCGCGCCGGGCGCCGGTGCCGGGCCCATGCCGAGCAGCCCGTTTTCGCTGTGCAGGAAAATTTCCTTGTCAGCGGCGAGGTGGTTCGCCACCAGCGTCGGCACGCCGATGCCGAGATTCACATACGCGCCTTCAGGGATGTCCTGCGCGACACGTTTGGCCATTTCATCGCGGGTCAGTCGTTTCATGTCGGGTCTCCTCGTCAGGCGGCCGCCGCGGCGGTGCGCGACGCTTGATGGTCGGCTTGCGGCACGGCGATCACCCGCCGCACGAAAATGCCGGGCGTGACGATCGCTTCAGGGTCGAGCGCGCCGAGCGGCACGACTTCCGATACCTGCACGATCGCCGTCTTCGCGGCACTCGCCATGATCGGGCCGAAATTGCGCGCGGTTTTCCGATAAACCAGATTGCCCCAACGGTCGCCCTTATACGCCTTGATCAGCGCGAAGTCGGCATGGAGCGGCGCTTCAAGCACATAGTGCCTGCCGTCGATCAGGCGGGTTTCCTTGCCTTCGGCCAGTTTGGTGCCATACGCCGTGGGCGTGAAGAAACCGCCGATGCCGGCTCCCGCCGCACGAATCCGTTCGGCGAGATTGCCTTGCGGCACGAGTTCCAGTTCGATTTCGCCCGCGCGGTACAGCGCGTCGAACACATAGGAGTCGGTCTGGCGCGGGAACGAGCAGATGATCTTGCGGACCCGCTTGGCCTTCAGCAGCGCGGCCAGGCCGACGTCGCCGTTGCCCGCGTTGTTGTTGACGATCGTCAGTTCGCGCGCGCCTTGTTCGATCAGCGCGTCGATCAGCTCAGAGGGCATGCCGGCTGTGCCGAAGCCACCGATCATGACGGTCGCGCCGTCATGCACGTCGGCGACCGCCGACTGCAGTGAATCGAAAATCTTGTTGATCATGTCGAGTTCCCGTTGCGACGCTTCGTGCCACGCCGCATGGCGGCCTGATACGGCCGCGCGCGGGACGGTCTCCACGTCCTGTTCGCCTTTCTGACGGCATGCAGCCATGCTTCATGGCGGAATAGTTTGTTCGTTATACGAACACAGATTCGTTTAGCGAACGTACCGACACATTATGGAAGGTCGCGGATCGGCTTGTCAAGGCCGTCTTTCGATGATCTGGATCGTGCCAGGCCATGCGGCGAACGGCAACCCTGCGTCATTCTCCGCCAACGCTCGAGCGGCTGCAGCCGGACTCGTGGGGCCCGGGAAACGCCGCACTTCATGAGCCTGAGGTTCATGTCGGCACACGCCGATCTGGTCGAGACCGTTCCACTTGCGATAGGCTTCGCTTAGACGCCGGAGCACGCGTCCGTCACGCTGGCCGAACAACGATGCTACGGATGAATGGCCGACATGGCGGAACGTGTGAGATCCGTTACCGCCGCAAATGGCGATAGCCGCTACCAGGAGAAAAGGATGACCACGAGCAACAGGAAGACGAGGCAAAACGCTGCCGCCTTTTCCCGTCCGACGCGCGACGAAGCCGAGGATGCCGTTCGCGTGCTGTTGCGCTGGGCCGGCGACGATCCGCAACGGGAAGGGCTCATCGATACCCCCGCGCGCGTGGTGCGTTCATACGAAGAGTTTTTCGCCGGCTATGCAATCGAACCGCGCGACATTCTCGCGCGCACGTTTTCCGAAGTGGACGGTTACGACGAGATGATCGTGCTGAAGGACATTCGCTTCGAAAGCTATTGCGAGCATCACATGGTGCCGATCATCGGCCGCGCGCATGTCGCGTATTTGCCCGAGCACCGCGTGGTGGGCATTTCGAAGCTTGCCCGGCTCGTCGATGCGTTTGCGAAGCGTCTGCAGATTCAGGAGAAGATGACCGTGCAGATCGCCGATACGCTAAACGACGTTCTGCAACCGAAAGGCGTGGGCGTGATTCTCGAAGCGTCGCATCAGTGCATGTCGACGCGCGGCGTGCACAAGGCCGGCGTCGCGATGGTCACGTCGCGGATGCTCGGCACGTTTCGTAGCGATCCGTCGACGCGCCGCGAATTTCTGGCCATCGTCGGCAGCCCGGCTACGTTTGGCGTCGCGAATACGTGATGTGATGTGATGTGATGTGATGTGACGTGGCCGCGCGCAGCGCTAGCGCGCGCCGTCGTCGCGGCCGCGCTCGCCTTCGCGCACCTTACCCTGTGCAACGCTGCTGCCCGGCGGCACGCTATGCGTCAGCCACACATTGCCGCCGATCACCGAGCCGCGCCCGATCGTCACCCGTCCGAGAATCGTTGCGCCCGCATAGATGACCACGTCGTCTTCGACGATCGGATGACGCGCGTTGCCCTTCACGAGCGCGCCGTCGACGTCCGCCGCGAAGCTCTTCGCGCCGAGTGTCACCGCCTGATACACGCGCACGTGTTCGCCGAGAATCGCGGTCTCGCCGATCACGACGCCCGTGCCGTGATCGATGAAGAAGCTAGGGCCGATCTGCGCGCCCGGGTGGATGTCGATACCCGTCGCCGAATGCGCGATCTCGTTGATGAGACGCGCGAGCAGCGGCACGCCGAGGCGATGTAGCGCATGCGCAAGACGATGATGCGTCATGGCCCACACGCCCGGATAGCACAGCAGGATTTCGGTGATGTGTTGCGCGGCGGGGTCGCCGGTGAAAGCCGCCTGAATGTCGCTGACAAGCAATGCGCGAATGCCGGGCAATTGCTTGCCGAACTCGCGCGCGACATCGAACGCGCGCACACTCAATTCGAGGTCGGGCGTCTGCGCATGCTCCGGCAGAAAACGCAACGCGCGGCGAATCTGTTCGGCGAGTAGCCGCAGTGTGCTTTCGAGCGTATGTCCGACGTAGTAGTCGACGCTTTCGTCGGTCAGATCGGAGGCGCCCCAGTGAGTCGGAAAGAGCGCGGCACGCAGACCGGCAACGATACTGATAACCGCATCGCGCGAAGGCAGTTCGCGAATGCCCCGCGGGTGGCGCGTGCGGTGCAGCTGTTCGCGCGACGCGCGCAGGTCCGCGACGATGCCTTCAAGACCCCAGTTGTTGGACGAGACGTTTGACATGGCGAGGACAGCGATCGTGCGGCGGGCACGGTCAAAGTGAATTGTCCCCAGAGATTACCGCGTTTTCCGGCGGCTCGCGCAATGGCCGAAGCCGTGGGCATGATGAAGGGCCGCGGTGGGCGGCGAACTCAGATCGTAATACTGCTCGCGTCGATCCAGCGCACGGCCCAGTCGCGCGCGTGCGCGACGGCGGCGGCTTCGTCACTGAAGCGGAGTTCAGTCGGGAAGAACCGGTTAGCAACCAGTTCGCCGTCGCTCGAACGGGACACGACGACATACGGTTGCCAGGTTCCATCGCCCGCGCGCGCCGGCGAGCAGTTCAACAAGTAGCCACGATGTGTGAATGCAGCATCGACATGCATGAGTCATCAGCTCCCGACTGCCTCATCTGATCGTTCGAAAAAGTGCATTACCGTGTTACCGCAGCGGCCCTTGCATTGGCGTTTGCCTTTATATGGGCGTAACACAACAGTTAGGATTATTACTAACCGCCGACACCAGGTCGAACAAAGATCATACTCTGTAGAAAATCCGCGTCCATTAAAAAAACACAAAAAAATGCTGCTCGTGGTCACGTCCGGTTATATACGCGTGCCCGCATTGCCAGCCAACTACCCGGAACGGGACTTGCTGAACTCCGGGCGAAGTCATTCGTAAGGAGGTAACCCATGAACCCTATTGATGCAGACAAGCCGACACATGCACAGTCAAAGACACCGGGAACAACCCCGCTTAGCGCCGAGCTGCATAACGATCGCACACACGACAGCACCGTGGATACCGACGGCAAGAACCGCGAGGCCGCGCGGCTCGCGGGCGACGGTGTGATCGGCCCGGACGAAGTGACAACCAGCAACGCGACGCTGGATAACAGCGTGCCTGAAGCGGCCGACGGTCTGGCCGGCTTCGATAGCCGCGCCGGCGGCAATCACCTGCTGCTTGCGTTGGAACCGGGTTATAGCGTCGTCGAAAAGGGCATGTCGGTGCCGCAATATGAAGGCGATTACACGGTCGGTAGCCCCGGCAGGGACACGCATCTACGATACGGCGGCCGCATTCACTACGCGCTCAATCATCGACGGCCGAACCGGATAATCGAGTTGCAGCGTGTCAAGTAAATCGCTGTATAGCGTTCGGGTATGGACCCGCGTTGCACAACGCGGGTTCGAAACGCCTGGAAACGCCTGGAAAGGCACGGTTTAAAAACCGCGCGTTTCGACCGATTGTTTCTTTTCGGGACGCCAGTGACAATCTGCTCCATTCTTGCAACTCGCACAGGAGCCTTCGATGAAGAAGATTGTCGTGATCGGCGCGACCGGAACGTTAGGCCAGGCGGTAGTCAGCGCACTAAAGGAACGGCATGAAGTGATCGACGTCGGCGCAACGCGCGGCACACATCGTGTCGACAGCACGGATCCCGCCAGCGTCGAACGGTTGTTCGGCGAAATCGGCAAGGTGGACGGCGTCGTGACGACGACCGGCAAAGTACATTTCGGGCCGCTGCCGGAAATGTCGATCGAACAGTTCTGGGTCGGCCTGCGCGACAAGCTGATGGGGCAAGTCAATGTCGTGCTCGCAGCGCAGCAGTACGTGAACGACGGCGGCTCGTTCACGCTGACGAGCGGCATTGTCGCTGACGAACCGATTCGTGAAGGCGTCAGTGCGACGACCGTCAACCTCGCACTTGAAGGATTCGTGCGCGGCGCGGCGATCGAACTGCCGCGCGGCATGCGCATCAACCTCGTGAGCCCGACCGTGCTGATCGAAGCGATGGAAAGCTACGCGCCGTACTTCCGCGGCTTCGAGCCGGTCAGCGCACAGCGTGCCGCATTGGCGTATCTGCGCAGTGTGGAGGGCGCGCAAACCGGGCGCGTTTATCGCGTGGGAGAGTGAGGACTCGATACGGCAAGCGTCGGCGCTGGGTCGAGACCTGCGTTTTGCCACGCGTGTCAGGCCCGGCTCATCGGTATACGGATCGACTTGTTTGGCAACGCGGTACGCAATCCGGTCAATCGGCAACGTTCAGCCACCCTTAACACCCTGCGTATTCACATAGAGTGCATACAACCCATGGCTCGCCGCCATGAACAGCCGATTGCGATGCCTGCCGCCGAAACAGACGTTCGCGCATCGCTCCGGCAACGCAATGTGCCCAAGCGGCTCGCCTTGCGGCGAAAATACGCGCACGCCGTCGAGTTCGTCGGTGCCCATGCCCCAGCCGCACCACAGATTGCCGTGAATATCGACGCGAAAGCCATCGGGCGTGCCAGAGCCCGCATCGATCAACACGCGATTGTCCGCCAGCGCGACGCCGTTCTGCACGACATCGAACGCACGAATCTTGCGTGGCTCGCCGCGCGATTCGACGATGTACAGCACCGATTCATCCGGTGAAAACGCGAGCCCGTTCGGCCCAAGCACGTCGTCGGCCACGCGCGTCACTTCGCCCGACCGGCCATCGACGCGGTACACGCACTGCGGCAGTTCCGCTTGCTGTTTCTCGCCTTCGTAGAAACTGTCGATGCCGAAGCTCGGATCGGTGAACCAGATCGAACCATCCGACTTCACGACCACGTCGTTCGGCGAGTTGAAACGCTTGCCGTCGTAACGGTCGGCGAGCACGGTGATCGTGCCGTCGTACTCGGTGCGCGTCACGCGGCGCGTCAGATGTTCGCAGGTGACGAGCCGGCCTTCGCGGTCGCGCGTATTGCCGTTTGCGTTGTTCGATGGGCCGCGGAACGGCGTCACGGCACCGGTCTCTTCATCCCAGCGCAGGATGCGGTTGTTCGGGATATCGCTCCACAGCAGTACACGTGCGTCGCCGAACCACACCGGACCCTCGGACCAGCGCGCGCCCTCGTACAGACATTCGACCGATGCAGACGAGAGTCGTAGCGAAGTAAAACGCGGATCGAAGATACGGATGGCGGAATCGGGGTAACGGCGGCTGGTGTCGGTCATGGCACGTTCGGGCGGTGCCGGGCGCTCGCGCGCCCGGTTTTTCTGGATGTTTTGATGTCGGCGCTGCCGCGCCGCGATAAAGCGGGCAGCAGCGCGTGCTTCGCTTCAGCCCTGCACAGGCTTGCCGTCGCGGATCCGCCAGAGGCCGAGCGGGTTCTCGTCGTGCAAAGCTTCAGGCAGCAGGCCCGCGGGCAGATCCTGATAGCAAACCGGACGCAAGAAGCGCTCGATAGCCAGCGCACCCACCGATGTCGCGCGCGAATCCGACGTAGCCGGGAACGGGCCGCCATGCACCATCGCATGTGAAACCTCGACGCCGGTCGGATAACCGTTCGCGAGAATGCGGCCGGCCTTGCGCTCGAGCGTGGGCAGCAGCTCGCGGGCAAGTTCGTGGTCTTCCGGTTCCACTTGCAGCGTCGCCGTCAGTTGGCCTTCGAGGTACTCGGCCACCTTCACCATCTCGCCGACATCGCGGCAGGTCACGATCAGCGACGTCGGTCCGAAGATCTCTTCTTCGAGTTGCGCCCTGTCGAGAAACTGCATCGCCGTGGTCTGGAACAGCGCCGGCAATGCCGCGCACGATGCATCGGACGACGTGCCCCGCGCGATGCTCTGCACACCGTTCAATTCGCCGCGTTGCGAAATACCGGCCTTGTAGGCATTCGCGATGCCGGCGGTCAGCATGGTCTGTGCGCCCTTCTGCGCGAGCGCCTTGGCGGCGGCGTCAATGAAGGTCTGCTTGTTCGGCCCTTCTAGTATGAGCACGAGGCCCGGATTCGTGCAGAACTGGCCGACACCGAGCGTGACGGATTCGACGAAGCCCGCCGCAATCGCTTCGGCGCGCCTCGCGAGCGCCCCGGGCAACACGAAGAACGGATTGATGCTGCTCATCTCGGCAAACACCGGAATCGGCTCGCGACGCTGCGCTGCGATGTTCACCAGCGCGAGACCGCCGCGCCGCGAACCGGTGAAGCCAACCGACTTGATCGCCGGATGGGCCACCAGTGCTTCGCCGATCTCGTTGCCGGCGCCGATCACCAGCGAAAACACGCCTTCTGGCAAGCCGCTATCGGCGACGGCCTTTTGAATCGCGCGGCCGACCAGTTCCGAGGTGCCGAGATGCGCCGGATGCGCCTTCACGACGACCGGGCAACCGGCCGCGAGCGCGGACGCCGTATCGCCGCCCGCCACCGAAAACGCGAGCGGAAAATTGCTTGCGCCGAACACCGCGACCGGGCCCACCGGAATCTTCTGCAAGCGCAG
>DASXXR010000194.1:0-5700 GCA_036502945.1 Paraburkholderia sp. | reverse complement strand
CTTTTCGCCGCCCGACAGCAGGTGGATCGTCGAGTTTTTCTTGCCCGGAGGCTGCGCCAGCACCTGCACGCCGGCGTCGAGGATTTCGTCGCCGGTCATGTTGAGCTTTGCCTGACCACCGCCGAAGAGGCGCGGGAACAGCTCGCCGAAATGGCGGTTCACTTCGTCGAACGTGCCTTGCAGCAGCGTGCGCGTTTCCTGGTCGATCTTGCGGATTGCGTCTTCGAGTGTATCGATCGCGCTCGTCAGGTCGGCCGATTGCGCGTCGAGGAATGCCTTGCGTTCGCTCGCGGCCTTCAGTTCGTCGAGCGCGGCCATGTTCACCGGACCGAGCGCGGCAATCGCGTTGTTCAGCCGCGTGACTTCGCCCTGCAGGTACGACGGCTTCATGTCCGGCGTCAGCTTTGCCTGCAGTTCGGCTTCATCGACGCCCGCCGCGGCGAGCTGCTCGATGAACTGCTCGGCGTTCAGGCGCGCGGCCTGTTCCTTCAACTGCAGTTCGGTGATCCGGTCGCGCAGCGGCTGCAGCGCGCGCTCGGCCGTCAGACGGGTCTCGTCCGCCTGGCGCAGCTTCGCGGTCAGGTCGTCGAGTTCGAGACGCGCGGCGTGCAGCGCCTCTTCCTTCACGGCGCGAATTTCGAGCGCGCCTTGCAGGCCGGTATGCGCGGTCTGCTCGTTGATCGTTTCGAGTTCGGCGCGTGCATCTTCGAGCGAACCGTCGACCCGCTCGCTCTGCTCGTGCGCAACCTGAATGCTGCGCTTCAATTCGTCGATACGGTTTGCCAGATTGCGCGCGGCGAAGCGCGCATCGGTCGCGGCGCGATCGAGGTCGCGCGCTTGCGCACGCGCGGCGGTCAGCTCTTCGTCGAGCGCTTCGAACGCGAGCTGGTTGTCTTCGAAACGCGCCTGCAATTCGGCAAGCTCCGCATCATGACGTTCGAAGTTCGCCTCCGACTCGCCGCGCAGCGCGCGCTGCTCTTCGATCTGCGCGGTGATCTCGGTGAGTTCCTCGCGAATCTGCGTGCTGCGCTGTGTGTAGCGCTCGTGCGCCTGGGTCAGCTTCAGCACGTCCATCTGCAATGCATGAACCCGCTGCGTCGCACGTTCTGCCTGCTGGCGCACGTCGTTTAACGATTGCGACGCCTGCGTGTGCGCGGCCTCGGCGCGAATCGCCGCGGCCTTCGCCTCGTCGGCGAGCAACGCCTGCGCGCGCACCTGGCGCGTGAGGTTTTCGATTTCCTGCTGGCGAGCCAGCATCCCGGCCTGTTCGGAATCCGCCGCGTAAAGCTGCACGCCGACGCGCGTCACCACATGCCCCGCCTTCACGACGAACGAACCGCCGTCGGGCAATTGCGCGCGCATCGCGAGCGCCTGTGCGAGGTCGTCGGCGACGAATGCGAGGCCCAGCCAGTCGTTCAGCACCGCCCGCAAGCCGGCGTCGTCGATCCGCACGAGCGACAGCAGCGGCCGCAGCGCGGCCGGCGCCGCGACCGGCTGGCCCGCAGCCGGCGGCGAATAGAACGCGAGCTTCGCGGGCGGCGCATCGGTCGCGAACGCTTTCACCCAGTCGAGATTCGATACTTCGAGCGCCGCGAGCCGTTCGCGCAGCACCGACTCCAAAGCCGTTTCCCAGCCGGCTTCGACATGCAGCTTCTTCCACAGGCGCGGCAACGCGCCCAGTTCGTGGCGATCGAGCCAGGGCTGGATCTTGCCCTCGGTCTGCACGCTTTCCTGCAACTGCCTGAGCGCCGCGAGACGCGCTTCGAGCTGGTGAATCTGCGCGCTTTCGGTCTGCACCCGCTCATGCGCGCTGCGCCGTTCGCCGTCGAGCCGCGGCAGCGTGTGCTGCGCGTCGGCAAGGCGCGCCTGCGCGTCGCTCAGGATCTCTTCATGTTCCGCCAGTTGCATGCGCAACGCTTCGAGCTGCGTCTCGTCCGGCGCGTCGAGGCCGCCGGCTTCGGTCTTCAGCCGCTCGTGGCGCTGCTGCAGCTGCTGCAATTGCTGGTCCGCGTTGCGCTGATGCGCGGCTTCGAGCTTCAGCGCCTGTTCGGTCTGCGCGATACCGCCGCGCTCTTCGTTCAGTTGCGTCTGCGCGTCGCGCCAACGCGTTTCCAGGGCCGGCATCGCGTCGTGTTTCGCCGCGGCGGCGTCTTCGGCGAGCGCGGCCTTTTCCTCGCCGACCGCCAGTTGTTCCTCGGCGTCCGTCAGATCGCCACGCGCTTTTTCCGCCTGCGACTGCCATTGCTCGCGCTGCGCCGCGAGCGCCGCGATCTGCGCCTGCACGCGGTTGCGCGATTCGACGATGAACTTGATCTCCGCCTCGAGGCGGCTCACCTCGGCGTTCGCTTCATAGAGCGCGCCTTGCGCGCCCTGCATCGCATCGCTTGCCGAATAGTGCGCGACGCGCAGCGTCTCCAGTTGCGCTTCGACTTCCCGCAATTTCGCGGTTTGCGCTTCGAGGTCGATCTGCGCCTGTTCGATCGCGCGCAGCTGGCGTTCCTGCTCGCCGGCGGCCTCGTTCTTGCGCAACAGCCACAACAGGCGCTGCTTCTCTTCGCCGTCGGCCTGCAATTCCTTGAACTTCGTCGCAACGACCGCCTGGCCTTCGAGCTTCTCCAGATTCGAGCCCAGTTCGCGGACGATGTCGTCGACGCGCGTCAGGTTCTCGCGCGTATCGTGCAGGCGGCTCTCCGTCTCGCGGCGGCGTTCCTTGTACTTCGACACCCCTGCCGCTTCTTCGAGAAACACGCGCAGTTCTTCAGGCTTGGCCTCGATGATCCGCGCGATCATGCCTTGCCCGATGATCGCGTACGCGCGCGGGCCGAGGCCCGTGCCGAGGAAGATGTCCTGGATGTCGCGCCGGCGCGCCGGCAGGTTGTTGATGTAGTAGCTCGACGTGCCGTCGCGCGTCAGCACGCGCTTCACGGCGATTTCGGCATACTGGCCCCACTGGCCCGCGGCGCGACCGTCGGCATTGTCGAACACGAGTTCGACGCTGGCGCGGCTGCCAGGCTTGCGCGCAGTCGAGCCGTTGAAGATCACGTCCTGCATCGATTCGCCGCGCAGTTCGGACGCACGGGATTCGCCGAGCACCCAGCGCACGGCATCGATGATGTTGGACTTGCCGCATCCGTTAGGCCCGACCACACCGACTAGCTGGCCCGGAACCTGGAAATGCGTGGGATCGACGAATGATTTGAAGCCAGCGAGTTTGATCGAGGTCAGACGCACGGCGATATCGCTGATTGAAAAGAGAAAAGGGAAACGGACCGCTCAGCTGATCGCTCACGTGTGCGCATGGACATGGCGGACAACCTGCGCAGGTTCAGCGCAGCGGCTTGACCCACACGGAAGGTACGCAAAAACGCGTACGCGACAACGCATGGGTAACTGGGCCAACAGGAGGACCCACTGCACCAGCAGCGCCTCATGTCAGGTCCTGCGAGCATGCCAGGCGTTAAATAAGCGTGCAACAAAGCGTACCGCGACGAGCAGGGGCAATCATACCATCGCACGTGAGCCGTCCCGGCGGTCGGAATCGCCGTCGCCGCCGGTTTCGGGCTCGGCCTTGCTCCGATGCACCCAGCTCGACAGCGCCGATGCGACCACGATGCACGCGCCGCCGGCCCACTCGCGCGGCCCGGGCGTTTCGCCAGCAAGGAGCCACGCGCTCAGCGCGGTCACGACGATCTCGAACAGCATGACGATCGACGCGCGATTGGCCGGCACACGCGCGAGACCGTATTGCACGATCATGTTGTTTGCACCCAACACGAGGCCGAGCGCCAGCACCAGCAGCGCGGCTTCGCCGAGATGCACGCCGACCGGCGGCGCCGGCATCGCCTCGAAGCACGACGCGCACGCGCTGAACAGCGCCGCACCGCCGAAAATGGTTGCGGTGCGCATTTCGGCTTTCATGTCGGGCAGTTCGCGGACCGTCTTCAGCGTCAGCACGTTGCTCATCGCGAAGCCCATTCCGGCGGCAAGCCCGGCCCATTCGGCGGGGCTGCCGGGCACCGGCAGCCCGAGCTGCGGCGACCACAGCATCAGCATCGCGCCGGCCAGCGACAGTGCCGCGAGCCCCGCTCCCGCCCAGGTCAGGCGTTCACGCAGGATGAAATGCGCGAAGAGCGCGGTCCACGCGGGCGTCAGATAAAAGAGCAGCAGCACGCGCATCACCTGGCCGTGAATCGCGCCCCACATGAAACCGAGATTCGTGATGCCCGCGGCAAGCGCGAGTGCCGGCAGCACCCAATGCCAACGGACCGTCGAGATGGCGTGCCGGCGCATCAGCAATACGCAGATGAAGCCGGCGCCGCTTGTCAGCGCACTCGCCGCCGTGCCGGAAATGCCGAGCGCCGCCAGGATCCGCAGCGGATACCAGATCACGCCCCAGACCGCCGAGCCGAGCAGGATCGCGAGCACGGGCCCGTTGCGAAGACGGTTGCTCATCGTGCGCCGCCCGGGTTGCGTGGTGCGGTCTTTTCCGCTGTCTTCAACGTCGCTGTTGCGACTGCCTTCACCGTTGCTGCGCCATCCGTCACGTCTTTTGCCGCCGCCCTTGCTGCTCCCGCCGCTGTGCCCATTATTCCTGCCCGCATCGCCTCTCCGCTTCTGTTCATTTGCTGCCTGCCGTCACCCGGTTGCCCGACCGCCCGGGCGCTGCGAGCCGTCCGCGCCACGCTATAATCGGACCCCTGCGCCCGTGCCATGACCTTCGGCACTTCGGCCCGGTCCGCGACGTTCGCCCGGCTTCGTCATTGTCACGGCCGCGCGCCGCGGGCATCTGTGACCGTCCGTCCTCATTCAGGCCCGATCCGCCAAGTGAACCCGCTACTCGACACCCTCCAGCCCTACCCCTTCGAAAAGCTGCGCTTGCTTTTCAAGGACGTCACACCGCCCGCCGGCCTTGCGCCCATCAGCTTCGGGATAGGCGAGCCCAAGCATCCGACGCCCGCGCTGATCCGCGACGCCGTGATCGCGTCGCTCCCTGGCCTGTCGGCGTATCCGGCGACGCTCGGCTCGCAGCCGCTGCGCGAAGCGATCGCGCACTGGGTCGCGCGGCGCTACCATCTGCCGCCCGTCGATCCGGCCACC
This sequence comes from Paraburkholderia sp., assembly GCA_036502945.1. Taxonomy (GTDB): domain Bacteria; phylum Pseudomonadota; class Gammaproteobacteria; order Burkholderiales; family Burkholderiaceae; genus Paraburkholderia. Next base: position 603 of record DASXXR010000194.1, on the reverse strand, counting down.
CAGGTGTTGCCAGTCGCGGGTTCGCGCGAGGCGCTGTTCGCGCTCGCACAAACGGTGATCGACCCGCTGCGTGCCGCGCACAACACAAAAGCGGGCGCCAGTACTGGCACAAACGCAAACCCGGATGCAAACCCAGGCGCGGACCAGCCTGCGATCGTACTCTGTCCGAACCCGTTCTATCAAATCTATGAAGGCGCGGCGCTGCTCGCGGGCGCGCAGCCGTACTTCGCCAACAGCGACCCGGCGCGCAACTTTGCGTGCGACTACGCGGCGATTCCGGCCGACATCTGGGCGCGCACGCAACTGCTCTACGTATGCTCGCCGGGCAACCCGACCGGGGCCGTGCTGACGCTCGAAGACTGGCGCGAGCTGTTCGCGCTGTCGGACCGCTACGGCTTCGTGATCGCGTCGGACGAGTGCTACTCCGAAATCTACTTCGACGAAGCGAAGCCGCCGCTCGGCGCCCTCGAAGCGGCGCACCGGCTCGGCCGCGGGTTTGAGCGGGTCGTCATGCTGTCGAGCCTGTCGAAGCGCTCGAACGTGCCGGGCATGCGCTCCGGCTTCGTCGCCGGCGACGCGGCGATCCTGAAGCAGTTCCTGCTT
>DASXXR010000193.1:0-2416 GCA_036502945.1 Paraburkholderia sp. | reverse complement strand
CGGCACACGCGTGAAGTAGCCGAGTGCGGTGAAGAAATAGCGCAATTCGGTGAGGGGATTCACGGTTCGCGCCTCGCGGGTTCACGCGTCACGGGTTCGCGCGCCGCAGGTTCATGCCCCGAGCGTTCGCACGTCGCAGGTTCACACCCTGTCAGCACCGGCTCACGCATCGCGGTCCGCGACGCCCGCCGATTCGAAGCTCGCCATTTCGTTGACGAATGCGACGGCCGCGCGCAGCAGCGGCACCGCCAGCGCCGCGCCGGTCCCTTCGCCGAGGCGCAGGTCGAGCGCGAGCAGCGGCTGCGCGCCGAGATGGTCGAGCATGCGGCGGTGCCCTGCTTCGTTCGACGCGTGCGCGAACACGCAGTATTCGCGCACCGCCGGGGCCAACGCGACCGCGACAAGCAGCGCGGCGGTCGCAATGAAACCGTCGACGAGAATCGTCATCCGCGCTTCGGCGGCAGCCAGATACGCGCCCGCGATCATCGCAATCTCAAAGCCGCCGAACGTTGCGAGCACATCGAGCGGATCGGATGATGCCGCGTGAAACGCAAGCGCCGCCGCCAGCACGTTGCGTTTCTTCTCGAGACCCGCGTTGTCGAGGCCGGTGCCGCGCCCGACGCATTCATCGATCGGCAGCGCGCACAGGCGGCTCATCAAGCAGGCCGCCGCCGACGTATTCGCAATCCCCATCTCGCCGAAGCCGATCACGTTCGTGCCGAGCGCCGCATGCTGCCGCACGCGCTCCGCGCCCGCGCGCAACGCGGCGAGCGCTTCGTCGCGCGTCATCGCAGGCTCGTGCGCGAAGTTGCGCGTGCCGCGCGCGATCGGGATATCGATGAGCTTCGGATGCGCCGGCAACGCCGACGCGACACCCGCATTCACCACTTCGAGCGCGAGCCCGGCAACGCCGCTAAACGCATTGATCGCCGCGCCGCCCGCGATGAAGTTCAACACCATCTGCGCCGTGACCGCCTGCGGATACGGGCTCACGCCTTCCGCGGCGATGCCGTGATCGGCAGCGAACACGATCATCACGGGGCGCTCGATGGTCGGGCGCGTGGTCCGCTGGATCTCGCCGATCTGGCGTGCAAGCGCCTCGAGCCGGCCGAGACTGCCGGGCGGTTTCGTCTTCGTGTCGATGATGTGCTGAAGCTCGGCGCGCAATGTGTCGTCGAGCGGTTCGACTGCAGGCAGGGAGGAAAGCGGAAGAGTCATAACTATCGTCGTCAAAGAGGAGGATTCGATACGTCGTCGCCGGACGATGGCGACGCGCTTGTTCGTGGTTGCCGCGGGCGCCCGAGCGCGGGGATCAGCGCCTCGTCGAGCCCGTCGCGAATCAGCGCGAGCGGATAGCCGAATGCGCGGCTTGCCAGCGCGGGCGTGAGCACATCGCGAACCGGGCCGGCGTGGGCCTCGCCGCGGCCGTCGAGCAGCAGCGCGTGGGTCGCGAAACGGCGCGCGAGGTTCAGGTCGTGACACGAGAACACCACCGTATGGCCGGGTTCCTGCGTCCATCGCGCAAGCGCCTCGAGGCAGTCGATCTGGTGATGCAGATCGAGATGCGACAGCGGTTCGTCGAGCAGCAACAGCGGCGCATCCTGACACAGCACGGCAGCCAGCGCGACCCGCTGGCGCTCGCCGCCCGATAGCGACAGCACGTCGCGCGGCGCGAAGTCCGCGAGTCCGAGCAGTGTCAGCGCGGCGTGCGCCGCCGCCCGGTCCTCCGCGCGCTCCCAACCCCATCCGGAAAGATGCGGAAAGCGGCTCAGCATCACGATGTCGAGCACGCTCGCGCTGAACGCGTCGTGCGCGCTTTGCGGCATCACGGCGCGGCGTTGCGCGAGCGGCACCGGCGCCCAGTCGCCGACGCGCAGGCCGTCGATCTCGATGTGCCCCGCCGCCGGCCGCAACAGTCCCGCGAATGCGGAAAGCAAGGTTGTCTTGCCTGCGCCGTTCGGCCCGGCAATGCACCAGATCTCGCCGGGATAGAACGTATGCGTGAAGCTGTCGAGTAGCGTGCGCGTGCCTGCGCGCAACGTGACGCGTTGCGCGGAAAGCGTGGCGTGAGCGGACGTCCGCGCGCTCATTAGTGCCGCCTGCGCAGCAGCATCCACAGGAATACGGGCACACCGGCAATTGCGGTAATCACGCCCACCGGCAACTGTGCGGGTGCAATCACCGTGCGGGCGATCAGATCGGCGCCCATCACCGCTACGCCGCCGCCCAGCGCCGCGGCAGGCAATAACATGCGCTGGTCGTTGCCGAATGCGACGCGCAGCATGTGCGGCACGACCAGACCGACGAAGCCGATCGTGCCGCCGGTGGTCACCGCCGCGGCCGTAGCAAGCGATGCAACCAGGTACACACGCAAGCGCAAATGAACGACCGGCACGCCGAGCGCCCGCGCCGCGGC
>DASXXR010000192.1:0-7307 GCA_036502945.1 Paraburkholderia sp. | reverse complement strand
ATTGGAGATCGCGGGTGTCGAGGGGGTCAAGGAATCGGTGCGGGCGGGCATGGGAATCGGCTTCGTGTCCGTCATGTCGATGCGGCATGAAGACGATGCGCTCTGCCGCTGTCCGCTCGGGCCGCAGCCGTTGACGCGGCGCTTCTCGATTCTCGTGCCGCACGCGAGCGCGCCGTCGCGTCTCGTTGGCGGTTTTCTCGATCTTTGCCTCGCGGATAACGTCTGATTCGGCCGCTTCGGGAATGTCCTTCATGGCGAAGCGGCGCGGCTGACGTGTGCTTTTCCGTTTTTCGAAGCGCACGCGTCAACCGCGAAGGGCTCGTGCCATGAACACGGTGCACAGTGCGATGCCGCGCGTCGATTGCGCGCTGATCTGCGATCATGCGGGCTGCGGCGGCGCATGCGCATCGCCCGTTTGCGATCGGTTTGCCAGCTTATAAGCCGTTCACTATCCGAATACCCTCACAAGGAACCTCATGGCCGTTTCACCGCTTACGCTCGCGTGCCTGATCGCCGCGACGTTGTTCGTGGCTGCTTTACCGATTGTGCTGTATCGCCGTCTGCGCACTCCGCTCGCGCTCGACTGGCGCGAGGCGGTTGCCGGGATTGCCGTCTTCGCGCTGTTCGCGATGGTGATCGAGCGCGCATTGAACGGCTATCTGCTGAGCTCGAACCCGACGACGGCCGCCTGGCTGTCGAATCCGCTCGCGTTCGTCGTTTGCGGCGCGCTTGCGATCGGTATTTGCCAGGAAGTCGGGCGCTTCATTGCGATGCGCTGGATGTTCAAGCGTGCTGCGCGGAAATCGTCCACGCCGGCTTCCGGGCAGCGCGACTCCGCGGCATTGGGTTATGGCCTCGGGCATGGCGGCGCCGAAGCGTGGCTCACCGGCGTGCTCGTGCAATTGCAATGGATCGCGTTCGCCGTGCTCGAGAATCGCGGTCAGCTCGGCGACGCGCTGTCGAATATTCCGTTCGAGATGCAGATGCGCATTCATCTCATCGTCGTGAGTCTGACGCCGGTGCAGGCCGGCGTATTCGTGCTCGAGCGCCTGGCGTCGCTGGTATTCCAGATTGCGTTGTCAGTGCTGATGTGGCGCGGCGTGCGGGCGGGTTCCTGGACGATCCTGCCGCTCGCGATCGCCGCGCATGCGCTGATCGAAGTGCCGGCCGCGTTGTCGCAGGCGCATGTGCTGTCGCTGGCGGTGGTCGATTCGATTTATGTGCTGGCGGCGTTGCCGTTGGCGGTGGCGCTGGTCAAGCTGTTCCGCAGCGCGCCGCGCGCGGCCTGAACGCCACGTGCGGCGGGCCATTCTCTCAATCCTCTTCACAAGACAATGGAAGAAGCCTACCAGTTCGAGTGTGCGAGTCCTGATGTCGAAGAGCTTGCGCGCGTCATCTGCGATCTCTTTCCGGAGCAGACGCAATTCGCCGAACGGCCCGCCGGCGACGGCACGCCGGTCCTCGCGGTCTACTGGGTCGCGATGCGCTTCGGCTCGACGGCGCGCCGGATCACGATGAACATCGCGATTGCGCCAGCAGCACTCGCGCGCTATCGCGCGTTGCCGGCGCCGCTGCGCGCGCGCAGTTTCGCGGTGCTGCGCGCGTACGTCGAGGCGTCGATCGGCTCGCTCGAAGAGCAGTATGCGAATGGCGAGGCCGTGCCTCGCGAGGTCACGCTCGAACTCGACGACGAATTCGCCTGAGGTTGCGCTGACATTCGCCCGAACAAGCGCGCTCGGGCGCTGCGCGCACGCTATGGCGCGCGGCGATAAACCTTGGCGAAGCGCGCGGCCTGAACGACGCCGTAGTCACCCGGCGCATACTGCATGATCCAGTCGCCGGCCGTGCCGCGCAGCACGTCGCCACCGGCGGCCGAACGCGCGAGCGAAAACGCTTCGTGCATCTGCTTCGCGAGCACGACCGCCGGGCGGTTACGGTAAGGGCCGGGTGTGCCGTGCGAAGCCGCTGTGCCGGCCGGCGCGTACTTCGCGTCGAAGCGCGCGCGCGACACGACCCAGCGGTCTCCTGTCGAGCCTGTGATCAGCGCGTCGCCGAGGGTGTACCGGTTCGGTCCTTCGAGGCTCATCAATTCGCCGTCGCCGGCTGCGAACTCGACGGTGACGGTTTCGTCTTTCACGACGCGCCGTGCGTCCGGGTCGGTTAGCAGGTCGAGGTCTTTCAGTTCGATCATCGGATGGGGTAGCAGGGCAGAGGGCGTCGCACGCGCAAACGCAACGGGCTCGCGCAATGCGCAACCCGTGAGCGATTAGAAAGCGCGACTAGAAAGCGCGATTGACAGATGCGCATCATGCCAGATGCACGGGCACCGCAAAAGAAAACACCTGCCGTTGCGGCAGGCGTCGTGCGGGCGGAGCCGACGGCGGCTGGCGCCGCCATCCCGCCAGTGTAAGACGCGCTTACGGCTTGACCGTAGTGTCGTCTGCCGGCGCGGACTTCTTGCCCGCGCGGCCGGAGTGGCGTCCTCCACCTTGCGGCGGCACCTTGCGGAACGTCGTATCCGCCAGCTTCTTCTGCTCGGCCGACATGCCGTTATAAAGCGGCTCGAAAGCGTCGACGAGTCTTTTCATGCCGTCCGCGTGCGCCTGCGCGATGCTGGCGTACTGCTGCATGTCGTCGAGCGCGGAGATGTTCGCGTTTGCGCGGCGCTCTTCAAACAGCTTGCCCATCGTTTCGCCGTTGCCGCGCATAACGTCGGCGAACGTGTTCCATTGCGGTTCCTGCTGCGGCGTAATCTTCAATTGCGCATGGAGATAGGCAATGCGATCCTCGACGCGCTGTTCGCGGTGAGCCTTGCCGCCGGCGCCGGAAGCCGCCGACATCGCAGGCGCGGAAGCTGGCGCGGCAGTTTGCGCAAATGCGCTGCTGATCGAAAGTGCGGATGCGAGAATGACGAGTGTTTTTTTCATCGAGACTCCGGATGTCTGTTCGTATTGAGGCGAGGCGGTGCGACGCAACGATGCGTTCGACGACCGGCAGCACGCCGCGCTTATTAATATCACGATATCGGGCCATTGCGACGCCAATGCGACAACTACTTACAACCGAAACCATCGGGACAAGGCGGACGAAGGGATTTTGTCGGCAAGCCTGAAGCGGGATTGCGCCGGCCCGTCCGTTCGCCGGATATCGGCCGATGCGGACGCGTCGGCTTACTGACTATCTGACTATCGGCTGCGGGCTATTCGAAATCCTGGCTGGCGCGGTGCAGGTCGTGCATCGCCGCCCGCTCGCCCTTCACACCGTTGAAGACCAGATTCAGCACGATAGCCGAGACCGCGGCCAGCAAAATCCCGCTGTGCAATAGCGGCGACAGCGCAGACGGCAGCCGCGCGAAGAAGTTCGGCGACACGACCGGCACCAGCCCGAGCCCGATGCTGACCGCGACGATGAACAGGTTGTGATGGCTCTTCACGAAGTCCACTTTCGACAATACCTTGATGCCGTTCGCGGCCACCATGCCGAACATCACAATGCCCGCGCCGCCGAGCACGAATGCAGGAATCGATGCGACCACCTGCGCCATCTTGGGCACGAGGCCGAGCACGATGAGGATCGCGCCGCTCGTCGCGCAGACGAAGCGGCTCTTCACGCCGGTGATGCCGACCAGCCCGACGTTCTGCGAAAACGACGTATACGGGAACGCATTGAAGATACCGCCAAGCAGCGTGCCGAGGCCATCGACGCGCAAGCCGCGCACCAGCGACTTCTGGTCGACGGGACGGCCCACTATGTCGCCGACCGCGAGGAACATGCCGGTCGATTCGATGAATGTGACGAACATCACGATGACCATCGTCGCGATCGACAGCGGATCGAAGCGCGGCAGACCGAAGTGAAACGGCATCACGAGGCCGAGCCATGGCGCACGGGCGACGCCGCCCATGTCGACGTGCCCGAGCAGCGCCGCGATCACGAACCCCGCGATGATGCCGAGCAGCACCGAGATATTCGCAACGAAGCCCTTGGCGAACCGGTTGATCAGCAGGATCAGCACGAGCACGACGAGCGACAGCCCGATATAAACCGGGTTGCCGTAATCCGGGTTGCCGACCCCGCCTGCGGCCCAGTCGATGCCCACTTCCATCAGCGACAGTCCGATCACAGCGATCACCACGCCGACCACGACCGGCGGAAACAGTCTGAGCAGCCGGCCTGTCGCGGGTGCAAGCAGAATGCCGATCACGCCGGACGCGATCGTCGAACCGAAGATATCGAGAATGCCCAGATTCGGGTTGGTGCCGATCGCGATCATCGGGCCGACCGCGGCAAATGTGCAACCCATGATGATAGGCAGCCGGATGCCGAAGACCCACAGGCCGAGCGTCTGGATCAGCGTTGCCATGCCGCACGCGAAGAGATCGGCGCTAATCAGGAACGCGACCTGATCTTTCGGCAGCTTGAGCGCGCTGCCGACGATCAGCGGCACCGCGACGGCGCCCGCATACATGACGAGTACGTGCTGGATGCCTAGCGTAAGCAACCGGCCTGCGGGCAGTCGCTCGTCGCACGGGTGGACCGTGTTCGAGTGCATATCCTCTCCATAGGGGTGGTCGTGCGGAGCAGCCCGTCTATGCGGACCGGCGTCTGCGTCGTCAATGGAACGCTCGCTGCACGGATTTTATTCCGGTTCGCACGCGCAGTCTCGCATGCGCACGGCTTCGATTATCCATGGATGGAGCATCGAGCCCGGCGCATTGGCGACACGTTGCACCGTGACCGTTCCTCAGACTTTGATGAGCCTTGGCGCAATCATCAAAACGGCTTCCGCATGAGTCGTTCTGACGTTGTGCGTGCAGTTCGCACGCTTCCAGGCTGATGCCAGTCGAAGTCATGGGAGGGACCCTGCTGGTGAGTACGGCAAAGTTTTCCAGAACACTACCCCGACTGCTGCCGAAGTTGTGGGCATTTGCGTTGCGCGTCACGGGCAGCCCGCGCGACGCGGAAGAACTGGTGCAGCAAACCTGTATGCGGGCGCTCGAACGATCGCGTCAGCTGGCGCCACGAACGGATCTGCTTTGCTGGATCTATTCGATCGCCTGTCGAATCTGGCTCGACGAATTGCGCACGAGCCGCTTGCGCAGCCGCGCGAACGGCGAGTGGCAGGGTGGCCCTGCATCGGAGACCGCCGCCCACAGTGTGGGAGGCAATCCCGAGAGCGACGCGTTCAAGCAGCAGATTGTCGACGCGGTCGATCAGTTGCCGGAACCGCAGCGCATCGTGATGCTGCTGATTGCCGTCGAGGGACTGGGTTATCGCGAAGCAGCCGACGTGCTCGACATACCGGTCGACACCGTGATGAGCCGCGTGGCGCGCGCCCGCGAGGCGATCGGCCGCGTATTCAGCGAGCCGCCGGAAGCGGGCATAATCCGGGTGACCACGCGGCCCGCGCCGCGCATCCGCTAACGAATCTTCCTTTGCCCTCGATGAGACCACCGCGCCTCGATCAACTCGACGATCTCGACCGCAACCTCGTTGCCGCACTTCAGAATAACGCGCGTGAAAGCGTAGCGAACCTCGCGCGCCAGCTCGGCGTTGCGCGCACCACCGTGATTGCCCGTATCGCGCGGCTCGAGCGCTCGAACGTGATTGCCGGCTATAGCGTGCGGCTCGGGCAGGACGTGCTCGATGCCAGCATCTATGCGTATGTCGGCATCATCATTGCGCCGAAGTACGGCCCGGACGTGCAGAAGCGGCTTGGCAGGATGCCCGAAGTACAACTGCTGTGCGCGGTGAGCGGCGAGTTCGACTACGTCGCGTGGCTGCGCGCCGATTCGCCGGACCGGCTCAATGAACTGCTCGATCAGATCGGCGCACTCGCCGGTGTCGAACGCACGACGACGTCGATCATTCTCGCGCGCAAGATCGATCGCGGGATGATCGGCGGGTAGGGCGCAGCGTGCGTATTTATACGATTTTTACCAGTTTTCGACAAATCGACTGATCCGATCGTCAGAACGTCGTATCTGATGGTCATTGCGCAGCATTCTGTGCGTATGAACTGTCCTTCCTTCTCCTTAAACTTGTTGCAGGGTTTTACCCGCCGGGCGCCGCGCACGGGAGCCACGACCCGGGTTCAGACCCAGGTTTGAGCTCAAGCCGCGCGGCGCGTCATTCCCGACAAATGCATCGAGAGAACAAGGAGAGGCGCATGAAAGTTGCCATCGTTGGCGCAGGTTTGATCGGTCACACCATCGCCCACATGTTGCGCGAAACCGGCGACTACGAAGTGGTCGCACTCGACCGCGACCCGCACGCGCTCGACAAGCTCGCCGCACAAGGCATCCCGACCCGCCGTGTCGATTCCGCCGATGCCGCCGCGCTGCGCGCCGCGGTGCAAGGTTTCGACGTGCTCGTCAACGCGTTGCCGTATTACCTTGCGGTGAACGTCGCCGTGGCGGCGAAGGGCGCGGGGGTCCATTACTTCGACTTGACCGAAGACGTCCGCGCAACCCACGCAATCCGCGCGCTCGCCGACGGCGCGGACCACGCGTTCATGCCGCAATGCGGTCTTGCGCCGGGCTTCATCGGCATTGCCGCGCACGAACTGGCGAATCGCTTCAGCGAAATCCGCGAAGTGAAGATGCGCGTCGGCGCGCTGCCGGAGTTTCCGACCAATGCGCTGAAGTACAACTTGACGTGGAGCGTCGACGGTCTGATCAACGAGTACTGCCAGCCGTGTGAGGCGATTCGCGACAGCCGCACGCAATGGGTGCAGCCACTCGAAGGCCTCGAGCATTTTTCGCTCGACGGCACCGAGTACGAAGCGTTCAACACGTCGGGTGGCCTCGGCACGCTGTGCGAGACACTGTCGGGCCGTGTCGAGTCGCTCGACTACAAGTCGGTCCGCTATCCGGGGCATCGCGATCTGATGCAGTTCCTGCTCGAAGATCTGCGCCTCGCGACCGACCGCGACACGCTGAAGTCGATCATGCGCCGTTCGGTGCCGTCGACCGCGCAAGACGTCGTGCTGGTCTTCATAACCGTCACCGGCATGCGCGACGGCCAGCTGGTGCAGGAAGTGTTCACGCGCAAGATCTTCGCGAAGCGGGTTTGCGGCATGTCGATGAGCGCAATCCAGATCACGACGGCCGGCGCGATGTGCGCGGTGCTCGATCTGTTTCGCGAGAAGAAGCTGCCGCAAAGCGGTTTTGTGCGGCAGGAGCAGGTGTCATTGCGCGAATTCCTCGGCAACCGCTTCGGCCAGTTGTATGAAGGCCAGCCGCTCGACGCGATGGCGACGGTTTGACGGGCGCGTCCGGTTTGCGCTGCGTGTGACGTAATGGAGT
>DASXXR010000191.1:0-6772 GCA_036502945.1 Paraburkholderia sp. | reverse complement strand
TTCGCGAGCATCGCTGCGTTGCATCGCGGGATGTCGAACATCGTGGAGACGTCGGGTGAAGCGAAGCAGCTCGCATTGATCAATGCGCACCCGGAGCTCGCGGGCAAGGCCGCGGTGCGCGGCGAGCTGACCGCCGAATCGACGCGCGAGCAAAGCGGCGCTGGCCTCGATCAATGCACGCAGGAAGAATTCGAAAAACTGCAGCGCCTGAACGCCGCGTATCGCGAGAAGTTCGGCTTCCCTTTTATTCTCGCGGTGCGCGGCTACGATCGCCGCGGCATCATCGCGAACTTCGAGGCGCGCGTGAATCACAGCCGCGCCGACGAACTGCGCGCAAGCCTCGACCAGATCTATCGGATCGCACGATTGCGGCTCGACGCATTGCTCGACGCTTGAGCAACGCGCAAGGACCACAAAGACCTCAAGGAAGACAACGATGGCTCTCCCGATTCTCGACCCCAACGCGCCCGAATTCACGCGCCGCTATGTGAATCTCGCGGATCCGCGTCTCGGCGCGCAAGCGCTCGAAGCCAGCGACGATTTCTTCGCGCCGAAGGAACGCATGCTGAACCCGGAACCCGCCGTCTTCATTCCGGGCAAGTACGACGAGCACGGCAAGTGGATGGACGGCTGGGAAACGCGCCGCAAGCGCACGAACGGCTACGACTGGTGTGTCGTGAAGCTCGCGCGTGCTGGCGTGATCAAAGGGCTCGACCTCGATACGAGCCACTTCACGGGTAACTTCCCGCCGGCGGCTTCGGTGGAAGCGGCGCGCGTCGTCGGCGGCGCGCCGGAGCCGTCGACGCAATGGACGGAGATCGTGCCGTCGACAACGCTGCAAGGCAACAGCCACCAGTACGTCGACGTGACGGACACGAACGCGTACACGCATCTGCGCGTGAATATCTATCCGGACGGCGGCATTGCGCGGCTGCGCGTGTACGGGCAGCCGCAGGTCGACTGGGCGGCCGCGAGCCGCACCGAACCGTTCGATCTGGCCGCGATGGAAAACGGCGCATACGTGGTTGCCGCGAACAACCAGCACTTCGGCGCCGCATCGACCATGCTGATGCCGGGCCGTGGCGTGAACATGGGCGACGGCTGGGAAACGCGCCGGCGCCGCGAGCCGGGCAACGACTGGGCGATCGTCGCGCTCGCGCAGCCGGGGGTGATCGGAAAGATCGAAGTCGATACTGCGCACTTCAAGGGCAACTATCCGGATCGCTGCTCGATCCAGGCGGCCTATGTGACGGGTGGCACCGCCAGCTCGCTGATCACGCAGGCGATGTTCTGGCCGGTTCTGCTCGCCGAGCAGAAGCTGCAGATGGACAGGCAGCATGGGTTCGAAAGCGAGGTGGCGGCGCTCGGCCCGGTCACCCATGTGCGCTTTAACATCATTCCTGACGGCGGCGTGTCGCGTCTGCGTCTTTGGGGCACGCTCGCATGATGAACGAATGGGTCATCGAACCGCTGACGCGCGAAGCCTTCGCGCCGTTCGGCGATGTGATCGCACTCGAAGGCGCGAGGCAGATTCCGATCAACCTGGGCACGACGATCCGCTATCACGATCTCGCGAACGTGGATGTGACCGACGCACACGGGCGCACGCTCGTCAATCTGTTTCGCGGCCAGCCGCGTGCTTTGCCGTTCGAGGTGACGATGCTCGAACGGCATCCGCTGGGCAGCCAGACGTTCATACCGCTGAATGACAAGCCGTATCTGATTGTCGTCGCGCCGGCCGGCGTGCTCGATCCGACGAAACTACGCGCGTTCGTTACGCGTGGCTGGCAGGGTGTGAATTACGCAAAGGGCGTTTGGCATCATCCGCTGATTGCGTTGGGCGAGGTGAGCGACTTTATCGTCGTCGATCGAGGGGGTGAAGGCGTGAATCTGGACGAACAGGATCTTGCCGAGTCGTTCTGGCTGACGAGCGAGGCGCTGAGCGCGGCCATGCTTTGAATGTGCCGGCAACGGCAGTTGGCAGTGGCCTAGCTGCGCTTGCCAAGTAGCGGCGAACGGCCGATCACCTCGCGCGTGCGAACCGCGGGCTGCGCCGCGGAAAAGCCAGCCGCTTCGATCGCTTGCGTCAGACTCTTGAACTGCACACTTTTCTTCGGGCTGCGCAACGATTCCATTCCGTCGTTCCACGCATGCAGCATCTGCTTGGCGACGCCGCGCCATTGCGGTTCGTTTCGCGCGGCTTCGATCAATTCGTGCCCCACGGTCACAGCCGAATCGCAAAGCGTTTCGACCATTTGTGCATATTGCCCGGGCGCGATACCCATACGCGTGTTGAAGAAGCGTTCGAGCGTTTTGCCAGGTGCCCAGGTCTTGCGGCCGTCGACAGGCAAGCCAGGCGGATTCGCCGCAAAGCGCGGATAAGCCTGCGTCGTGACGATGTCATAGACCGGCGTGAAGGCGACATCGTCGACGTTCGTATAAAAGAGCGCGACGTTTTTCGTATGGCAGTCGGCGTTGCGCACGACGTAGTTCGCGAGCAAGTGCCAGCCGAGTTGCACAAGCTGTTCTCGCAAACTGTCGCGCCGAAGCAGATAGGCCTTCGCCGCGTTGAGCATTTTCTCGGTCGTCGAGTTGTATTTCTCGTGTGGCGGCAGGCCGAGCAAACCACACATATCTTCGACGCCGCACACGGGGAAGCCTTGCTCGTCAACGTCGAACCGTTCGACGACCAGCGCACGTCCGTCGTCGGACATTTGCGTGCGCGCAACCGGCGCGACGCCGAGCCGCTCGAGAACACGCATTGAATAGAATTCGTTGAAGCCGAGAAACGGCGTGTTTTCGTCCGAGCCCTTGACAAGATAGCGGCTCGTTTTGAGCGTCGATTTGCCGAGCGATAGCATCGCGACTGCGGGCGCCGCGCGCTCGTCGGTCAGGGTAGCCGGCGCGATAAATTTCGGCACGGCGCCGGAGACCGCCGCGCGCGCGTAGTCGCGCACGAGCGCGGCGAAGTGATCAGCGGTGTTATCGCCGTGCAGGATGTCTTTGATATCGAGCGGCTGCAGTTCAGAGCCGGGCGGGACGCCCTCCGGCGTTACCGTGACGCGCCCGATTCCCATCGCACCGACGACCGCGAGCAAGGATAGATCGGTGCCATCGAGCAGGGGACCAAACTGCTCGCGGATCAGATTGAGCAAATAGCCTTCGGGCAGGTTCTGGCGGAAGAACGGATGCAGGTCGCGCGGCCAGCGCCACGGCTCGTCGCGCACGGGCATCGTCAGGCTGACGAAATCGCGCTGCGCTACGCCCTCGTCGTATTGCAGCACGTAGTCGTCGCGCTCGCGAAAGAGCGATGCGACTTTGCGGCCTTGGACATGGATATCGAGCCTCATTGGTGAGGTCCTGGCGGCATGCGTTGCTCGGCGAGGATATCGTCGAGCGTACGGCCATGGCCGTGGGCGACGAGCTTGAGGTCATACCCCGCGGCCTCGAGCAGCCGCACCAATACTGAGACGCTCATATCGCCCTTTGCGAGCGTTTCCATCCGCGCAACGGTGGTTCGCGCGACGCCGGCCCTGCGTGCCAGTTCCTGCTGTGACAGGCTGGATTCGCGGCGGACATCCTTCAACATGCCTGAAACGTCGGCGAGAGTAGTCATTTGTAGCCCCGGGGCCTCAAAAAAGAACGATATAACGATTATTGTAGCCTAAAGGGCACAATAAGAGATAAACGTATTGTGCCCTTTAGGCTACAGATCACCCGGATTTATCCAAAAATGTGGCCCAAGGGCTACATTTCCAGAAATGCGCTGACGACGCATCGCCTCCTACTTCATCGCGCCGCCCTGAAACCACGCGGCAATCTTCAGACGCTCGTCGTCGGTCATATGCGTGACGTTGCCGAGCGGCATCGCCTTGAGCGTGACCGCCTGCTGATAAATCCGCTGTGCGTTCTGCGATATTTCATCGGGTGTATCGAGCAGCACGCCGGCAGGCGCACTGCCCATCAACGTCGGATGTGCCGAGTGACACGCCACGCAGCGCTGCTGCAGCACCGGCACGATATCCGCTACCTTGACCACCGGCGCATTGGCCGCTTGCGCCTGCGGCACGACGGGCTTCGGTAGGGTCCAGACGAGCGCCACGAACATCAGCACGACGCCCGCAAGCGGCAGATACCACAAGACCCGGCCGCGGTGACGCATCACGAAGAACTGACGGATCAGCGCGCCGGCCAGCATGATCACGGCGAGCACCGCCCAGTTGTACGGATGCGTGTACGTCATCGCATAGTGATTCGACAGCATCGCGAACACGACGGGCAGCGTGAAGTACGTGTTGTGCACCGAACGTTGCTTGCCGCGCTTGCCGTAGATCGGGTCGGGCGTATCGCCGTTGAGCATCGCGTCGACCATCTTGCGCTGGCCCGGGATGATCACGAAGAACACGTTGGCGGACATGATCGTGGCGAGCGTTGCGCCCATGATCAGATAGGCCGCGCGGCCGGCGAAGAGGTGGCATGCGAGCCACGCGCCGGCCAGCACGGCGAGCCCGACGCAGACGCCGAGTACGCGGTCGCTGTTGCTGAGCACGCGGCACAGCGCGTCGTATACGATCCAGCCGCCCGCGAGGAAACCCAGCGCGGAGAAGATCGCGACGACGGGGCCCATGTCGAGCACGTTCCGGTCGATCAGAAACGTGTTCGGTGCGAACAGATACAGCACCGTGAAGAGGGCGAAGCCGGATAGCCATGTCGTGTATGACGGCCATTTCGACCAGTGCAGGTCGTCGGGCATGTCGGGCGGCGCGACGGTGTACTTCTGCATGTTGTAGAAGCCGCCGCCGTGCACGTGCCACAATTCGCCGAACACGCCGCGCCGGCGCTGGTTTGGGTCCTGCGGCGGTTTGAGGCTGTTGTCGAGGGCGACGAAATAGAACGACTCGCCGATCCAGGCGATCGCCACGACGACGTGAAACCAGCGAATCGCGAGATTCAGCCAGTCGGTGATAAAGCCTTCCATGAAACTCCTCCACTGCTGATCGTTGTTCTGTGCGTGGCGCGCGAGGGCGCGTATCGGTGTGCTCGGTGCGCTCGGTGGGCGGCATGCGACGGCTTATCGCAGGGCGGGTTCGCAGCGGACAGGCGCGCTTTGCGGGTGTCTCCAATGCGTCTGCGAAGGGCAGCAGCATATGGGCAGCTGGTCTGGCCGGTGCGGCGGCTGTCGTGCCCGCTCAACTGCCCCGCCTAACTGCCCCGCTCAACTGCCTCGATACGTGCTATACGACCACGGCGACACCAGCAGCGGCACATGATAGTGCGCAGCGGCGTCCGCTATGCCGAAGCGCAGCACGACGCGGTCGACGAAGCGCGGTTCCGGCACGCGCACGCCCGCGGCGGCGAAATAATCGCCGGCATGGAAGATGAGCTCGTACTCGCCAGTGGCGAATGCTTCGCCCTCCAGCAGAGGGACATCGCAGCGACCGTCATCGTTCGTGATGGCGGTTTTCAGCACGCGGCGCGCAGCGCCTGACAGTGCGAAGAGTTCGATCTTGACGCCCGCGCCCGGGCGGCCGTTCGCGGTGTCGAGCACGTGGGTAGTGAGCTTGCCCATTCGCCATTTTCCTTGTGTAGATGCGTGGTTTCAGCGGCGGCGCGATTCATTGGGCAGTGCGGCGGATCGAGGCTCCGCGTCAGTGGCTATCTGCCCGTCGGCGGATTGAAGCGAGCGCCGTGGCGTCTATTGTAGAAACAATGTCCGGCTTTGCGGGGCTGATGCATGACGGCTCGCCGGAGGCTCGCGCTGGCGCACGTTTTCTGCGCGGCGTCGCGGATGGTGTACAGCGTGGTCGGCGAAAAGAAAAAGAACAGGCTGCGCGACCCCGGCGCAGCCTTTTCATTCCTCTCGCCTAGTCTTCGATGCGCAGGCCGACCTTGATCGTGACCTGCCAATGAGAGACCAGGTTGTTCTCGATATGCCCGCGCGTTTCGACCACTTCGAACCAGCACAGGTTGCGCAGGGTCTTCGTGGCTTTCTCGATGGCGGTGCGCACGGCGTCGTCGCTCGATTTCGTCGACGATCCGGTCAGCTCGATCTGCTTGTACACGTGTTCGTTCATGGTCCACCTCCCGTTGATCGAAAAAAGTATAGGCAATGCCGATGCGCGGAACGAATTCCGTTTGTGACGCACGGTGCGTGCCTGGCGCGCGCGGGTCGGTGCTGCAAAAGGCTAGCCGTAACGACAGCGCATAACGGCACCCGCAACGGCAGCCATCACGGCCACCCACAGCGGCACCCGCGACAGCCGGCCGCGAGGCCAGCCGTCGCTACGAGCCGCTGTGATGGACGCATGAAGCGGCCAAAACGGACATCGCCTGCCGAAGCCGCAACAATCTGACGAAGAGGAATTGAAAAGTGGAAATGGGTTTTTGCGGGCCCGGTCTGACGGGTTGACGCAGAGCGGCCTGCCGCCGATCGGCGCAATGCGGACCTTTCAGAAAGACGTCGACACGATCGCTGCGACCGCGTACGAAACGGGTACGCCGATGCCGGTGTCCGGCGCGGTGCAGCAGGTAGTGCGCCGCGCCGCCGCGCTGGGCCTCGCGGACGCCGATTTCGCAGCGTTCATCGACGTGCTGCAGCCGCACCGGAACCGCTGAAACGGGGCGAAGCGCGGCGCGGGTGTCAGGCGCGGTGCCCAGGCGCGGCTGCCAGGATAACCTGCTAAAATCTCTGGTTTTTCAGCGATCTACATTCAAAGGTACGCGCCGTGCTGTCTACTGCCAATATCACGATGCAATTCGGGCCGAAGCCCCT
>DASXXR010000190.1:0-26636 GCA_036502945.1 Paraburkholderia sp. | reverse complement strand
TCCCCGGCAGGCCGTTGCCTTGCAAAAACACATGCTGCGCCTGCGCGAAAGCGCCAACGGCACTGTGATAAATGTCGTCGTAAAGCGGTGAGTAAGGTATGCCATCGTCGCGAAATGCGAGCGTAGCGGGGGGCAGCGATGCAGTCATGCGATGCGGAAAACAGTCCGGCAGTTCGGGTTGAATGCGGCGGGAGCCCTGCACGGTGGGGCTTTCACGCCGCTCGAGACGCGTGAAACGTTGGCAAAAACCAACGCTGAAGCGGCTCCGAAGCCCGTCCAAGGCGGGTATACGGTGTGTGCGGCGCGCTATTTGCCGCATTCCATGCTGGATCAGGCCGGCCAGCGTGTAATTCTTCGAAACCCTTGTCCAGATTGGGTTTGCGCTGCGCTATCATAGCAAGCGCCGCGAGGGTAGCGGCAGCACGGCGTTCGACGCAGCTCGGTAGCGCGCTGCTTAGGTCGGGGAATTCCCAAGCCGTCGCTGCTCGACGGCGCGGCGCGCGCACGTATAATCGGCGCGTTCGCGCTGTTCGTGTCAACCTAAACCAGAAAGGAACCTTAATGAACAAACAGGAACTGATCGACGCCGTCGCAGGTCAGACGGGCGCCAGCAAGGCTCAAACCGGCGAGACGCTGGACACGCTGCTCGAAGTCATCAAGCGGGCTGTGTCGAAAGGGGATGCAGTTCAGTTGATCGGCTTCGGCAGCTTCGGTTCGGGCGCGCGGGCAGCACGTACGGGCCGCAACCCGAAGACCGGCGAAACCATCAAGATTCCGGCTGCCAAGACTGTCAAGTTCACGGCCGGTAAGGCATTCAAGGACGCAGTCAACAAGCGCAAAGCGTAAATAGCTTGAATTGTTGAAAACCCGCCGCTCGGCGGGTTTTTTTTCGTGTGCTTCCGGTGGCGTGGGACCACCTTCGCCGATCGAGCTTATCGCGCGAGCGGTATGTTCAATGAGAATGACGGCGCACGATTTCACCATCGCCGTGATCGTGGTCGGCGTCATGATCGTGCTGATGGTCTTCACCATCGTCGTCTTCGAAATTCGCGTCCCATGTCGGGAATGGGTCAGCGAATTGTCTCCACGCATCGGGACCTTGCGCGTACTCGTCGTCGGTCAACAGGCACGCGTCGAACTTCGTGCTCCATATGGCCGGGTCGATGTGAATACCGATCATCACCAGTTCCTGGCGACGGTCGCCGATCGTGTAATCGTCCGGGTCGCCGTGCCAGTCCGCAACGATTTCCGCCATCAGCTCGTCGTCGTCATGCGGCCACTCGCTACGATCCTGCGCGGCCCACCACGTCCCCGCCGGGCCATGACGGCATGCGCCGCCCGCTTGCGATAGCGACCCGCCGATGTCGTTGCGCGTTGCAAGCCAGAAGAACCCTTTGGTGCGCAACACGCCCTTCCATTCCTGATGGAGCAGCGCCCATAGCCGCTCGGGATGAAACGGCCGGCGCGCGCGATAGACAAAATGGCCGATGCCATACTTGTCCGCTTCGCCGCTGTGATGGTCGTCGTGATCGTGATAAAGCGTCGCGAGCCAGCCCGGCGCATTCGACGCCTCGTCGAAGCTGAAGCGCTTCGTATCGAGCACTTCGTCAAGCGGTACCGCGCCAAAGCGGCACACCACCTGCACCGCGCGCGGGTTGATACGCGCGAGGATGCTTTGCAGCTGGGCGAGTTCGTCGGCACTGACGAGGTCGGTCTTGTTCACAACAAGCACGTCGCAGAATTCGATCTGGTCGATCAACAATTCGACCAGCGTGCGGTCGTCTTCTTCCGACGCCGCGATGCCGCGTTCCGACAACGCATCGGCACATCCGTAGTCGCGCAGGAAATTGAATGCGTCGACGACGGTCACCATCGTGTCGAGCCGCGCAACGTCGGAAAGCGACGCGCCGTCGTCGTCGACAAACGTGAAAGTTTCGGCAATCGGCATCGGCTCGGCGACGCCTGTCGATTCGATCAGGATCGCATCGAAGCGCGCTTCGGCGGCAAGACGCCGGATCTCGATCAGCAGGTCGTCACGCAGCGTGCAGCAAATGCAGCCGTTCGACATCTCGACAAGCTGCTCATCGACATGCGAGAGCTCGGCGGCGTCGCGTACCAGGGTAGCGTCGATGTTGACGGCCGCGAGATCGTTGACGATCACCGCCACGCGCAGTCCGGCGCGGTTCGCGAGAATGTGATTGAGGAGCGTGGTCTTGCCGGCACCCAGAAAACCCGAGAGCACGGTGACGGGCAGTGGCAGCTGGTTCATCGCAATACGGAAAACCTGACGGAAGAATGCGGGTCCGCTGCCAAAGCCCCAATCCGAGCCGGGTCACGAGTCGGATCCGCAGCGCGAGACGGCAGCGGCGCGAAGCCGCATTGTGCATCAAATGTCCGGCAGCCGCCGAACCGCGCGGGGAAATACCGATCCGCCCGGTTTAGTGCGCAGGCGGCATCAGCTTCCATTTCTGCAGGATTGCGACGATCTGCTGCGAGTATTTGTCGCGCAGCGAAGGCGTTTCCGAATGATAGGCGCCGACTGCTTCCCACGTGTTGCCGTACTTGTTCATTTTCTGGCGCAGATGCCACGCGGCGACGTAAACATTCTTGCACGGCTCCATCAGCGTGCCGGTAGAGATGCCGTATTGAGCCAGCGTAGCCAGATGGACCGAATTGATCTGCATCACGCCGTAGTCGGTCGAACCGTTCGCGTTCTTATGCAGCGCGTTGGGCTGGTTGTGCGACTCCTGCCAGGCGATCGCACGCAGGATCAGCGGGTTGACTTTCTGATAGCCCGCGGCTTCGTCGAAACAGTCCGCGCGCGCGGACCCGGCTGCTAGCAGCATGGCGAGTCCGGCGGTGACGGTCAGAAAAATCGGTTTCATCGGGCTACGTGGCGATCAAGGGCAAGATGACTTATCAAGATGACTAAGCAAAGCAAAAAGCGAAAATAAGCACGGTGCGAATCGTCGCACAAAACGCTCGTCGTCGGGGAAAACCCGTTGCTGTAAAGCGTCTCCGTCGACATCGAACCGACCGTATCATACCGGCAGGTGATGTCAGGTCAGTGTTGGCCAGCCGACATATGCCATGCGTTGCAAGGCATTTGCGTGACATTGCGCACGGATCCAGGGCGAATGCTTTCAATGCCTTTCAGCGCCTGAAGCCGCTGGAGGAAACCTGTGCGGACGCTTTGTTGTGACATTTCCGACACGAAAAGCTGTTACTGTTCTTGGTTTTCGAATACCCATTGGCCGGCACGCCAGGCAGTCCAAAGCCCATCGAGTGTGCCTGCAGACCACGGGGACGGTGTCTTACCGGGGTATTCGCTGCGGACAGTCGGCGCTTTGCGTCGGCATCGAAATCATATCCATGAGAAGAAATCGTATGGTATTGCGTCGCATGGCAACGGCGCTGCTGATGGCCAGCCTGTTTGCCGCGCCGATCGCGCACGCACAGGTCACGCTTAATTTTGTCAACGCTGATATCGATCAGGTGGCCAAAGCCATTGGCGCAGCAACGGGCAAGACCATCATCGTCGACCCGCGCGTTAAGGGCCAGCTCAATCTGGTGTCCGAGAACGCGGTGCCGGAAGATCAGGCGCTCAAAACGTTGCAGTCCGCCTTGCGGATGCAAGGCTTTGCACTGGTGCAGGATCACGGCGTATTGAAAGTCGTGCCGGAGGCGGACGCAAAACTCCAGGGCGTGCCGACCTACGTCGGCAATGTGCCTTCCGCGAAGGGCGACCAGATCGTCACGCAGGTCTTCCAGTTGAAGAACGAGTCGGCGAACAATCTGCTGCCCGTGCTGCGTCCGCTGATTTCGCCGAACAATACGGTCGCGGCCTATCCGGCGAACAACACGCTGGTCGTGACCGACTACGCGGACAACGTGCGCCGCATCGCGCAGATCATTGCTGGCGTCGATACGGCGGCTGGCCTGCAGGTGCAGGTCGTGCCGCTGAAGAATGCCAACGCGCTCGACGCCGCGCAGCAGCTGACCAAAATGCTTGACCCGGGCGCGATCGGCAACACCGACGCGACGCTGAAGGTATCCGTCACGCCCGATCCGCGCACCAATTCGCTGTTGATTCGCGCGTCGAACCCCGCGCGGCTAAATGCAGCAACGGTGCTCGCCAGACAACTGGACGCGCCGACCACGCAGCCCGGCAACATGCATGTGGTGGCGTTGCGCAATGCCGATGCGGTGACCCTCGCGAAGACGCTGCGCGGCATGCTCGGCAAGGGCGGCAGCGACGGCTCGTCTTCCGGCGGAGGCGCTGGGGGCGGAGGCGCGAATTCATTCAGCCAGAATCAGGGCGGCGGCGGCAGTTCGACCGGGTCGTCTGGCGTGCCGCCCTTGCCGGGAGGATCGTCGGGTTCGCTGGGCAGTTCTTCGATGGGCGGCGGCTCGTTCGGCGGCGGCGGGGGGTCTTCATATGGCGGCTCGGGCGGCAGCAGCGACCAGTTTCTCGGCAACAAGGACGGCAAAGACGACGACAATCAGCCGGGTGGAATGATCCAGGCCGACGCCGCGACGAATTCGTTGATCATCACCGCGTCGGAGCCGGTGTACCGCAATCTGCGCACGGTGATCGAACAACTCGATGCGCGCCGCGCGCAGGTGTACATCGAGGCGCTGATCGTCGAGCTGAACTCGAACACGAACGCCAATCTCGGCATTCAGTGGCAGGTCGCGAACAACTCGATTTTCGCCGGCACCAACCTGCAGACCGGCAGCAGCAACAGCATTATCAATCTGACGGCTGCCGCCGCGGCAGCCGGGGCTACCGGGGCCACCGGCGGTCTCGCTGGGGCGCTCGGAAACTCGAGTCTCCAGCAGGGCCTCAACGTCGGCTGGATTCACAACATTTTCGGTGTGCAGGGCCTTGGTGCGCTGCTGCAGGCGCTGTCGCAGACCGCCGACGCGAACGTGCTGTCGACGCCTAACCTCATTACGCTCGACAACGAAGAAGCGAAGATCGTCGTCGGCACGAACGTGCCGATCCAGACGGGTTCGTTTTCGAACCTCACCAGCGGCGCCACGAGCTCGGCGTTCAATACCTTCGATCGCGTCGACGTCGGCCTGACGCTGCACGTCAAGCCGCAGATCACCGACGGCGGGATTCTCAAGCTGCAGCTCTACACGGAAGACTCGGCAATCGTAAACGGCACGAACAACGCGGCGACCAACCCGGCTGGCCCGGAGTTCACCAAGCGTTCGATCCAGTCGACGGTACTCGCCGATAACGGCGAGATCATCGTACTGGGCGGCCTGATGCAGGACAACTACCAGGTCAGTAACAGCAAGGTGCCGCTGCTGGGCGATATCCCATGGCTCGGCCAGCTGTTCCGCTCGGAACAGAAGACCCGCGACAAGACCAATCTGATGGTGTTCCTGCGCCCCGTGATCATCAACGATCGCAGCACGGCGCAGGCCGTGAGCTCGAATCGTTACGATTACATTCAAGGTACGCTGGGCGCGTACAAGTCAGACAACAACCTGATTAAGGACAACGACGATCCGGTGGTTCCGCCGATGCCGATCGGCCCCAGTCAGGGAGGGTCGGCCGCGTTGAACCTGTTCAATCTCGACCAGATGCGGCGTCAGCAGATGGCGCCGCCGCCGGCCGCC
This sequence comes from Paraburkholderia sp., assembly GCA_036502945.1. Classification (GTDB taxonomy): domain Bacteria; phylum Pseudomonadota; class Gammaproteobacteria; order Burkholderiales; family Burkholderiaceae; genus Paraburkholderia. The sequence goes on along the minus strand of DASXXR010000190.1, from coordinate 21,002 downwards.
GGTTCGGCTCCGGCTCCGGCTCCGGCGAATGGCACGGGGTCGAGCACGCAGTCACCGGGAGCGCGTCCGTGAGTATGCCGTCGTCGGTTTCCGCGTCGCACGCGCCGATTGGCGCCGACGGCGCGCGCGACGCAAAGGAAGTGCCGAACGAAGCGCGCGAGGGGCGCGCGGCGCCCTCGCCGCTCGCCGCGCGGCTCGTGCCGTACGGCTTCGCGAGGACCGGCCAGATTCTCGTCGCGCAGCAGCACGCGGACGGACTCGAAGTGTGGATCAGCGAGCGTACCAGCGACGCGGCGCTTGCCGAAGTCGCGCGCAACTTCGGCGCGCTTTCGGTGGTGCGGGTGTCGGCCGACGAACTCGCGCAGGCGATCAACCAGGCGTACGCGCGCCAGGACGGCAGCGCGGCGCAGGTGGTCGGCGAAGTGGAAGGCGAAGTCGATCTGTCGCGGCTGATGCAGGACATCCCCGAGATCGAGGATCTGCTCGAATCGGAAGACGACGCGCCGATCATCCGGATGATCAACGCGCTGCTCACGCAGGCGGCGCGCGAGCAGGCCTCGGATATTCACATCGAGCCATTCGAGAATGCGTCGGTGGTGCGCTTTCGCGTGGACGGCACGCTGCGCGACGTCGTGCGGCCGAAGAAAGCGCTGCACGGTGCGCTGATCTCGCGGATCAAGATCATGGCGCAGCTCGATATCGCGGAGAAGCGGCTGCCGCAGGACGGGCGCATTACGCTGCGCGTCGGCGGCCGGCCGGTGGATGTGCGCGTTTCCACGCTGCCCACCGGTCACGGCGAGCGCGCAGTGCTGCGTCTGCTGGAAAAGGACGCCGCGCGCCTGAATCTCGAAGCACTCGGCATGGCCGCCGACACGCTCGTGAAGTTCGACAAGCTGATAGCGCGCCCGCACGGCATCGTGCTGGTGACGGGCCCGACCGGCTCGGGCAAGACGACGACGCTGTACGCCTCGATGTCGCGCCTCGAAACCGCGACGACCAACATCATGACCGTCGAGGACCCGATCGAATACGACCTGTCCGGCATTGGCCAGACGCAGGTCAACGAGCGGATCGGCATGACGTTCGCGCGCGCGTTGCGCTCGATCCTGCGGCAGGACCCGGACGTGATCATGATCGGTGAAATCCGCGATCTGGAAACCGCGCAGATCGCGGTGCAGGCATCGCTGACGGGCCACCTGGTGCTCGCGACGCTGCACACGAACGATGCCGCATCGGCCGTCACGCGTCTGACCGACATGGGCGTCGAGCCGTATCTGCTTGCGTCATCGCTGCTCGGCGTGCTCGCGCAGCGGCTGTTGCGGCGCCTTTGTCCCGTCTGCAAGGAAGAACGCGAAGAAGACGGGCAAAAGCATTGGCATCCGGTCGGCTGCGACAAGTGCGGGCACTCGGGTTACGCGGGCCGCCGCGGCGTGTACGAACTGCTGCTGGTCGACGAGCCCATCCGCGCGCTGATTCACGGCAATGCCGCCGACTCGGACATTCTCGACGCGGGCCGCAAGCAGGGCATGCGCACGCTGCGCGAGGACGGCGACCGCTGGCTTGCATCGGGCCTGACCTCGCTCGAAGAAGTAATTCGCGTGACGGGCGGAGTGTAAGCGGATGCCAGCATTCCGGTTCGAAGCGATCGACGCCGCAGGCAAGGCGCAAAAAGGCGTGCTCGACGCAGACAGCGCCCGTGGCGCGCGCACGCAGTTGCGCACGCAAGGATTGACGCCGCTTATCGTCGAGCCAGCCGCGACGCGCACGCGCGGCGAGCGCAGCCAGCGTCTTTCGCTGGGCCGCAAACTATCGCAGCGCGAACAGGCCATTCTGACACGCCAGCTGGCGAGCCTGCTGATCGCGGGCCTGCCGCTCGGCGAAGCGCTCTCGGTGCTGACCGAGCAATCGGAGCGCGACTACATCCGCGAACTGATGGCGTCGATTCGTGCCGAAGTGCTGGGCGGCCATTCGCTCGCGAACGCGCTGACGCAGCACCCGAAGGATTTCCCCGATATCTATCGCGCGCTGGTCGCGGCCGGCGAACATACCGGCAAGCTTGGCCTCGTGCTGTCGCGGCTCGCCGACTACATCGAGCAGCGCAATGCGCTCAAGCAGAAGATCGTGCTGGCGTTCACGTATCCGGCGGTGGTGACCTGCATCGCGTTCTGCATCGTCACGTTTCTGCTGAGCTATGTCGTGCCGCAGGTCGTCAACGTATTCGCCAGCACGAAGCAGCAATTGCCCTTTCTGACGATCATGATGATGGCCCTGTCCGGTTTCGTGCGGCACTGGTGGTGGGCGGTACTGATCGCGCTAGTGATTGTTGTATATGGGGTGCGGACCATTCTCGCGCAGGCGGGGCCGCGGCTCGCGTTCGACCGCTGGGTGCTGACGGCGCCGCTCGTCGGCACGCTCGTGCGCGGCTATAACACGGTGCGCTTTGCGAGCACGCTCGGCATTCTGACCGCGGCGGGCGTGCCGATTTTGCGCGCGCTGCAGGCGGCGAGCGAAACGCTTAGCAACAAGGCGATGCGCGGCAATATCGATGACGCGATCGTGCGCGTGCGTGAAGGCACGTCGCTGTCGCGCGCGCTCGGCAATACGAAGACGTTTCCGCCGGTGCTGGTGCACCTGATCCGTTCAGGCGAGGCGACCGGCGATGTGACGACGATGCTCGACCGCGCATCCGACGGCGAATCGCGCGAACTGGAACGCCGCACGATGTTTCTGACGAGCCTGCTTGAACCACTGCTGATTCTCGCGATGGGCGGCGTGGTGCTGGTGATCGTGCTGGCCGTGATGCTGCCGATCATCGAGTTGAACAACATGGTGCAGTAGGCGGGATAGTCACCGCCGGCGTTCAGCGCACGTAAATAGTAGGGCCGGGTGCGTTGGCAGGCAGGAACACTTCGGAATGCGCGCCGTTGCGGTCGATGATGATCGAGCGGGCGCGCACTTCGGAGAGTTTGGTGCCTTGCATGATCGCGCTGCCGAGCGACACCGCATGCGGCGGTTCGCCGCCGATGCTGACGATCGCGGCGGCGCCTTCACGCAACGAGAGGATGCCGTATAGCCGCACATCCCGGTTCACGGTGCGCGTGAGCTGGCCGCCGAAGAGCGTCGCGGCCTGATCGACGGACACCGGCGCGCGCGCGGCGGCAGCGAGCGGCGCCGCGGAATGCGATGTCAGTGTGACGATCCAGAAGGTAAGCGTCGCGCAGAAAACAGCGAAGAACGCGAGCGAAAGAAGGCGGATTTGAAGGGCTGTCATGCGCGCCATTGTACGGATAATTGTGAAACTTGCGATGGGTCCAAACCCTTCAACTGCTTGACATTAGAATGACCGACCGGGTACGCCGAAATGCAGCAGGGTGAGCGTAAGGCGCACTATACGCACCTGCTCGGGTGAGACCCGATCGATCAATACTTTACTGAAAGAGGTAGCAAGCTATGCAAATGTGGACGAATCGCCGCACGGAAATCGCGGGTGGCCGAGCCCGTCGTCAACGGGGGTTCACGCTGATCGAAATCATGGTCGTGATCGCGATTCTCGGCATTCTCGCCGCGCTGATCGTGCCGAAGATCATGAGCCGGCCGGACGAAGCGCGGCGGGTCGCCGCGAAGCAGGATATCGGCACGGTGATGCAGGCCTTGAAGCTCTATCGTCTCGACAACGGCCGCTATCCGACCCAGGAGCAAGGCCTGCGTGCGCTGACCGAAAAGCCGACTACCGAGCCGGCGCCGAACAACTGGAAGGACGGCGGCTATCTCGAGCGCCTGCCGAACGATCCGTGGGGCAACACGTATCAGTATCTGAACCCGGGCGTGCATGGCGAAATCGACGTGTTCAGTTACGGCGCCGACGGCAAGGCGGGCGGCGAAGGCAACGATGCGGATGTCGGCTCGTGGCAATAGCCGGCTCGCTGCATTTCGTTCGCTGATTCGCCCTCTGCGCCGGCACCATGCGTCTATCCGATTGCACGTCACACGCATCACGCGTATCACGTGGGCTAAGCGCCGCGTGCCCGCCCGCGGCCCGGCGTCAGCACGGCTTTACGCTGCTCGAAATGCTGGTCGTGCTGGTGATCGCGGGGCTGCTGGTTTCGCTCGCGTCGCTGTCGCTGACCCGCAATCCGCACACCGATCTGAATGAAGAGGCGCAGCGTCTTGCGCTGCTGTTCGAGTCGGCGGGCGACGAAGCACAGGTGCGCGCCCGGCCGATCGCATGGTTGCCGCTCGACGGCGGGTTCCGCTTCGACATCCGTACTGAAGACGGCTGGCGTCCGCTGCGCGACGATCTGCTCGGCCCGCGCCAATGGGAAGGCGGTGTCACCGGTGTCTCGATCAACTATCCGGGTTCGGACTCGCAGCGCGATCGTCTGCTGTTCGGTACCGAAAGCATCGATGAACCGGTGCGCGTCACGCTGTATTCGGGCGCGGGCAGCGCGACGATCGTCGGCACCGGCAACGGCCGTTACGAGGTGCGTTGATGACAGCGTACCTACGTCGCTGCCGTCCAGCGTGCGCCGCGTCCGTTCGCAGCCTCATGAAGGGTTTCACGATGATCGAAGTGCTCGTCGCGCTGGCGATCATCGCGGTGGCGCTGGCGGCGTCGTTGCGTGCAGTGGGCAGTCTCGCGAACGGCGAAGCCGATCTGCATCGGCGGCTGCTCGCGGGCTGGAGCGCGGACAACACGCTTGCGCAACTGCGTCTTTCGCACGCGTGGCCCGACGTCGGTTCGCAAAGTTTCGACTGTTCGCAGGGCAACCTGCAACTGATCTGCACCGAAAGCGTCAGCGCGACGCCGAATCCGGTTTTTCGCAGGGTCGATGTCTCGGTGACGATGCCGGGCCGGTCCGGCAATCTCGCGCAGATGGTCACGGTGGTCGCGAATGAAACCAACCGGCCGCTCTGAGCGCGGCGTGCCGCGCGCGCGCATGCTGTCCCGGCGCCGCACGGCGCGCGGCTTCACGCTGATCGAATTGCTCGTGGCCATTGCGATTCTCGCAGTGATCGCGGTGCTGTCGTGGCGCGGTCTCGACCAGATTGTGCGGGGCCGTCAGACGATCACGAACGCAATGGAGGACGAGCGCGTGTTTGCGCAGCTGTTCGACCAGATGCGCATCGACGCGCGTCAAGCGGCGATGGAAGACGAAGTCGGCCAGCCGTCGATCTCGATTGCGAGCAGCGGGCTGCAGATCGTCCGCGAGCTCGACGCGCCGGCTGCCGCGCCGCGCTTGCAGGTGGTGCGATACCGCGTCGCCGACGGACGCGTGACGCGCTACGCGTCGCCGCCGCTGGCGACGCTCGGCGACCTGCGGCGCGCGCTCTCCGGCGACGAAAACAGCAACTGGAGCGCGGTGCCGCTGATGGGCGGGGTCGGCTCGATTGCGGCGCATCTGTATGTACCGAAGGTGGGCTGGACGGCGCAGATGAAGGATGTGCAGTCGGCGGTCACCGAGAACGTCAACAACCTCAAGGTGCCGCAGCTGGGCAATGCGCCGATGCCGCGGGCGGTGACCGGGCTCGAGGTCAGCATTGGTGCAGCATCGTTGAAGCGCCCGGTGACCCGGGTGTTTCTCGTCGGGGAGTGATGCTTGTGAAGACCCGTTTCCAACACGCGTGCGGCGCACACCGGTATCCGCGCCGAACGGCAAGACGACAGGCCGGCGCCGCGATCATCACCGCGCTGCTGGTCGTCGCGCTTTCGGCGATCCTGGTCTCGGGCATGCTTTGGCGCCAGCAGGTGCAGATTCGCCGCATCGAAAACCAGCGTCTGCTTGCGCAGGCGCAATGGATCGGCCGGGGCGCGCTCGACTGGACGCGGCTGATTTTGCGTTCGGAAGGCGACACGTCGGCGGGTATCACCTATCTGGGCGGCGTGTGGGGCGTGCCGATCGCGAAGACGCGGCTGTCCGATTTCCTCGGGCAGATCGGTGAGGTGCGTGCGGAAGAAGGAGCGGCGACGTGGCTGTCGGGGTCAATCGAAGATGCGCAGGCCAAATTCAATCTGCGCAATCTCGTATCGACCACGGTGCCCGGCACGCTGCAATTGAACCTGCAGGAAATCGAATCGTTCCAGCGTCTGCTCAGCATTCTCGGCCTGAACAGCCAGCTCGCGAAGAATACGGCGCTGCAGATACGCGCAAGTCTTGCGCATTCGGCGACGCGCTTTCAGACGGCGGGCGCGCCGGGGGTCACGCCGCCCGGCGCGGTCAGTGCGTCGGGTACGCCGGCCGCGACGCCGCAGGGCGGCATCGTGGGCGGTAGCGAATTCACCGATAACCCCGGACTGTCCGACAGCGACAACAACTCGGGCGTCGCGCCGCTGCAAATGACCAGTGTCGACTCGCTGCTCGACGTGCCGGGCTTTACGCTCGAGATGGTCACGAGCCTGCGCCCGTTCGTCACCATTCTGCCGACGACGACCCCCGTCAACATGAACACCGCGCCCGCCGAGGTGATCGCCGCGGTGGTGCCGGGGATGAGTCTGTCGAGCGCGCAGGCATTCGTCGCGCGGCGCGAGACGGTGTTCTTCCACAACGTCGCCGACGTGCAACTGGCGTTGACCGGCGCCGGCGTACCGCAGAACCTCGGGTTCGACCCGAGCCAGCTCGACGTCAATACGAGCTATTTCTTCGTCCACGGCCGGGTGCAGCACGAACGCGCTGAAGTAGACCGCACGACGCTCGTGTATCGCGACGTGCTGACTCATACGACGCGTATCGTACGGGTGCGAGACCAGCTATGAATAACGTTTTTCCCGGAGAGAATGGCCTTTGAGCACGCTGATCGTTCTACTGCCGCCGCGTGACCCGGCGGCGCCGTCGCAGGAATGGCAACTGCCGGAAATGCCGTTCCTGCTGCTCGACAAGACCGGGCACACGATGCGCGCCGGCCGCGCCGCGCTGACGCTGCTGCCGCGCGCATCGTCGACGGTGCTGCTGGTGGCCGCGCGCGACCTGTTGCTGATGGCGGTGGCCGTGCCGGCGCTGAAGGGGCCGCGCTTGCGCCAGGCGCTGCCGAATGTCGTCGAAGACCACCTGATCCAGGATCCGCAGACCTGCCACATCGCCGTCGATCCGCAACCGCTCGCCGACGGCCGCCGGCTGCTCGCGATCATCGATCGCGGCTGGTTCAGGTACGTCTACGAAGGGTTCGCCGCCGCCGGGCACCGCAACGTGCGGGCGGTGCCGGTAACGTCCTGCCTGCCCCGGCCGGAGACGGCGGTCGCGCCGGTCGCGTCGGTCGCGTCGGTCGAACCGGTCGACGTGCTCGCCGATGCGGTGGCGGGCGCCGTGGGAGCGACTGCGGCCGCGGCCGCGATGGATGAACCCGTTCTGTCTGGGCTGGGTACGCCGATCGTCGCCGCCGTGCTGGGCGAAGTCGTGCCCGCGGTGAGCGCGCTGCTCGGCGACGTGCAGGCCGAAGCCGCCCCGCCACGCGTCGAACTCGCGATTGCCCGCGGGGCGATCGGTGAAGGGCTCGCCGTACTCGCATCCGAGGTAAGCGATACGCTCGCCGCCCTCGCACGCGGCGCGCCGGTCACGCTCTATTCGCTCACGAACCTGCCGGGCAGCGAGCCCCGCGTCGGATCGGAGGCGCGCGCCGATCGCGCCGCGCACATTCCGGCGCCCAAGCCGCTCACGTTCGAGACGCTTGCGCAGCGCGCGCTGGAATGCCGCTTCGATCTCTGTCAGTTCGAGTTCACGTCGCAGCCGTGGCGCCTCGACCGCGCGACGCTGCGGCGTCTGCGTCTGCCGATCTGGCTGGCCGCGGGGGCGGCGGTCGTCGCGATCATCGGTGCGAACGTGCATTGGGCGATGCTCGCCCGTCAACGCGACGCACTCAACGCGCAGATGACCGAGCTGCTGCTCAACGCATTCCCGAAAACGACCGTCGTGCTGGATGCGCCCGATCAGATGTCGCGGCAATTGCAGCAGTTGCGCGTGGCGGCTGGCGAATTGTCGCCGGATGATTTTCTGTCGCTGGCGGATGGCCTCGCGCGTTCGCTCGGGCCGTTGCCCGTCAACGGCATCGCCGCAATCGACTATCAGAACCGCCGCCTCGACATCACATTCAAGCCCGAAGTGAAAGTCGACCCCGACTTCGGCCAGCGCCTCACGCGCAATGGTCTTAACGGCGCAATCGACAGCAACACCGGAAAGTGGACCATCAGGAGCGGACAATGAAAGCTCAACTGCTCGACGCGTGGGCCGGATTCTGGGGCGGGCGCACCGCGCGCGAAAAGGCGCTGCTGACGTGGGGCGGCGCGGTGCTCGCCGTCGTGATTGCGTGGTTGGTGCTGTGGGCGCCGGCGCAGGAAGGCCGCACGCATCTGCTCAGCGTGCTGCCCGACATGCAGCGGCAAGTCGCGCAAATGACCGCGCAGGCCAACGAGGCGCGCACGCTGACCGGCGTCGCGCAAGGCGCTACGCCGACCGGCGGCGCGCTGAAGGACGCCTTGGCTGCATCGTTGAACGATCATGGTCTTGCGCCGACGCAGGTGCAGGTGACCGGCAATGCGGTGCAGATCCAGCTGAAGAACGCGTCGTTTCCGGCGTGGACCAGCTGGCTCGACGACGTGCGCCGGCAATTCAAGGTGCAGGTCGTCGAGGCACACGTTTCCGCGCTGAAGGAAGACGGCCAGGTCGACTTGACCGCGTCGTTGCAGCCGGCGACGATCAAATGACCCCGCGTGAACAGGACTTGCAATGAATGTCTGGATGCGGCGCGTTGCCGCCGCGTTGCCGTGGGTCGTCGTTGCAGTGTTGTCGAGCGGTGCCGTACTGCTGGCCACGTTGCCCGCCGCGTGGATCACGCCGCAGTTCGCGAAAGCGACCCACGGCCATGTGAATCTCGTTGAACCGGCCGGGTCGCTGTGGCAAGGCTCCGCGGTGCTGATGCTGGCCGCCGGTACCGATGGCGGTGCGGGCACGCTGCTGCCGGGGCGCATCGAATGGCATACCGCGTTCTGGCCGCTTTTCACCGGCCGCGTGCGGATGCGGATGCGCCAGACCGAAGCCATGCCGGACGCGGTGCAGGTCGATATCGCGTCGCGTGGCGCGACGATGTCGTCCGGTGCGATCGCCGTGCCGGCGTCGCTGCTCGCGGGGCTCGGCGCACCGTTCAATACGCTGAATCTGCAGGGCAGCGTGCGCCTGTCGTGGACCGATTGGCGCAGCTTCGGCAAGGAAGCGTTCGGGCAGTTGGTGGTTCTGCTGAACGACATGAGTTCGAGCGTGTCGCGTGTGAAACCGCTTGGCTCGTACCGCGTCGTGATTCAAGCGGAAGGCGCGGCGGCGACGCTCGATCTGTCGACGGTAAAAGGGGCGTTGCTGTTGAATGGCCACGGCTCGCTGAGCGCGGGCGCGACGTCGTTTCACGGCGCGGCGAGCGCGACGCCCGAAGCACGCGACAACCTGGTGGGGCTGCTGAATCTGCTCGGCGCGCCGACCGGGCCGGGCGCCGTCGCGCTGAACTTCGTTCACTGACGACGGCTGCAGAGGCTGTCTGCGTTTGCCGTCGCCGTGGTTCCGTGTGACTGGCGCCAGCGACCTGCGGTTGCGGTTAGTCGTTGCGCGGCTGGTTGAGGGAGGCGGCCTTCTGGACGACAGGCCCGGCCGCCGATGCTGAGGCCGGCGCCGGCGCCGATGCCGCAGCAGGCGGCGCGGCCACGTCGCCGGTTTCGCGGTCCATCTGCGCCACCTCCCAGCCGCCGCCGAGCGCCTTCACGAGCCCCACCGACGACACCATCCGTTGCCCCTGAATGCTCGCGAGCTTCTGCTCGGCCGTGAACGCGGTGGTCTGCGCGGTCAGCACGTTCAGGTAGTCGACCGTGCCGGATTTGTACTGGTTGGTGACAATGTCGAGCGCTTGCTGCGCCGACTGCACAGCTTGCTCCTGCACGCCGATTTCGTGGCCGAGAATGCGCTGCGAAGCCAGATTGTCTTCGACGTCCTGGAACGCGGCCAGCACCGTTTGCCGATAGACGGCCACGTTCTGGTCATAGACCGCGCGCGCCGCGTCAGTCTGCGCGCCGCGCAGGCCGAAGTCGAACAGCGTTGCCGCGAGTTGCGGGCCGACGGTCCAGAAGCGCGAAGGCGCCGTCAGCAATTGCGAGAACACCGAGCTTTCGAAGCCGCCGCTCGCCGAAAACGTCAGCGACGGGAAGTAAGCGGCGATGGCCACGCCGATCTGTTCGTTCGCGGCGGCCGCTTTGCGCTCCGCCGACGCGACGTCAGGACGCCGCTCAAGTAGCGCCGACGGCATTTGCGCCGGTACGAGGGGCGGCGTCGCATCGAGCGGCGCCGGCGCGAGCGAGAACGTGGAAGCCGGTTCGCCCACCAGCACCGCAATGGCGTGCTCGTTCTGCGCGCGCGCGACGCCGTTGTCGATTGCCGCGGCCTGCGCGGACTGCAGTTGAGTCTGCGCCTGGATCACGTCGGAACGCGCGGCCACGCCCTGCCCGTAGCGGTTTTGCGTGAGCAGCAGCGAGCGCTCGAATGACGCGACGGTGTCGTCGAGCAGTTTTTGCTGCGAGTCGAGTGAGCGCAGGTTGAAATAGGTCTGCGCCAAGGTGGCCTGCGCGGATAGACGGGCGTTCGCGAGATCTGCCGCGGCGCCCTGCTGCCCTGCTTTCTCGGCGGCTACCGTGCGCCTTACCTGACCCCATAGATCGGGCTCCCACGTCGCATCGAGCGAAGCGCGAAAGCTGTTGGAAATTGCCCCCGAACTGCCGACCGATCCCGTCCCGGTGACAAACCCGCCGCTGCGGGAGGGCGACTGTTGCCGTTCGCCGCTACCGTTCGCGGTGATCACCGGAAAGTACGCCGAGCGCGCTTCCGCGACGAGCGCGCGAGCTTGCCGGTAGGCTCCGGCGAATTGCGCGATGGTCTGGTTCGATGTGTTCAGCTTGTCTTCGAGCGCATTCAGTTGCGGGTCGTCGTAGATGGTCCACCACGGGCCGCGGTCTTGCTGGTCGGCGGGCTGCGCGATCTTCCAGCCTTCGGCGGCTTCTTTGTACGACGCCGGAATGGCCGTTGCCGGCCGCTTGTAGTCAGGGCCGACAGCGCAGCCGGCGAGCACGGCTGCAAGCGCCACGGCGACGGCGGTCGTCATGACGCGAGGTGCGGCGGCGCCGCAGCGCGAGGTGAAATCAGACTGCATGCAAATGAATTCCTGTCGATTCGGTCGTCGCATGGCGGGCAATGGCCGGGCGGCTGCGCGTGTTCTGGCTACGTGAGGCTGCGATGAGGGCCGCGGCGGCCCGCGACCGGTAGCTTACGCTCTGTTGTCGCGCAGAAAACAGAAGAGTAATGCGGGGCGTGGCGCAGGTGTGTTACGGACCGTGTCGGGACGGTTACGTGCCGTTACCGCAGTGGACCTTGCGCGGTGGTTGTGCTGATGATCGCGCAGCGGCGCGCGGGGCGCAATGGCGGGGAGCGGCGAGAGAAATGGTGTACAGCGATCGTGTACAGCGGCGGCGGACACAGGCGGCAGAACGGCTGGTGTCCGCGAGGGCAGAAGTCAGACGCGCGCGTCTGCAGTGGTCTGGCGCGCCTGCTTGCCAGCTGCCGCGCGGCAGGCAGGCGCTTCGGAGCGCGCCTGGCAAACGGCCGCACCGGGCGCGATGCTCTGCCCGGTCGACGACGCCCTCGTTCTCGCCACTGACGTCACTACTGCAACCGGCTTGGTGGACGCCGGCTTTACCGTGCGGCGCGCTCGCCGGTGATCGATCCACGCGAGAAACAACACCCCGAACGACCCGCCCGGCAAGACGAACACGACCGCGTAGAGCGCTAGTTTCCACCAGCGGAACGGCCTTTGAAAGTTCAGGAGCGCGGAATCGATCAACGAGCGGCTCAGGCCGCCAAGGGTGTTTTTCAGGTACAGCATCGTGGTGGTCCTCTGCGGGCCGGCGGCTGCGGGCCCGCGTCAAAGCGTCAGAACATGGTCTCGGGTGGCGCGGTTCGCGCGTAACTCGTTGACTGACATAATATTGCCTATGCAATTAAGTTTCAACATACTTCTCGGTAGACCACAGGCTGAGTGTTGTTTTTGATGGGGCTCCTCGCGCGATTCAGACACTTTCATTCTGCAGTCGGATGTCGATGGTCGCCGTTGGCCGGCTGGCTCCGTTTTGGACGGGGGCTTGCGTGTGGCGGTTGCCGCCGAGTGCCGCTGGCGCGAGCTTGCCGAGGATAGGCGCCGAGGAGGCGGACGGCGGCGGCTCGTCGATGTCGGAAAACGGCGTGCAGCGATCCGAGGCGGGAGGGCGGCGACAGGAAGCTGACAAAAGCGCGCGAGCGAAGCTCGTTCCGCCGGCATTTATCTGTCTAGTCAGAAAATGCTGAGGCATGAAAACGCAGCCAGCATATGTCCATATTTTCGTGCCGTGGCAATGGTTTCCCGAGGGCGCGCTGGCGTGGTATCAACAAGGCGGCCGGAAAGAAAAGCGGCGGTATCGACAGAATGTCGATACCGCCGTGCGACGCGGGCCGTGAATAATCGCCCGCGCAGTGGTCGAGAAAGCTTACTGGCCGTCGACCTGAATTTCGACGCGCCGGTTTTTCGCGCGGCCCGCGGCCGTTGCATTCGAAGCGACCGGCGACGCGCTGCCGAATCCGTTCACGTCGTAGCGGGCGGCCCGCAAACCGTGCGACGCGAAGTAACCCTGGACCGCACGCGCACGCGCCGCCGACAAACGGTTGTTCAATGCGGCCGAACCTGTCGAATCGGTATAGCCGGCGATCGTCAGTTGCTGAACGTCGACACCGCGATTCGCGGCGATGAACTCATCGAGGTTCGTTCGCGCCTCGGGCGTCAGCGTTGAACGGTTGACGTCGAAGTTCGCGTCGCCTTGCAGCGTGACCTTGCGGACCGGCGCCGGCGCCGGTCTCGGGGCCGGTTGCGGCTCGGCTTGCGGAATCGGCGGCTGTTGTGCGACGGGCGTCGAACAGAAGAACATGATCTCGCGCGGGTCGTTGTCAGGCTTGAAGCCCGACGCGGCACGGTCGACCGCGGAGACACGCATCGCAGGCTTGTCGCCGCAGATCTTCTTTGCCTGCGCGAGGCAGCTCTTCGAACTCTCGGCAAGACCCAGACACTGCACGCGATAGGCTTGTGTGCCATTGGCGAGCGTGACGATGTCGGTGTTATGGGTGGGGCCGGAGTAGGTCGTACAACCAGCGGCCATTGCGACGCATGCGGCCGCAAACAGCATTCGAATGGACATAAGATTTCTCATATGAATTTGTAGGTGCCCGAACGATATGTTCGGGCGACTACAAGTCCAATCGGAGAAGTCTTAAAGCGGACGACGAGTGAGTTGCCGGGTGCTATTGCGAGATGGGCTCGCCGGTGGAGGGCGGCATCGACTGTGCGGGCGATGCCGCATCGGGTCTGACAGCGGTCGGTGCAGATGCATGATCCGGCGCGCGGTTGCCCGCGGCGTTGCCCTTTACGAACAGTTTGAAATCCGCGCCCGCCTGCCATGGATTGGGCTGACAACCGAGCGAACTGTCGCAGTGCGCGGCGAATCCGATTGTCGCGGTGCCGTCGTTGTTCGGCGCCTTCGTGATCTGGTACGCGAGCGCGCGCTTGCCGCCGTCCGGGCCTGCCGTCTGGATCAGCGAATCGGTCGCGGTGGTTACCTCGTAGCTCGAATGGCTCGTGACCCAGGTCCGGGCGCGCTGCCACCATATGTCGCATTCGGCCTTACTCGTACACGTGAGCGGCGCGGTAGCGATCTGCATGATGTCCGGATCGACCTGGCCGCGCGTCGAACAGCCGGCGGCCAGCATGCACAACAGGGCTAACAAACTTTTCTTCATTGAGCTCTTTTCCTCCCTAAACGCGGGACGCCGGAATGCATGTTAGGCGAGCCGGTGAGCCTGCGATACAGGTTGGACCGGCCACAGGTGGACGTGTTTCATCTGTTTCGCCCAGACCGGCGCGGTGATGGAATTCTTGCTGATTGGTGCGAAGTCTCGACGGGCGGACGCGTAGACCTTACTCGCGAACCCTGCTGCGCTGCCGCACATGCGGATGAAGAACAAAGGGCAGCTTGCCGCTGCCCTTTGTTGTTTTGCGCGGAACGCGGCGTGCGTTGCGCGCCGCTCAGACGCTGAAGCGGTTCAGCGTATATGCGCGATAGGCAGCGACAAACGCATCGAACGAACCTACTTCCTCGCGCTCGAGTCTTTCCTGCGTAGCGAGCGACTGCGTGGCCAGATCCTCAAATTCCTTCGACACTCCAGCATCCAGCGGGCGCGCGCGAAAATAGGCAGCGTGCGCCTCGCTCTGCTCGAGACCGAACGCGAGAAAGCTTTGCTGCTTATCGCGCATCGTTTGCAGCACGCGCGCCGATGGCGTCAGCGACGGATCCGCGAGCTTCGCGCGCTGCGCGGCTACCGCACGCGCATGACCGTCGCCGCCTTGAATCGCGTCTAGCGCAGCCGCGGCGGCGTCGATGCGAGCGAAGAGTTCGTGTGCCCAGTCGAGCATGGCGACGGGCCGCCCGTCGCGCACCAGTTCGAGACCTGGCTTGCGCCCTTCCATCGTCACGCGGCCGAAGTTCTCATTCGCTTGCGCGTACTCAACAGGCGGCAGCAACGCGCTTTCTTCGAGTGCGCAGACAAGCAGGTACGCATCGAGAAAACGCGTGGTTTCCAGCGAAATGCCGATAGGCTCGAACGGATCGATGTCCATGCAGCGCACTTCGACGTATTGCACACCGCGTGCCGCGAGCGCGTGCAACGGACGTTCACCTGAATACGTTACGCGCTTCGGCCGGATCGTCGAGTAGAACTCGTTTTCGATCTGCAGCACATTCGTGTTGATTTGCACCCATTCGCCGTCGCGTTGCGTGCCGATCGCTTCGTAGGGCGGATAAGGTTGGCTGACCGCTTTGGCCAGCGCATCAAGATAGCCCGGCAAGGTGTCGTAGTCCGCGTGCAATGCAGACTGCCCGGTTGTGTTCGAGTAGCCGAGGTCGCTCATCCGCAGGCTTGTCGCATACGGACGATAAAGCGTGTCCGCGTCGAACGTTTCAAGCGTGTGCGGGCCGCCTCGAAGGAAGCGTCGGTCCAGCGCCGGCGATGCGCCGAACAGGTACATCAACAGCCAGTTCGTGCGGCGGAAATTGCGGATCAGCGCGAGATAGCGTTCGGACTGGAAGTCGACCGCGGTGGCGGTGGATTGCTGATCGGCATGCAGCAGCCGCCATACCTCTTCGTTCAGCGAATAGTTGTAGTGGATGCCTGCGATGCATTGCATCGTCCGTCCATAGCGTAGTGCGAGGCCCACGCGATAGACGTATTTCAGCTTGCCGATGTTCGACACGCCGTAATGCGCGATGGGAATTTCGTCGTCGCTGGCGGGCAGCACGCCTGGCATCGAGTTGTTCCATAACATCTCGTCGCCGAGCTCTGCGTAGACAAAACGATGCAGCGTATCTAGCCGCTCGAGCGTGATAGCGGCATCTTGTTCAGCAGGCGTGATCAGTTCGAGCAGCGCTTCGGAATAGTCGGTGGTCAACGATGGGTGCGTCAGCGCAGAGCCGAGCACACGCGGGTGCGGCGTCATCGCAAGATGACCGTCGCGTGTCACACGCAGACTCTCTTTTTCGATGCCGCGCAGGCCAAGCGTCAGCGCATTGCGCTGCGGTCCGGAAGTCAGCACGGACAGGCGGTGTAAAAACGCGTCGGTCGTGCGGGAAGGTTTCGTGTTTGGCATTTGATGCAAGTCGCACGTTATCGGACGCGATGTCCGCTTTCTTTGCGCGGTCGACAACGTTCGGCGGAATTTTCAGTAGCGGGCACTTTAACATCTCGCCACAACCGCTGCTTGACGTGGATTCGCGTGCTTCCAAGGCGACCCGGTTCGCGCCAGGGCGAGCGGTCGCGCGGCCTGTCTACTGTACGCTGAGCCGACCTTTTGCACGACACGCGATGCGCCGCAATGCGCGCGGACAGCGCTTTAACCGCCGCGCGCTGCGCCCGCGCGATCAGCTACTTCGTTCCACAAATGCATCGCTGCATACGCGCGCCATGGGCGCCATGATTCCGTGCGTGTTCTTTGCTGCGTGGGCCGTATGAGCGAGGGGTCGCGCGCGGCGATTGCCTGCATCAGCACGAGGTCAGATGCCGGCCACGCGTCGGCGTCGCGCCACGCGCGCATCGCGACGTATTCAACGGTCCACGGGCCGATGCCGGGTAACGCAAGCAACGCAGCGCGCAGCGCCACGGTATCCGAAGACGCGCTGTCGAGCGGAACAGCGCCGCACGCGACCGCTTGCGCAAAGCCTTGCAGCGCGGCGACGCGTTTACCTGGCATTCCGATCTGCGCCATATCGGCGGTGGCGAGTGCGCCTGGTGTCGGAAAACGCCAGGCGGTGCGCTCATGAGGATGATCTTCGATGCGCTGGCCTGCACGCTGCACGAGTCGGCCGACGATCGTCGTCGCTGCCTTCACGCTGACCTGCTGGCCGACGATCGCCCGTACGACCAGCTCGAAGCCGGACCACGCGCCCGGCACGCGCAGGCCGGGCACGGCGTCGACGAGCGGTGCGAGCCACGGGTCGGCAGCGAGGCGGGCGCCGATCGCCTTCGGGTCGGCGTGCAGGTCGAACATCCGCGCGATCGGCGCGGCGAGCGCGTCGGCGTGATGCGCCACCGGACCCTCGATCGATGCAACGATGCTGCGCTTGCGCGGATGAAGGCGAATGGTGAGTGTGCCGCTGTCGCCGACCCACTCGATCGCGCGGCGGTATGCGCCGTCTTCGACTGCTTCGACGCCGGGCGTCGCGCGCCCAGCGAAGAAGCGCAGAATGCGCGGCCAGTCGAAGGGCTGTTTGAACGGCAGCTCGAGGGTGGCGGTGGTTGTTGTGGTCAAGCAGCGTGATCCAGATCGATGGCGGTGGCGGTCGTGTGGGGTTCCGCCGATGCGTCGGTGTTTTTGCGCTGTGCTTCGGCATCGAGCAACGCCGCCTTGCGCTGTGCTCCCCACCGGTAGCCGCTGAGCGACCCACCCTTGTGGACCACGCGATGGCACGGAATCGCCAGCGCGACAGGGTTCGACGCGCACGCGCCCGCAACGGCCCGCACCGCTTGCGGCAAGCCGACCGCTTTCGCGATATCCGAATAGCTGCGCGTCTCGCCGTAAGGAATCCGTCGCAACGCTTCCCAGACGCGCTGCTGGAAAGCGGTCGGCGCGATATCGAGCGGCAGGTCGAAGCGTTGACGCGTGCCGTGCAAATAAGCATCGATTTGGGCGATGAACGGCGCGAGCGTGGCCGGTTCGTCGCTCAGTTCGGCGTTCGCGAACTCGTGACGCAATTGGTCGACGAGCGCCGTCTGGTCGTCGCCGAACGCGATCTTGCAGATTCCCTTGTCGGTGGCGGCGATGAGCACGAGTCCCAGCGGCGTCGGCGCGCTCGCGTAGCGCACCGCGAGACCGGCGCCTTTGCGGCGGTACGCCGACGGCGCCATGCCTAGTTCGGCCGGCGCGGTGTCGTACATCCGTGACGGCGAGCCGAAGCCCGCATCGACGGTGGCGCGCGTGACGTCCGCGCCACGCCGGAGCGCGTCGCGCAACGCGGCGCCCCGTTGCGCCGCCTGGTATTGGCGCGGCGACACGCCCACGACGCGCTTGAAAAGCCGTTGCAAGTGGAACGGGCTGACGTGCACGGTATCGCTCAGTTGCGCCAGCGTGAGCCGTTGCTGCGGATCTGCATCGAGTGCCGCGCACGCGCGATTGACGATGTCGATTTCACGCGGCAGGCGACCCGGCTGACAGCGCTTGCAGTCGCGGTAGCCGGCGGCGCGGGCGTCTGTAGCAGTGGCAAAAAAATCGACATTCTGCGGGCGCGGCTGACGGGACGCACACGACGGGCGGCAGAACACGCCGGTTGTTTTCACACCGTAGAAGAAAGCGCCGTCCGCTTCGCCATCGCGACTTGCGACGGCGGCCCAGCGTTCGGTATCGGTGGAATAGGTGGTTTTCATCGTGGACCCCAGCAGGACGGTTTCGATGGTTACCAATGTACGGCGCCCGTCCACACACTACGCTCCGGTTCTTGCTGTGTCATTGGGGGTTCTCGATTTTGGGGGCCATATCAACCGCTCCTTCCGCCGCCGGCGTGGCGAAACGCCACAACATCGGGTTTTCCCTTAAAAAAATATTGCATCGCGGTATCTCGTTGTGTATAGTCACTCTTGTCTCCTCCATGTCTCCTCCTGATATGGATTCAGCCCGCTCAATGAGCGGGCTTTTTTTTGTCCGTCGTTCGCGCGTTCGCATCGCTGTCTACGGGCTGCCCGGCTTTCTCCTACACTCTTCCCCATAGCCAAAACCGGTGAAGAGGCAGCATTCATGAAATTTCACATCCGCGAGATCGACCACGTCGTCATCAGGGTCGCCGACGTCGACGCCATGACGCGTTTCTACTGCGATGTACTCGGCTGCAGCCTCGAAAAGGAACAACGCGATCTCGGGCTGATCCAGTTGCGGGCTGGGCGTTCGCTGATTGATCTGCTGCAGGTCGGCGCGAAGATCGATCGGGCGGAAAACGGCACGCCTGGCGCCGGTCGCAATATGGACCACGTTTGCCTGCGGATCGAGCCATTCGACGAGGCCGAACTGGAGGCGCATCTCGCGGAGCGCGGCGTGCGGATCGGCGAAAAAGCGATTCGCTATGGCGCGGACGGATTCGGCCCGTCGCTGTATCTGTTCGACCCGGAAGGCAATGTGGTCGAACTGAAGGGCCCGCCCGAGGCAGCACGCACAACGTCGCTGTGAGCCGCGCTGCTTTCACCGACGCTTCACTTGACGCCTTGCGCCACCGACCGCGCGTCCGACGACCCTTTCAGCACCGTCCACTCGATCGGCACGGCGTCCGCATTTGCGCTGCCGAGCCATGCGTCGCCGTCCTGCACGGTGCATTGCAGGCGCATCGTCCTTTCGGCCAGGCCGCCGAGCGCCGACGCAACGCCCTCGCCTAGCGACCATACCGTCACATTGCGCAGCCGCTCAACCTTGGTGCGCACGCTTTGCCACCAGATGTCCGAGGTGCGGCCGCCGTATGCGATCACGATGACCCGATTCGACCGCCCGCTCGCTCTCGCGATGCGGCGCTCATCGGGCTGGCCGACGTCGATCCACGTTTCGAGCGCGCCGGTCAGGTCTTTTTGCCAGAGGTCCGGTTCGTCCGTGTCGGATAGTCCTTTGCAGAACTCGAGCCGCTCCTGCGCAAACATCGCAAACGCGGCGACGCGGACCATCATCCGCTCGTTGGTCTCGGAAGGATGCAATGCGAGGGTCAGCGAGTGATCGGCGTAGTAGTGCCGATCCATATCGGCGATCTGGAGCTCGGCTTTGTAAATTGTCGATTTGAGAGCCATGGAACACCCTGGTCCTGCAAATGCGGACCGGATAGTAAATAGGGAATCGTGGCCATAATGCCGTGCCATTTGGGTACCTGCCTCTATCGCGTATCGTGCGAATCTCGTCTCACCGATGAAACGGTTTTTGCCGGACTGCGTCGGCGAGGACGGTGTCTGCTCACCGTTGCAGCAGCCGGCTTTCGCTTGACAACAGGCGAAGCAATGAGCGTGCCGTCGGTGGGCCGAGTGATTCGATCGTTACGAGGACGAAGGCGGGAGCGTGATGATACCGAATGTGCCGACCCGGTATGACAATGCGATGGCGATCCGTGGATTCGCTGCAACGAGGCACTTATGGCGCAGCGCGCGACCGTCGCATTTCCGGGGCGTCACACAGGCGGAATCAAGCACAACGGCCAGGCGATTTCCGCCCGGCCGTGCTTGATCGAGCACGAGTGAACTGGCCGGTCTCTGGGTGACCGACAGTGTTGGTTATCGCCCGACTATCGTCGGGGCGAAACCGCCTATTGCTTGATGAATCGATCGTTGGTCCAGAGACCTTGCGTGTCGCTATTGCCGGCATTCACAAACTCAACCTCATGTCCGACTACGCGCACGACGCGGAAATTTGCGTTCTCGGGTGTCGACAGACATTCATAGCCGGAGAAATACTCCTGCATTTTTTGCTGTTCACCTGCCTGCGCGTGCTGGTTCACCGCATCGAGTTTGTCTTTCGACAGACAGCCATACGAATTCGGTTTGAATTGCACAGTCTGCTGCGGTTGGATGACGGTGTCCTGCGCTTGAGCGGCGGTTGCCGCAACCAATCCCGCCATGACGAAAAGAATCGAGACTCGCATCTTCATAAGAACCTCCGTGCGGGTTAATACTAAGGTTAGCTATGTATTTAACTTCGGGGGAAGACCCGCACCTTTCACTTTAGAAGAACTGCAAATCATCACAAGCATATCTTGTGTGCGTTCGCAATAGCGACGGATTGTCGCACTGCTGCTTATGCGGTTTAAAGGCGTGTCTGATCCGGCAAAAAACCGCTTTTTGGCTTATCAGTGTTGACAGTGCCTTGCTGGACGCGTTATCCAGTAAAGCTTCAAAGAGGTTATCCTCGTTAACGAGTACAAACAATTAAGTGATTTGCTACACGGCTTCCAGTAATTTGATGCATTGCACACAAACTCATTCAAGCGAGTCACCCGGCAACACGACATAACGGTGTGAATGAAGAATAAAAACGATGCCAGGAGGATCAGCGCTCGTTTCCAATGGCCCTCGGCGGGCCGATAAAAAATCCCCTTGCACTCGCCAAAAGTCCGTGGATAAATCGATCGACCTTCGAAGGAGACGACTTCCATGACACTTGCCCACTGGCTTCCATTCGCGATCGCGTCGGCGATTCTCGTCGCGATTCCAGGCCCCACCGTTTTGATGGTGATTTCGTACGCGCTCGGCCACGGCCGTCGTTATGCAATGGTCACGACAGCCGGCGTGGCGCTTGGCGATTTGACGTCGATGACCGCTTCAATGCTCGGTCTCGGCGTCATTCTCGCCGCATCTGCGACACTTTTTGCCGCGCTCAAATGGGTCGGCGCGGCGTACCTG
>DASXXR010000189.1:0-7077 GCA_036502945.1 Paraburkholderia sp. | reverse complement strand
CACTGCGCGAGAAATCGTTCACTCGCGTGGGAAGGTGAAGCGGCGCTTTCGCCAGCCCGGATACCGGCCAGAAGACAAGGGTTGACGCCGCGGGGATGCGGCGTTTCGTCCACCACTTCTTTGCGGTTCCACGTCGCCCATGCAAACCCAGATGCGCAAGATCCCGGTGACCATCGTCACGGGCTTTCTCGGCAGCGGCAAGACGACGCTGCTGCGGCACATTCTTCAACACGCAGAAGGCCTGCGTATCGCGGTCATCGTCAACGAGTTCGGCGAACTCGGCATCGACGGTGAAATCCTCAAGGGCTGCGGCATCGGCTGCGACGAAGAGGGCCGCGAAACAGAAGGCCAACTCTATGAACTGGCTAACGGTTGCCTCTGCTGCACCGTGCAGGAAGAGTTCTTTCCGGTGATGGAACAACTCGTCGAGCGCCGCGACCAGATCGATCACGTGCTGATCGAAACTTCGGGCCTGGCGTTGCCGAAGCCGCTCGTGCAGGCATTCAACTGGCCGGTGATCAAGAACAGCTTCACGGTGGACGCGGTCGTCACCGTGGTCGACGGCCCGGCTGTCGCAAGCGGTCAGTTCGCCGAGAACCCGGCGGCGGTCGATGCGTTGCGCAAGGCCGATCCGAATCTCGATCACGAGTCGCCGCTGCATGAACTGTTCGAAGATCAGCTATCCGCTGCCGATCTTGTGATTCTGAACAAGACCGATCTGCTCGACAGTGCGCAACAGACTGTTGTAGAAGCAACGATTCGTGAAGAAATTCCGCCACAGGTCAAAGTGGTGCGCGCGCAGCAGGGGCAACTCGACTTGCACGCGTTGCTAGGTCTCGAATCGGCATCTGAAGAAACCATTCACTTACGTCACGACCACCACGGTTCCGCCGACAACCCCGACCATCATCACGACGAATTCGATTCGGTCGTGGTCACCGCGCCGGCACCGTCGCGCGAGACGATGATCGCGGCTTTGCAAAGCGTCGTGGAAAAGCACACGGTTTATCGCGTCAAAGGCTTCGCGGCGTTGCCGAATGCGCCGATGCGCCTTGTGATCCAGGGCGTGGGCCGCCGTTTCGACAGCTATTTCGACCGACGCTGGCAACCGGGCGAAGCACCGTCCGAAAGCCGCTTCGTGATGATCGGCGAAGACCTCGACCAGCATCAGCTGCAAAGCGCGCTAAACGAAGCATTGAACGCACAGAAGCAACAAGCTTAGGCGCGGCACGATCATGCATCTGCTGCGCACCACGCCGGGCGGCTTCGTCGACGACACGAAGGGCGTCATTCGCATCGACCAGCGGCCGGCGGATATCGTCGTGCTGAGTTCGGCGGATACGACGCTGTCGCTGCTGGCAAGCGTCGTGCCGCGCCTGGGGCACGATTTCCCAAGCGTGCGTCTCGCGAACGTCACGTATCTGCGGCAACCCGCATCCGTGGACTTTTACGTCGAAGACGTGTTGCAGCATGCACGCGTCGTTGTCGTCGATCATCTGGGCGGGGAAGCGTACTGGCCGTACGGCATTGAACAAGTCGTCGCGTTGGCCGAACGCAAGCAGCAAACATTGGCCATGTTCTCCGGCGACTTGCAGGAAGATCCGAACCTGACGGCGCGCAGCACCGCAGACGCCGCGTTGTGCCATCAGCTTTGGCGCTATCTGCGCGAAGGCGGCGCACAGAACGCGGAAGCCTTCCTGCGCTGCATTGCGTGGCGCACGCTGGGCTGGGGACGCGAGCCCGCTCCGCCGAGCCCATTGCCCGCGGCAGCGCTTTATCATCCATCGCACGATGTAGCGACGATCGCCGATTGGCAAGCACGCTGGCAGACCGATGCGCCGGTGGTCCCTATTCTGTTCTACAAGGCCCACTTGCAGGCCGCGAACACGGCGGTGTTCGATGCGCTGATCGATGCGCTCGAAGCGCGGCAAATGAATCCACTGCCGATTGCGATCACGTCGCTAAAAGACGCGATGAGCCGCGATGTCGTACAAACGCTATGCGCGCAGCACAACGCCGCACTGGTGCTGAACACGACCGCGTTCGCCGCCTCGGCGATCGACGATCCCGAACCGCTTGCTCTCGCCGGCGACGCACCCGTGCTGCAGGTCATTCTGAGCGGCGGCAATCGCGAAGACTGGCTCAAGGACAATCACGGTCTCAATTCCCGCGATATCGCGATGCATGTCGCACTGCCGGAGGTCGATGGCCGCATCATCACGCGCGCAATCAGCTTCAAGGGGCTGGCCTACCGGTGTCCGCATACGGAAGTCGACGTGGTCCGCTATCAGCCGGACCACGAACGCATCGCGTTTCTCGCTGAACTGAGCATGCGTTGGTGCCGCCTGCGCCACATCGACAACGCGGACAAAAAGCTCGCGCTGATCCTCGCGAACTATCCGATGAGCGAAGGCCGCATCGGCAACGGCGTCGGGCTGGACACGCCGGCATCGGTGGTCGGCATACTCGCGATGTTGCGCGGCGAAGGCTATCGCGTCGCGGATCTTCCCGCCGACGGCGACGCGTTGATCCGCACGCTCACGAAAGGCGTGACGAACGATCCGGTGGTGCGCGACCTGCGGCCCGCGTTGCAGAGTCTCGCGCTGGCCGACTATCTGAAGCATTTTGCGCAACTGCCCGCTAACGCACGCGACGAATTGAACGCCCGCTGGGGCCCTCCGGAGCAGGACCCGACGCTTCGGCGCGGCCGCTTCGTGATAGCGGGCTGGCGTTGCGGCAACGTGTTCGTCGGCATTCAGCCGTCGCGCTCGCGCGAGCAGAACGATTACGCGAGCTATCACGATGCCGAACTCGTGCCGCCGCATGCGTATCTCGCGTTCTATTTCTGGTTGCGCGACTCGTTCGCAATCGATGCGATCGTGCACGTCGGCAAGCACGGCAATCTTGAATGGCTGCCGGGCAAGAGCGTTGCATTGAGCGACGCCTGCTGGCCCGACGCGATACTTGGCCCGCTGCCGCATCTGTATCCCTTCATCGTCAACGATCCGGGCGAGGGCAGTCAGGCGAAGCGGCGCGCGCAGGCGGTGATCATCGATCATCTGATGCCGCCGCTCACGCGCGCCGAGAGTTATGGGCCGCTGCAGGATCTTGAACGGCAGGTCGACGAATACTACGACGCGCTGATGGTCGACTCGCGCCGCGCCAAGCTGCTGCGGCAAACCATTCTCGCGACGATCGTCGAACACCGCCTGCATGAAGAATTGAGCGTTGCACAACCCGATGGGCAAGACGCGGAAGACGCGTTGCTGACACGCGTCGATGCATGGCTGTGCGAATTGAAGGAAGCGCAGATTCGCGACGGCTTGCATACGTTCGGGCAGTCGCCGCGCGGCACGCAGCGGCGCGACACGCTGCTTGCGCTCGCTCGTTTTCCGATTGGCGACGGGCAGGGTGCGAAGGCAGGACTTGTCGATGCGCTTGCGAGAGACTTGTGCATCGACCACCTGTTCGACCCATTGACGGCGGATTGGTCTGCGCCGTGGGAAGGGGCGCGCCCAGCGCTGCTGCAGCAAGTGAGCGATGCGCCGTGGCGCCACAACGGCGATACGCGCGAGCGCCTCGAACTGCTCGCCACCGAACTGCTTGCGGAATTCTGCGGCGGCGACGACGGCGACGACGCTGAAAAAGCACGCATCGCATCGCCGCCGACCATCGAATTGCCACAGACCGAACGCGTGCTGCAACGCTTGCGCGACGACGTGCTGCCGCGGCTCGACGCCTGCGGCACACACGAAATGCTGAACTTGAAGCGCGGCCTCGAAGGCCGTTTTGTGCCGCCGGGGCCGAGCGGTTCGCCTTCGCGCGGTCGTCCCGATGTGCTGCCGACCGGCCGCAACTTCTATTCCGTCGACACGCGTGCGGTCCCAACACAGGCCGCGTGGGTGCTCGGGTTGAAGTCCGCACAACAATTGCTCGAGCGTCATTTGCAGGAGCACGGCGACTACCCTCGCGCGATCGGCCTCTCGGTGTGGGGCACCGCAACGATGCGCACCGGCGGCGACGACATCGCACAGGCGCTCGCCTTACTCGGCGTGCGGCCGAAGTGGGCGCCCGGCAGCCACCGCGTGACCGACTTCGAGATCATGCCGGTTGCCGCGTTCGACAGGCCGCGCATCGATGTCACGTTGCGCGTATCGGGTTTCTTCCGCGATGCGTTTACCAACGTGATGCATCTGTTCGATGCAGCGGTGCAAGCCGTCGCCGAACTCGACGAGCCGGAGCATCTGAACCCGATTCGCGCGCGCGTACAGCGCGAGCGCGACGTCTGGATCGCGCGCGGGCTCGATGCAAACGAGGCGCGCAAGCGCGCCGGCTGGCGCGTGTTCAGCGCGCGGCCGGGTGCCTATGGCGCGGGCTTGCAGGAAATGATCGATACGCGGCAATGGCAGACCGACGCGGATCTCGCGAACGCATATCTGTCGTGGGGCGGTTTCGCGTACACGCAAAAGAGCGCGGGCGAAGAAGCGCGGCAGGCATTCGGCACACGGCTCGCCACGATGGATGTGGTGCTGCAGAATCAGGACAACCGCGAACACGACGTGCTCGATTCAAACGACTACTACCAGTTTCAAGGCGGCATGACGGCTGCGGTGCGCCATCTTTCCGGCAACCAGCCGCAGCTCTACCATGCCGACCACAGCAATCCCAACGCGCCGCGCATTCGCACGCTCAATGAAGAGATTGCACGCGTCATCCGCTCGCGGGTGGTCAATCCGAAGTGGCTCGACGGCGTGAAGCGGCATGGCTACAAGGGCGCGGCGGAAATAGCCGCAACCGTCGACTATCTGTACGGCTACGACGCGACAGCGCGCGTGGTGGCCGATCATCAATACGCGCTTGTCACGGATGCGTATCTGAACGATGCGAATACGCGCGCGTTTCTGCAACAGCACAATCCGCATGCGCTGCATTCGATCTGCGAGCGCCTGCTCGAAGCGATGCAGCGCGGTTTGTGGCAAGCGCCGGGCGCATACCGCGAGCAAGTCGAGCAGCATTTGCTTGCGAGCGAGCAGCATATCGAAGGAACACGACAATGAATGCATCGACCGAGCGGGCCGTGGTGTATCCCTTTGCCGCTTTGATGGGGCAGGCACCGTTGCAGCAAGCGCTATTGCTCGCGGCGGTCGACCCGGGCATCGGCGGCGTGCTGGTCAGCGGCCCGCGCGGCACGGCGAAGTCGACGGCGGCGCGCGCGCTTGCGGAACTGCTGCCCGAAGGGCTATTCGTCACGCTGCCATTGGGCGCAAGCGAAGACCGTTTGATCGGCACACTGGATATCGAAACGGTGCTGCGCGACGGCACCGTGCGCTTCTCACCCGGCCTGCTCGCCAAAGCGCATCGCGGCGTGTTGTATGTCGATGAGATCAACCTGTTGCCCGACACGCTCGTCGATGCATTGCTCGACGCCGCGGCCAGCGGCATCAACACGGTCGAGCGCGACGGCATTTCGCACAGTCACGAGGCGAGTTTTGTGCTGATCGGCACGATGAATCCGGAAGAGGGCGAGTTGCGCCCTCAGTTGACTGATCGCTTCGGCTTGATGGTCGAGCTCCAGAACTGCTTCGAACCGCAAGTGCGCCAGCAGATCGTCAAGGCCCGTTTCGCGTTCGACGCCGACCCGCAGGGCTTTCGCACGCATTACGCGGCGCAGCAGGATGACTACG
Source organism: Paraburkholderia sp. (assembly GCA_036502945.1). Classification (GTDB taxonomy): domain Bacteria; phylum Pseudomonadota; class Gammaproteobacteria; order Burkholderiales; family Burkholderiaceae; genus Paraburkholderia. The sequence goes on along the minus strand of DASXXR010000189.1, from coordinate 1,393 downwards.
TGCGGCGCATCCGGGCGGCGCGCGGCGCGCTGCCCCGTCTTTCGTTCGACGACGCCGTGCACGCGCATGTCAGCGCGCGCTGCATTGCCGCGCACGTCGACGGCATGCGCGCCGATCTCGTGATGCTGCGCGCGGCGCGTGCGCTAGCGGCTTTGGAAGAGGCAGGCGCAGTGACGGTGGCACACGTCGACCGCGTGGCCAAAGCGGTGTTGTTGCATCGGCAACGAGACGCGGATACAGCGCCGGCCGGCACGCCGCCGGCACCGTCGTCGCAACAGGCTGCTGACGCTCAATCGAACGACGAAAGCGCCGAAGCATCCGGCCAAAGCGACTGGGGCTATCTACCGCCTGAGCCTGCTGGGACCACCAACGTCAAGCACATAAAAAGCGTCCTTCCGCTCACAGTAAAAAAACGCTGAGCCATCGGAAGGGCGCCGCCGCTGGCTCGTCGCGCAGCGGTTTCCGATGGCCGGCAGGCGCGGGAGCGGCCGCAAACGGCGGCATGCCTGGCACGCGCATCGCCTGGCCGCCGACGCTCGCGAATAAACGCACAAAACAGCGTTTGCATGCCGACCATCTGCGCTTCGTGCGCGAGACGAAGCAAAGCGGCGTCCTGCATTGCTTCGTGCTGGACTGCTCCGGTTCGATGCTGGCCGGCCAGCGCCTCGCACTCGCAAAAGGCCTGCTGATCGCACTGTTCGAACGGGCGCGTGCCGAACGAAACGAAGCCGCGTTGATCTGTTTCGGCGGCGTGCGCGCGGACCTGCGGTTCGGGCCGGCGGTGCCGCGCTGGTGGAATGAACGCTGGTTGCATCCGATTGGCGGCGGCGGCGGAACGCCGTTCGTGCCGGGCATCGAGAGCGCCGCACAACTACTTGCGCGTGCGGCGCGCCGCAACCCCGCCCAGCAGCGCTGGCTGTGGGTGCTTTCCGACGGCCGCAGCGCCGGCACTCCCGAGCGTCCGGGCGACGCCGATCGGATCGTCTTCGTCGACTTCGAGCGCGACGCGGTGCAACTCGGCCGCTGCGGCCAGTTCGCCCGCGCGTGGGGCGGGGTGTGTGTGACGCCGGACGAACTGATTGCCTGACTCTCCGACGCCGCAGAGCGTATTCAATCTGTCAACTTGAGGCCGATCCCCGGGTGTTCACTTGAACGCCGCGTCCTTCTAGCTCGTATGTTGTCAAGCGCGTACCGACCAGCTCGCTCGCACGGTTCCCGCCGGAGATCAGCTGGCCATTCAATCCCTTCCGGCCCCGTGGGCGGTGCTCCCTGCCATATGGGTTGCTGCATGCTCCCGCGGCGTCATTCCGTAGCGTTCCTTGAAGGCGCGGCTGAAGTGAGCCTGGCTCGCAAATCCGCACTGGTAAGCAATTGTCTGGATCTCGCCTCGCGA
>DASXXR010000188.1:0-2263 GCA_036502945.1 Paraburkholderia sp. | reverse complement strand
ATCAATCGCACCACGCGCAGCCAGAGTCTCACCGAAGACGGGCAGGCCTATTACGACCGCTGCGTGCGCGCGCTTGCTGAACTCGAGGCCGCCGAAGCCGATCTGGATTCAGGACGGCGCGAGCCTAAAGGCCGTCTGCGGGTGAGCGTGCCGCAAGCCTTCGGTCATCATTGCGTGGCGCCGGTGCTGCTCGGACTCGCGCGCAAGCATCCGCAATTGAAGATCGACATTTCAATTAGCGATCGCTTCGTCGATGTGGTGGAAGAGGGTTTCGATCTCGTGGTGCGGGTGGGACCGCTCGCCGACAGTGTGAGCCTCGCGGCGCGCAAGCTCGGCGTGCAGCACGCGAGTATCGGTGCGGCGCCTGGGTATCTGGCGCGGCACGGCACGCCGCGCAGCGTCGATGAATTGCGTGGGCACGCGGTGATCGCGTATCTGCGCGTAGGTGTGGCGCAGCCTTGGGATGTGATCGACGTCGACGGGCAGATTCGCCGCGCGCAAGTTCAGCCGCAGCTCGGTTTCGACGACATGCAAGGCATTCTCGATGCCGCGCTCGCCGGCTTTGGTCTGGCATGGCTGCCGAGTTGGCTGCTGGCGCGCTATGCGTCGGGCGGCGAGCTCGTGACCGTGATGGAGCATTGTTTCCGGCCCTCTCAGGAGATCCACGCGGTGTGGCCGAAGAGCCGCTATCTCGCGTTGAAAACGCGCTGCGCAATCGATGCGCTGGTCGCGGAGATACCCGCGATGATCGGCGCGCCCGATCCGGGCACCCCCTCGTTCACGTGATGCCTGGAGATGCCAACTTACGCTGGCGACCCTGTCTCTAAATTCAGACACGCTCACCGTCGGCAAGATGGCATTGTTGCGCATCAAGACGGTGCAAAAACGGGCTTCGACGTGAGCGAGTGCTTGTTAAGCGTCTGCAGTAAACCATTGATTGAGGGCGCATGTTGATGCCTATGACTCTCATCGGCCAACTATTTTGAGTGTTGAGTCATCTATAAGACATCTGTTTTGAGATAGGGTATATTGGCCTCTAAGCCTTATCTGGCGGGGCTCGACCCCGTTGAGCGTGGGTTCTGGATCTGTTTGTTTAGCAGCGGATAGAGGAAAACGCGCATATACTCACGGTCGGGCCGTAAAAAGTAGTGCGCGTAGGTTGCGCTGCGTTTTTGCTGCTTTGTCGCAACTTCGCTGGCTCAGCGCTACCAACGCTCTGTCTATCACTTCATTTAGCAAAGCATCGAACATGTCCACACCGCCGAAGATCATCTACACCCTGACCGACGAAGCGCCTGCTCTGGCGACTTACTCGCTGCTGCCGATCGTCAAGGCGTTCACGCGCTCGTCCGACGTGATCGTTGAAACGCGCGACATCTCGCTCGCCGGCCGGATCATTGCTGCATTTCCGGACTACCTGACCGCGGAACAGAAGGGTTCCGACGATCTGGCGGAACTGGGTGGACTCACCACGCGTCCGGAAGCGAACATCGTCAAGCTGCCGAACATCAGCGCTTCGGTGCCGCAACTGAAGGCCGCGATCACGGAACTGCGCGATCAGGGCTACAAGCTGCCGGCCTATCCGGACGTCGCGACGACCGACGCCGAAAAGGACGTCAAGGCTCGCTACGACAAGCTCAAGGGCAGCGCGGTCAACCCGGTGCTGCGCGAAGGCAATTCGGACCGCCGCGCGCCGCTGTCGGTCAAGAACTACGCACGCAAGCATCCGCACAAGATGGGCGCGTGGAGCGCGGACTCGAAGTCGCACGTGTCGCACATGAGCGGCGGCGATTTCTACGGCAGCGAAAAATCGGCGCTGATCGCAGCAGCCGGCGCCGTGAAGATCGAACTGACGGCCGCTGACGGCACGAAGACGGTCCTGAAGGAAAAGACGGCCGTGCAAGCGGGCGAGATCATCGACGCTTCGGTGCTGAGCAAGAAAGCGCTGCGCAGCTTCATCGAAGCGGAAATCGCCGATGCGAAGAGCAAGGGCGTGCTGTTCTCGGTGCACCTGAAGGCCACGATGATGAAGGTGTCGGATCCGATCATCTTCGGTCACGTGGTGTCGGTGTTCTACAAGGACGTGCTGACCAGGCACGCCGACGCGCTGGCGCAAGTCGGCTTCAACCCGAACAACGGTATCGGCGACCTGTACGCGCGGCTCAAGGATCTGCCGGCCGAAACGCGCGATGCGATCGAAGCGGACATCAAGACTCAGTACGCGCAGCGCCCGCATCTGGCGATGGTCAATTCGGACAAGGGC
>DASXXR010000187.1:0-9105 GCA_036502945.1 Paraburkholderia sp. | reverse complement strand
GTCAGCGGCAGCGTGCACGCTTCGAGAATCTTGTGCTGGTCGCCCTTCGCGACATGCTCCATCAGCACGACGACGCGCTTCACGCCCGCCACCAGATCCATCGCGCCGCCCATGCCCTTGATCATCTTGCCGGGGATCATCCAGTTGGCAAGATCGCCGTCCTTGCTGATCTGCATCGCGCCGAGGATCGCGAGATTGATGTGGCCGCCGCGAATCATCGCGAATGAATCCGCCGACGAGAAAATCGACGAACCCGGCAAGGTGGTCACAGTCTGCTTGCCGGCGTTGATCAGATCCGCATCGACTTCCTCTTCGGTCGGCGACGGGCCGATGCCGAGCAGGCCGTTCTCCGACTGCAGCCACACTTCGATGCCGGGCGGCACGTGATTCGCGACCAGCGTCGGCAGGCCGATGCCGAGGTTCACATAGAAGCCGTCCTGCAATTCTTTTGCCGCGCGCGCGGCCATTTCGTCACGATTCCATGCCATGGTCATTCTCCTTTCGCGCGAACGACGCGTTGTTCGATGCGTTTTTCCGGATGCGCATTGAGCACGAGCCGCTGCACGAAGATGCCCGGCGTGTGGATCGCGTCCGGATCGAGTTCGCCGACCTCGACGATTTCCTCGACTTCCGCCACGGTGATCCGACCGGCCATCGCGCACATCGGATTGAAGTTGCGCGCGGTGCGGCGGTAGATCAGATTGCCGGACTTGTCGGCCTTCCACGCTTTGACGAGCGCGACATCCGCGGTCAGCGAATGCTCCAGCACGTAGTGGTTCTCACCGAACTGGCGGGTTTCCTTGCCTTGCGCAATCAGCGTGCCGAAGCCGGTGTTCGTGAAGAACGCCGGGATGCCGGAGCCGCCCGCGCGCAGCTTCTCGGCGAGCGTGCCTTGCGGCGTGAATTCGAGTTCGAGTTCGCCGGCCAGATACTGGCGCTCGAACTCCTTGTTCTCGCCGACATACGACGAGATCATCTTCCTGATCTGCCGCGTTTCGAGCAGCAGGCCGAGGCCGAAGCCGTCGACGCCCGCGTTATTGCTAATGCACGTGATGTTCTTCACGCCCGAATCGCGCAGCGCCGCAATCAACGCCTCCGGAATGCCGCACAGGCCGAATCCGCCGACCGCGAATGTCTGCCCGTCCTTGACGATGTCTTTGAGCGCGGCGGCCGCGCCTGGATAGACCTTGTTCATCAATGTGTCCCTTCCTTGAATGGAAACCCGAATTCGGATTGAATGCGATGCGATGGAACGTGTATCGGGCGAAGCCCGAACCGTCATTCTAGTCATAGGCGGCGCACGACGTACAAAACGCTGATCCGATCCGTGTGCGGCCGGCCCGTTTTCCCGCCGCTTTGCGCGCCACTGCAACGCAGCTTGTGATATCTCGAAAGAGTACGATGCGCGGGCATTGCGGCACAATACGCAAAAATACATAGGTATTCGTACCGCATCTCATGCCCGCTCTGGACTACCGAACCGCATTTCACCTCGCCCCGATCGGGCTCGTGCTGTCGCGCGAGCGGTTTATCGAAGATTGCAACGACCAGCTCGCGTCGAGCTTCGGCTATGCACGCGAAGCGCTGCTAGGGCAGTCGTTTCAGGTGCTGTATCCGTCGCCGGATGAATTCGAGCGGATCGGCGCACGCATTCCGCCGATCATGACCGCGCAAGGCAGCTATGCAGACGACCGCATCATGAAGCGCGCGAACGGCGAACTGTTCTGGTGTCATGTGACAGGCCGCTCGCTTGAGCGGCGCGACCCGCATGCGGCAGGTGTGTGGACCTTCGAGGACTTGAGCGCGACGCGGCGCGTCGCCGTCGAACTGACGCCGCGCGAGCGCGAGATCGCCGCGCAGCTGGCGACAGGCAAGACCAGCAAGCAGATCGGGCGAATTCTCGAGATCAGCTCGCGCACGGTCGATGTTTATCGCGCGCGGCTGATGCGCAAATACGATACGTGCAACGCAACCGAATTGCTGCAGCGGCTACTGGGGCATTGAGGACGTCGGGTGCCCTGAACGCCGGGTGCCCGGTGTTAGTGATTAGCGACAACCCGCCGGTCAGGCGGCTTTCACGAGCGGTGCGTTTTCGATCGTCGAGCGCAGCAGGTCCGGCATCGGCACCGACTTCGCCGCGGCGTAGTCGATCCACACGCAGCGCGCCGAACCGCGCGCGTAGACCGTGTGCGGATCGTCGGCGCGCGTCAGTTCGAAGCCGGTATCGAAGCTGCTGCGGCCCGGTTTGCCGACCGTCATCCGGCCGATCACGTCGCCGGGATAGTGCAGCTGCTTCAGAAACTCCATCGACGCATTGACAATCACCGGCCCCTGCGCTGAAGAATGGGCGCCTGAAATGCCCAGATGCTCGAGCCAGGAAATCCGCACCTGCTCCATGTAGCGGAAATACACCGTGTTGTTGACATGACCGAAGGCGTCCATGTCGCCCCAGCGGATCGGCATCGACATTTCGAATACTGCGCGGTAATCGTTCATCAGACTTCTTATGCGAGTTGAAATGGCTCCGCCATGATTGCGGATCCATGGGCCGTACAAGGAACGGACAGCGAACAGGCTTATGACAGGCCGAAGCCGTCGTCGGCGGCAATAATCGAGCCGTTGATGAATTGCGATTCGTCGGCAGCCAGCAGCAACAACAGGCCGTCGAGGTCTTCCGGCCGGCCGACACGGTGGCGCGGCATCATCGAAATCAGCTTTTGCCCCTGTTCGGTCGACCAGTGGTGACGGTTCAGGTCGGTTTCGATGTACCCGGGGCAAATTGCGTTCACGTTGATGCCGTGACGCCCCCATTCCTGCGCCATCGCTTTTGTCATGTGGACCACCGCCGCCTTACTGATCGCATACAGACCGATTTGCGGCACCACGCGCAGCCCCGCCATCGAAGCGATATTGATGATTCGGTACGGCGGCTTGTTGCTGCCGTTGGCACGCATGATCATGCGTTTCGCGACTTCCTGCGCGACGAAAAATGCGCCGCGCGTGTTCGTATCGAAAACATATTCGAAGTCGGCGGGCGTGACCTCGGACAGCTTCTGCGTCGTGGACACGCCTGAGTTGTTGACGAGAATATCGATGGTGCCCGCCTCGGTTTCCGCGTGCGCGACCGCTGCCTTTATGCTCTGATAGTCCGTTACGTCGAGCGACACGACGTGGGCCGCGCCGCCGGACGCCTCGATTTCGGCGCGCAGTTCCTTCAGGCGTTCGGTGCGGCGGCTGGCCAGCACCACTTTCGCGCCGGCCTGCGACAATACCTGCGCGAACCGCTTGCCCAGCCCACTCGATGCGCCGGTAATCAGCGCCACTTTGCCTTCCAGATTGATCGAACGGCCCATTGTCGTTTTCCTTGATTTAGTAAGACTGCCGGAGCGACCTTGCTGCGTGAAGTGAATACGCAGATGCCGTGTCAAGCCGGAGCCCTGTAATAGTACGATCGTGCTGATGTTTGTGCATTCGGTTGCAGCGCCGGGATCGTTCGCCCACAATACGATCCCGAAAAAAGCATTCTAACGGTAAGAGGAGCATCAATGACCCCCGCCAGTCTGATCGAGCAGTACGGCCCACGCGAGTCGATGGAATACGACGTGGTGATCGTGGGCGGCGGCCCGGCTGGCCTGTCCGCGGCGATCCGGCTCAAGCAGCTCGCGCAGGAGAAAGGCGTCGAAATCGGCGTCTGCGTGCTGGAAAAAGGCTCGGAGATCGGGGCTCATATCCTGTCGGGCGCGGTGATGGACCCGCGCGCGCTTAACGAACTGATGCCGGACTGGAAGGAAAAAGGCGCGCCGCTGACCGTCGAAGTGACCGAAGACCGCTTCCTGTTCCTGTCGGAAACCGGCGCGAAAAGCGTGCCGAACTGGGCGCTGCCCGAAAATTTCAAGAATCACGGCAACTATGTGATCAGTCTCGCGAACGTCACGCGCTGGCTCGGGCAACAGGCTGAAGCGCTCGGCGTCGAGATCTTCCCCGGCTTTCCGGCCGCCGAAGTGCTGTACCACGACGACGGCTCGGTCAAAGGCGTCGTGACCGGCAATATGGGCATCGGCAAGGACGGCCAGCCGACTGAGAACTTCCAGCTCGGCATGGAACTGCACGCGAAGTACACGTTCTTCTGCGAAGGCGCGCGCGGGCATCTGGCGCGGCAGCTGTCGGACAGGTTCAAGCTGCGCGACGGCGCCGACCCGCAGGTCCACGGGATCGGCATCAAGGAACTGTGGGAAATCGACCCCGCGAAACACCAGCCCGGGCTCGTGATCCATACCGCCGGCTGGCCGCTCGACACGCAGACTTACGGCGGCTCGTTCCTCTATCACATCGATAACAACCAGGTGATGGTGGGCTTCGTCGTCGGGCTCGGTTATTCGAATCCGTACTTGTCGCCGTTCGAGGAGTTCCAGCGCTACAAGACGCATCCGTCGATCCGTGCGTTTCTCGAAGGCGGCAAGCGCGTGTCGTACGGCGCGCGGGCGATCACCGCAGGCGGGCTGCTTTCGCTGCCGAAGCTGGTATTCCCGGGCGGCGCGCTGGTCGGCGACGATGCGGGCTTTCTCAACGCATCGCGAATCAAGGGCAGCCACGCGGCGATCAAAACCGGCATGCTCGCGGCCGACGCCGCGTTCGACGCGCTGCAGGCCGGCCGTCACGGCGATGAACTCGCGGCGTATCCGGAAGCGTTCAAACAATCGTGGCTGCACAGCGAACTGCATCGCGCACGCAACTTCAAGCAGTGGATGAGCAAGGGCCTGTATCTCGGCACGCTGATGGTCGGCATCGAGCAGAAGCTGCTGGGCGGCAACGTGCCGTGGACGCTGCATCATCAGCACTCGGACCACGAGACGCTGAAGCCGGCTTCCGAATGCAAGCCGATTGCATATCCGAAGCCGGACGGCAAGCTGACGTTCGACCGGCTGTCTTCGGTGTTCGTCTCGAACACGAATCACGAAGAGAACCAGCCGGCGCATCTGACGTTGAAGGACGCGTCGGTGCCGGTGAACGTGAATCTGCGCGACTATGCGGGACCGGAAAGCCGCTACTGTCCCGCCGCGGTGTATGAGTTCGTGAAAGGCGACGACGGCAATGAACGGCTCGTGATCAACGCGCAGAACTGCGTGCACTGCAAGACCTGCGATATCAAGGACCCGACGCAGAATATCGTGTGGGTGACGCCTGAAGGCGGCGGCGGGCCGAATTATCCGAACATGTGATCGAATGGCTGGTTGGCGCGCGGATAAGCGCGCGTCAATCACGGATGGGCAAAGCGCCGCACAATGTGCGGCGCTTTTTGCTTGCGCGATCGGAGCCATACCGGCTTGCTTGCCGATCAGGCCGCCGCCCCGCGCTCAACGAGGCGCGGCCAACGCTTCAAGCCGCGCGCGCACCCGCTCTATCACGGGCGCCCACGCGCCGATCGACGGCTGCCGGATCAATTCGATCGAGTCGTACCACGCCGTGCGCTGCGTTTCGTTGCCCCAGAACCAGGCCGACACGTGATCGATCATCAGACAGGTCGGCACGCCGAGCGCGCCGGCCAGATGCGCGGGCCCGCTGTCGATCGTCACAACCAGATCGAGGTTCACGAGCAACGCGGCGACGTCGTCGAAACCGGCTTCGAAGTGAGGCGTCAGGTCGATGATATCGATGCGTCGCGCCCGCCACTGCTCGACCTGCGCCGCGCGCCCCGGCGATAGCGCGAAGTACGTCACACCCGGCACCGTGAGCAGTGGCTCAAGTTGCGCGGCAGGCACCGAGCGGCGCGTGTCGCGCACGTGCTCGGGGTTGCCGTTCCAGACGAGCCCGACGTTGCGCCGCCCGGTCGTTGCGGCCGCAACGACGCGCGAACGCCATGCGCCGATTCGAGCGGGATCCGCGCTCAGATACGGTCGCCCCCAGCCCGAAGGATCGACGACGCCAAGCCGCAACGGCAAGCTCATCAGCCCGCAGTGAAAATCCGGCCGCGTGTCGAGGCTCGTTTCGAGCGTCACGTCGGCAGGCAGCATTCGTTCGAACAGATGCCGCAACGGCCCGTCGTGACCGAAGATCACGCGGCCGCCTTCGTGCCGCGCCCGTTCTGCGAGCAGCGACACAAAGCGCGCCGCCCACAGGCAATCGCCGTGGCCCTGTTCGCCGTACACGACGAGCGTCTTGCCCGCCAGCGATTCGCCGCGCCAATGCGGGCTGATCGCAACGAGCGCGTGTTGCGCGTTGTTGCCGTTGTTGTTGTTGTCGTTTCCGTCGAAGGCGAGGCGCGCTTCGTAACGCTGCCAACCCTGCTCATAGCGGCCGAAGCGGATTTCCAGTTCCGACAGATCGAAAAGCGCGTGCGGATTGTCAGGCGTCAGTTCCAGCACGCGCCGCAGTAACGCTTCTGCGTCGGCGAAGCGCGCCTGTTCCTTGACGCACAGCGCAAGTTTGTGGAGCACCACCGGATTATCCGGCGCGACGCGGGCGGCTTCGAGCAGCAGCCGTTGCGCTTCATCGAATTCGTCGCGATGCTGCACGGCGGCCGCGCGCCAGACCAGCGCATTCGCATGGGCCGGGTCGCGCGCGAGCAGCAACGCAGTCGCCGCTTCGACGAGCGGCCAGTCGCGCACGATGAAGGCGGACTGCGCGATCGTATCGAGCAGATGGGGATCACTTGCGGCATCGAGCTGGTAGGCGCGCACCAGCGCATCGAGCGCCTCACGCCGCCGCTTCCTGTCGTGGCCGGCCTGCCCGAGCAGTGCGCGCCCGTAGGCGAGCCAGTCCGCCGCTGCCGCATTCGGGGCCGTTGCGCGCGTGCGCAGTTGCGTCAGCGCCTCATCGGCGCCCCAGTGTGTGAAATCCGTCATCGCGAGATGGCGCGTGCGTGCGTCCGATGCATGAAGCCGCGCGACCCTGCGTTACGGCGCGCTGGCCGCGATCTTCGGTGTCGCGACGACGACGTCGCCGCACTGCGCGCGGTGCCGCAACGCATGATCGATCAGCACCAGCGCAAGCATCGCCTCGGCGATCGGCGTCGCGCGAATGCCGACGCACGGATCGTGCCGCCCGAAGGTCTCGACGACGGCCGGTTGCCCGGCCTTGTCGATCGAGCGGCGCGGCGTGCGAATGCTCGACGTCGGCTTGATCGCGATCGACACGGTGAGGTCCTGCCCTGTCGAAATGCCGCCGAGCACACCGCCCGCATGGTTGCCGACGAAACCGTCCGGCGTCAGTTCGTCGCCGTGCACGGAGCCGCGCTGCGCGACGCTCGCGAAGCCCGCGCCGATCTCGACGCCCTTCACCGCGTTGATGCCCATCATCGCGTGCGCGATGTCGGCGTCGAGGCGGTCGAAGAGCGGCTCGCCAAGCCCGACCGGCACGCCCGACGCCACCACGTTGATGCGCGCGCCGATCGAGTCGCCGTCTTTGCGCAGCGCGTCCATATAGGTTTCCAGCTGCGGCACGATGTCCGCATTCGGTGCGAAAAACGGGTTCTCGCGCACATGCGACCACGCGACGAACGGCACGTCGATCTCACCGAGCGCCGCCATGTAGCCGTGGATTTCAGTGCCGAGATGCTCGCGCAGCCACTTCTTCGCGACTGCGCCGGCCGCCACGGTAGGCGCCGTCAGACGCGCCGACGACCGGCCGCCGCCGCGATAGTCGCGAATGCCGTATTTCTGCCAGTAGGTGTAGTCGGCGTGGCCAGGGCGGAAGGTCTCCGCGATGTTGCCGTGGTCTTTGCTGCGTTGATCGGTGTTACGAATCAGCAGCGCGATCGGCGCACCGGTGGTACGCCCTTCGAAAACGCCGGACAGGATCTCGACTTTGTCTTCTTCCTGACGCTGCGTCACGTGGCGCGACGTGCCGGGCTTGCGGCGATCGAGCTCCAGCTGGATGTCGTCTTCGACGAGCGCCATGCCCGGCGGACAACCGTCGATCACACAACCGATAGCGGGACCGTGCGATTCGCCAAAAGTCGTGACGGTGAAAAGCGTACCGAGTGTATTGCCGGACATGGGCGTCGTCCAAAGGAAAGCGGGGAGACCGTTATTATGCCAGCCCGGCCAGCCGCCAGGGCAGCGGCGCCGGGGCTGGGCGCCGCTGCCCTCGCAATCGCGTCCCGCGTTTGCGCGTCGCTTGCCGCGATCTCCGCGTGCGTTCGCGGCGCCACCCCGCCGATGCACGATGCCCGCGTTTGCTACTTCCGTGTGCCGCGCAATTCCATCACGATCTGCTGCAGCGCTTCCGGCGTCGCCTGGGCCGGATCGAGCGGTTCGCCGACGGCAAGCGTCAGCCGGCTCATCACGCCCTTCTGGAGCGGCCGGGGCATGTACGCGCCGGTACGGCGCGAGAACACGCTGCCCCACAGCCCGCGCAGCGCCAATGGCACGACGGGTGCCGGCGTGCGGCGCAGAATCTCGGTCACGCCGTGGTGAAACGGATTCATGTCGCCGGTCTTCGTCAGCTTGCCTTCGGGGAAGATGCACACCAGTTCGCCGTCAGCTAGCGCCTGCGCGCACGCGTCGTAGGCGCGTTCGAGCAACTCGGCGTCTTCGTGCGCGGGCGCGATCGGGATCGCCTTGGCATCACGGAACAGCCAGCCGACCAACGGCATGCGAAAAATCCGGTGATCCATCACGAAGCGGATCGGCCGCGGGCTTTCGGCCATGACGATGATCGCGTCGACGTAGCTCACGTGATTGCAGACCAGCACGGCTGGACCCTCTTCCGGAATGCGCTCGGCGTGCACCAGCCGGATCCGGTAAACCGTATGCACCAGCACCCACGCGATGAACCGCAGCAGAAACTCCGGCACCAGCGAGTAGATATAAATCGCGACGACGATATTAAGCAGCGCCGTCACGAGAAAGAGCCCGGGAATACCGACGCCCGCCGACGTCAACGCAACCGCCATCAGCGCCGACACGATCATGAACAGCGCATTCAGGATGTTGTTCGCGGCAATGATCCGCGCGCGGTGGCTCGGCTGGCTGCGGCTTTGAATCAGCGCATAGAGCGGCACGCTGTAAAAGCCGCCGAACATCGCGAGCAGGAACAGATCGGCGAGCACGCGCCAGTGCGCGGGCAGCACCAGGAATTCGGCGACCGTCAGCAGACGCGGCGCCG
>DASXXR010000186.1:0-2053 GCA_036502945.1 Paraburkholderia sp. | reverse complement strand
GACCGCATCAGTGTCCTGCGTACCCGCTGCCACGTTGATGATCTGACGACGCAGAAGGCTTGTGCCCATGCCCGGCACCGCCGACGCACCGACCGACACCGTATTCGCCCGGTTGTCGTCCGAGCTGTTCGAGCCCAGCACAACGCTGTTCGCCGTGCCTGCAATGATGTTGCTGCCGATCGCGACCGTGTTCGCACCGCCCACCGACACGCCGCTGCCGATCGATACGGCATTCGCCGCACCGGTATTCACTTCGGTGCCATTGCTGCCGATCGCCACCGAGTTCGCCGAGGCTGTTGAAACCGTCGAACCGATCGCCACTGCGGAATCCGCGCCGACGGCGATGTTCTGGCCCACGCCTACACCATTGTTGCCCAGCACGCTGACGTTCTGACCCGCTGCCACTGCGTTGTCCGCATTGGCATGCGAGTTCAGGCCGATTGCTATACCGTTCTTGCCGATCGCGTCGGTCGGCGTCGACAGCGTGGTCGGACCGGAGACGATCAGCTGGTCCGGCGTCTTGCTCGAGGCCGTCGCGCCGAGCAGCATCGTCGAGCTGCGCAGCAGGCCGTTGCTCTGCGTGCCGGAGCTGATGATCGCGTTGCCGATCGCCGTGTTCATCTGGCCGAGCGTGACGGCGTCGCTGATACCCGTGGCGTCGGCGACGTTGACGATACGGCGCTTCGATGTGGTCGAACCTACGGCGAAGGTGTTCGCCTGCGTGGTCGACGAGCCCGCGCCGACCGCGACGGAGTTGGTGGCCATCGCGCGTGAGTTCGCACCGACTGCGAGCGCACCGTCACCCAAGGCCTGCGCGAAGCCGCCGATCGCGACCGAGTCCGTGCCGGATGCGGTTGCATCCATGGCGGTCGTGTCGCCGATCTTGATGTATTTCAGTTTGGTCGAAACATCGCCGGTTGCAGCCGTAGCGTTGGTGATGCGGGTGTCCAGCGCGTTGACCGCACCGTCGACCCCGCTCACGGAATTGCCGCCCACCGTATAGGTCGGCTTCGTGATGCTGCCGTTGGCATTGACCGCGGAACCGCCGCCCAGTGCCGCTGCCGCGCTGCTGGCCATGCCGTACAGTTGCGAGCCGTTGATGGCGTCTGTGCTGGCTGCGCTGACAGCGCCTGCCTTCAGGTTCGTGATCGTCGTGCCGGCTGCGCCGCCCGCCAGCGTCACCTTGCCCTTCGTTGCATCGTCGTACGCGACGAACGAGTTGGTTACGTTGCCCGACGTGTCCACGTTCACGCCGGCAGCCTTCAGCTGCGCGACGTTCACGGCATCGGTATTGTTGATACCGGCCGACATGTTGGTCAGCCGCCGCGTGACCGCCCCCTTCAAGCTCTGATTGAAACCTGTCGCATCCGCAGCCGTTCCATCGCCCGTGTCGGAAAAGGAGCCGACCAGCGGGTTATCACCGACTCGTCCAAGCGATACCGTATTAGCTTCCGTCGCAACCGAGCCTGACCCAATGGCAACCCCGCCTTGGGCGCTATTCGTCACATACGCGCCGGCGCCCAGCGCGGTTCCGTAGTACGCGCGCACCTGGCCGCCGAAACCAAAGATGCTGGCAAAGCTAACGTTCTGGGGTACATAGCCATAGCTGCCAATCACCGTCTCGCCGAGGTTGTGCGCCGAATTGTACGCACCGGCGTCCGCATTGCATCCTGCGACGTTCGACCACGTACCGCTGCCTGGATTAGTCGGCGTGCAAAAATTGTTCGCTATCGAACTTGCCACGGCCGTTTGCGCAACCGTCAACCCGGCAATCCCTAAAGCGATCGATGTCAGCCCCGCCGCCACCGTCTTGCCTCCAGACGACTGCTTCTTCCGCCCCTTAGCGTTCTCCTGCACCGCAACCCAAGTCCCCGTGGACTCGTTCCAAACCGATCTATATGCGTTATTCAATTTCTGATCCTAAAAAAGCGCCATTTATTCTTTGATGCACACCTGAGAAGTCACCGCACAAGAAGATGCAAATGCATCCCGCGACGTCCGAATACGTGGCGTCGAGGCCAAGCGGAAAACGTGTGCTTCGCTCCAGTCGCAG
>DASXXR010000185.1:0-1874 GCA_036502945.1 Paraburkholderia sp. | reverse complement strand
CACCGCGCATACAGACGGTGTGTCGTCGCACTAACATCGAAGGATGGAGCACGCTCTGGTCACTACAGTTCAACATCATCCAGTCAACCGGGTTGGACGGGATTTTGTCGTCGGCGACCTGCATGGCTGCGTCGATGCGTTGCGTTATCTGTTGCGCGAGGTCGGGTTCGACCCGGCGCGCGACCGGCTTTTTTCAGTCGGCGATCTGGTGGATCGCGGCATGCAATCCGAAGCGGCGCTCGCGCTGCTCGACAAGCCGTGGTTTTATGCGGTGCTCGGCAATCATGAAGATACGCTGTGCGCAGTAGCCGAAGGACGCTTGCGGCGCAAGTGGTGGTACGACATCGGCGGTTCGTGGGGCGAAAGCTTGTCCGATGAAAGATTGCGCGACTACGCGCAACGGCTCCGGTTGTTGCCGCTCGTGCGCGTGATCGGCAGCGGCAGCGAACGCTTCAATATTCTGCATGCCGAGTTTTTCGGCACCGACGCCGATCTCGACCGCGATCAAATTTCAAACAACGTGCGTCAGCAATTGCTCTGGGGACGCGAACTCGCGATGGGCAACTACGACCCTACCCGGCAACGCGGCTTGTCGCTGACCTATTGCGGACATACGCCGGTGCGCGAATCGGTGCAAGTCGGCGCGCAGATGTTCATCGACACCGGTGCGTTCGGGCAGGGCGGCAAGCTGACGGTCGTCGAGGCACTCACTGAGCGCCGCTGGTCGGTCAGCGTGGACATGGCGCGCGCGGAAGGGGCGGCGGCGTTCGCGTTGCCTTAGCATCAACCCACCTGGTTCAGTTCGAACACCACGTCGATTGCACTGCCGTTCCAGTTGTATTCCAGATACGCCGCATGGTGACAATCGCGCAGCAGCGACGTCCTGAACGCGGCGAGGCATTCGCCGCCCGCATCCCGTACCGATGGATACACGATGCCCGGCGCGCCCGCCGCGCGCGCGGCGCGGCCCAGCGCCTGGCCCGCGGTGTAGTCGGTCGGCGACAGGACGGCTGGGTCGAACGCTGGGGCGCCGGCTCGCGCGCCACTCGCTTTGTCACGCAAGTCGACCACCTTCCCTTGGGCAAGCACGGTGTAAAGCCGCATCTGCTGACGCAGCGGCGGCTCCTGCGTCGCCGCAAGAAATTGCACCGCGTGATAACGCGTTTCGGCGATTGCCGTCGCGCGCGACTGCGCACAATAGAAGACGCCGTACGCGCCATCCGAGAAGCGGCTGCCGAGCGGGTTCAGATGTGTGAACGCCGCCATGATCGGCCCCCAGCCGGCGCCGAAGCGGCGCTCGTCGCGCGGCACCAGGTCGAGCTCGCCGACTTCGGTGCGCAGGCGGTCGTTAGTCATTGCTTCGAGCGCGTAGAGCGCATCGAAGTCACCGGGCGATGCGACGCGGTCGAACAGATTCACTGCGGGAAAGCGTGTCGGAATCACGCGATACGCCGGCGACCATGCGAGCGCCGACGCGAGCCAGCGGTCCTGCCATTGCGATTCACTCACGCCCAGCCGCCTCGCATTGCGTCGAGATATTGGCGCACGGCGACGAGGTCGCTGATATTGCCTGCCAGCAAGCGGTCCAGCGCGCGGCGGCCGCCGAACGGCGGCGCGCTGTTGGGACGCTTGATCCAGGTATCAGCGGCGGTGGGTTGCGGCAGCAGAATTTGCAGCGCCTTGTAAATGCCGAGCAGCAGCGACAGCCGTTCGAGCGTGTCGCGTCCGAGCCGCGCGGTTTGCGGCGCAGCCTTCCATTTGAAGAACGTCGAGCGGCCCGGCGAGCCGAGCAGCACGATTTGCTCGTCGGCGCTCAGGTTCCAGTCGCGGGTGATGTTGAAGAACGCGCGCAAACCGGCCGCCGACATATCGGC
>DASXXR010000184.1:0-5884 GCA_036502945.1 Paraburkholderia sp. | reverse complement strand
AACGCATCGACGCAGCCATGCAGGTCGCCGACGACAAAATCCCGTCCAACCCGGTTGACTGGATGATGTTGAACTGTAGTGACCAGAGCGTGCTCCATCCTTCGATGTTAGTGCGACGACACACCGTCTGTATGCGCGGTGTCGATCGTTAGTGAGACTTTGACGTGCGGCGCATCGGCGAGTTGCACGTCATGCCGCCGCGCAGCGGAAAATCGTGCCGCCGCTCACGCTCAGGCGGGTCATTGTCGCAACAGGCGCAGCTTCGCAAGCTGTGCGGACGTGACGGTGGATTGCGGATTGCCGAATGGCTTTTTCATGAAGTTCGTCACGGCTGCAAATCTGATCGTCGGTCAATTGATGCCGAATGACGGCATCAGCGCGTCTCACCATCCCGAGGCTGCCGGCATCGCTCGCGCCCAATGATGTGATTGTTGGCGCAAACGTGTCGTCGATGGCCACTTCGGGACCGCCGGGCAGCGCCGGGCAGCGCCGCAATCGGCGTAAGGGTTTTCGTTTGAAAGCGCCCTGCAAGCCAGTAGTGGAGAAACTTCGCGAGACTATAACGTCCGCGCAGCCTTTGGACAAACAGACCGTCAAAAACCCCTACGCGCCGGAGTAGAATCGCCGCAGCCGACGCGGCGCGACCGCGTAGCAACCCCATCACGCCGGCCCACTGCCCCCCATCCATGAACCTCTATCCGCAAGTGCTTAGCAATCGGCCGCGCATGGTTGCCGGCGGAGTGATCGGCGTGCTTGTCGCGCTGTTGCTGCTGCCGTCGCCGATGCGGCCCATGATCCGTGTGCTGATCGGCTGGGATTGCGCCGTGTGGTCGTATCTCGCCCTCATCTGGCTTCACATGGCGCACGCCGACAACGAACACGTCCGCGACCTCGCCGTGCGCGAGGATGAAAGCGCGGGGCTCGTGCTGTTCATCGTCTGCACCGCGACGGTCGCAAGCATCGCGGCGATCGTGCTCGAGCTCGCCACCGCGAAAGGCACGCAAAGCATCGCGCCGGGCATTTCGCATTACGTGCTGACCGCGCTCACGCTGATCGGCGCGTGGTTCCTGATTCCGACCATCTTCACCTTGCACTACGCACGCCTCTACTTCGGCGGCGACACGAAGGAAACGGCGCTGCTGTTTCCCGATCACAAGCTCGACCCCAACTACTGGGACTTCCTGTATTTCTCGTTCACCATCGCCGTCGCGTCACAAACATCGGATGTCGTACTGAGATCGCGCGAGATTCGCCGCGCAGCACTCGCGCAATCGGTTCTATCGTTCTATTTCAACGTCGCCGTGCTCGGCCTGTGTATCAACATGGCCGCGGGGCTGCTCGGATCCTGACGCAGCGGTTGCCATCCCGCCGGCGCTTGTGGCGCTTGTAAGAGTCGGCTCCGTTACCCCGATTTACCTGCCGGAGCCCTCTCCCGGCACCGCGCTGGGCGCACGCTGCGGAGCAGCCCGCCGCCCCGCCCGGTCACGGTTCCCATTTCATACGGGCGATGCGGGCGCCCGCAGTCTCCACACTGGCACAACGCTTGCTCCCGTTTGCCTGTTGCTGTGTGCCTCCTTGATTCCGCACTGACGTAGCATGCGCCCCCGCAAGCAATCCGGCGAATCTGGCAGGCGGCATGCCGACCAATGCACTAAATTGACGAGTACGCGCCGTCGCTCGAGCATCGCACGGCACCCGGCTCTGGAAGCCTAATGGGCGGCTGTGATCGCACGCAGGGTGCATCCACGCCGCGGCAGGACGAATCTGGAAACGATCGATGGAAGCTCCCCACGCCTATGCGCCGCGGATCTACTTTGTTCATTCTCTTCTCGTTGGCCCGCTCGACGCGTGGCCCGCGCAATTCGAGCACGCAGCCGCGCTAGGCTTCGATCACGTCCTGATCGGCGCGCTGCTCCGGCCGGGCCAGGCCGGCCACGCGCAGGTCGTAAGCGATCATGCGCAACTGCATCCGGTGCTCGGCACCGACCAACCCGCTTCGCATGTGCTGCAGCACCTTGCCGAAGCCGCGAGCCAGTATGGCCTGACGCTGCTGGTCGATCTGGTGATCGATCGCGTGGCCGCCGACGGCGTGCTCTTCAACGAGCACCGCGACTGGTTCAACCCGTTCGAGCCGGAAGAGGCACGGCTCGATCCGCGTCATGCGCGGCACGAAGACAACGTCGCTTATGCGAACTTCAGCCACGAAGCCACCGCAGTGCCGCTCGTCGGCTGGTGGGCGCGCGTGCTGCGTTCGCTTGCGCAGGCGGGTATCGGCGGCTTTCGTTTCGATTCGCCGCATCGCGTGCCTGCCTCCGTATGGCGCCGGCTCGGCGACGCGGTCCGGACGCAGCATCCGTCGGTGCGGTTTCTCGCCGCGACACCCGGGCTCACACGCGCCGACGTGATAACCCTCGAAAACGCCGGCTTCGATGGCGTGTTTTCGTCGGCACGCTGGTGGGACTTCCGCTCGCCGTGGATGGCGGACGAACACGAAGCGCTGTTGCGCGTCGGCGCGCCGCTCGCGTTTCCAGAAGCGCCGTACGGCGCGCGCCTCATCGCCGACCTGAGCGACCCGCACGATTCGACGATCGTCGAGCGCGCGTACCGCCGCGCGCTCACCACGGCCACGGCGGCCGGCACCGGCTGGCTGATGCCGATGGGCTTCGAATACGGTGTCGCCGAACCGATGTCGTATACGCACGGCGACCCGCAAGCGTTCCTGGCGCAATGTCACGCGCGTCACTTCGATCTGACCGAGCGTGTGAAGCATGCGAACGCGACGCAGCGCGATATCTGGGCGCTGCAAACCGCCGGCGAACTGCGCATGCTGAGCGCACCCAACGCGCCCGTCGCCGTGCTGCTGCGCGGCGATCATCGCGACCTGCGCGACGCGCACGAAGCGGTACTGTTCGCGGTCAATCCGGAACTGGGCATGCCGGTGCACGCCGATCCCTCGCGCTTTCTCGACGGCGTGCCGGGCAATTTCACGCGCTTCGTGCCGCTCGGCATCGACACGCGCGCAGTACCCGCGCCGCTCGACGCATTCACGCTCGCGCCCGGCGCGTTCAAGCTGTTCAGCGCGGTCGCCGAGAAGCCCGTGCGGCTTGCACCGCCCATCGACAAACGCACCGGCAAGCAATCCGGTCACAAGACGGTGACGGACGCGATCGCCGCGCCGCGCGTCGCGATTGAAAGCGTGTCGCCGTCGGTCGATGACGGGCGTTTTCCGGCGAAGCGGATTGTCGGCGAGCGCGTGCCGGTGAGCGCCGCGATCTTCGCGGAAGGACACGACAAGATCGCCGCCGCGGTGATCTGGCGCGCCGCCGACGAAACCGCATGGCACGAAGCGCCGATGACACCCGTCCAGCCCACCGGCAACGATCTGTGGGAAGCGCGCATTCCGCTCGACCGGATCGGCCGCCATGAATTCACGGTGATCGCGTGGCGCGACGATTTCGCGTCGCTCGTCGATCACATGCAGAAGAAACTGAAAGCCGACCAGCCCGTCGACCTGGAACTCGAAGAAGCCAGGCATCTGTTCGCGCTCGTGCTAGCCGAAGTGGAAACAGCGGAAAGCGCAGACCCGAAGCCGCTCGAGCAGGTGGTCAAGCAGTTCACGAAAGCCGATGCGGCCACGCGGCTTAATCTCGTGCTTGCACCCGCAACCGCGCGCGCTATCGCTGCGGCACGCCACCGCCCATCGCTGTCGCGCGACGCGCTCGTCTACCGGATCGACGCCGAACGCGCTTCGGCACGCTTTGCGAGCTGGTACGAGATCTTCCCGCGCTCGATGAGCGACGACGAACACCGCCACGGCACCTTCGACGACGTGATCGGCAAACTGCCGCGGATCCGCGACATGGGCTTCGACGTGCTGTACTTCCCACCGATCCATCCGATCGGCCGCGCGAACCGCAAAGGGCGCAACAACACGCTGACGCCCGGACCGGACGACGTCGGCAGCCCGTATGCGATCGGCGGCGAAGCCGGCGGCCACACCGCCGTTCACCCGGAACTCGGCACACTCGACGATTTCCGCCGGATGCTTGCCGCCGCGCATACGCACGGGCTCGAAATCGCGCTCGACTTCGCGATTCAGTGCTCGCCGGACCACCCGTGGCTGAAAGAACATCCGACATGGTTCGCATGGCGCCCCGACGGCACGCTGCGCTACGCCGAGAATCCGCCGAAGAAGTATCAGGACATCGTGAACCCGGACTTCTACGCGCACGATGCGAAGCCCGACCTGTGGATCGCATTGCGCGATGTCATCCTGTTCTGGATCGATGCGGGTGTGCACACTTTCCGCGTCGACAATCCGCACACGAAGCCGTTGCCGTTCTGGGAGTGGATGATCGCCGACGTGCGTGCGCGGCATCCCGATACGATCTTCCTGTCCGAGGCGTTCACGCGGCCACGCGTGATGGCGCGGCTCGCGAAGGTCGGCTTCTCGCAGTCGTACACGTACTTCACGTGGCGCGAGTCGAAGCGCGACTTTACCGGCTATCTGACCGAACTCACGCAAACAAACCTGCGTGAATACTTCCGGCCGAACTTCTTCGTCAATACGCCGGACATCAACCCGCGGCATCTGCAGTCGTCCGGCAGGTCCGGCTTCGTGATCCGCGCAGCATTGGCCGCGACGCTGTCGGGACTGTGGGGCGTGTACAGCGGCTTCGAACTATGCGAAGCCGCCGCGTTGCCGAACAGCGAAGAATATCTCGACTCCGAGAAGTACCAGCTGCGCGCGTGGGACTGGCACCGGCCCGGCAACATCGTCGGCGAAATCACCGCGTTGAACCGCATTCGCCGCGTCAATCCCGCGTTGCATACGCATCTGGGACTCACGTTTCTTCCCGCGCACAACGACCACATCCTGTTCTTCGAGAAAGCAACCGAAGCACGCGACAACGTGATCGTCGTCGCGATCAACCTCGATCCGTTCAACGAGCAAGGCGCGGATATCGAACTCTCGTGGGCGACGTTCAACCGCTGGCAGTTGCACGACCATGGCTCGCTTGACGTGGTCGATCAGATGACCGGCGAGTCATTCCAATGGCACGGCCGATGGCAGCACGTCCAGCTCGATCCAGGCACGCGGCCGTTCGCGGTATGGAGCATCGCGCCCGCCGGCGGCCTGCCCCGCGAACCGATCCCCCATGGCACAGAACCCGGCGCCGCCGATGCAAGCGCCTCCGATACCTCTTCCGAATGAAGGTGCGAGATGAAGCGTGACGATCCTTCTGAAAGCGCAGCACTGGCGACCATCGCCGACCCCACCGCGGACGCGCCGGTCGACGTACATCCCGCGCGGCGCCGCAAGACCTCGGCGTTATCCGACGATCCGCTCTGGTACAAGGACGCGATCATCTATCAAGTGCATGTGAAGTCGTTCTTCGATGCGAACAACGACGGCGTCGGCGACTTCGCGGGCCTGCTCGCCAAGCTCGACTACATCGCGGAACTCGGCGTCAACGCGGTGTGGCTGCTGCCGTTCTATCCGTCGCCGCGGCGCGACGACGGCTACGACATCGCCGATTACCGCAACGTGCATCCGGACTACGGGCAGCTCAGCGACGTCAAGCGCTTCATTCAGGAAGCGCATGCGCGCGGCATCCGCGTGATTACCGAACTGGTGATCAACCACACGTCGGATCAGCACCCGTGGTTTCAGCGCGCGCGCCGCGCGAAACCCGGTTCGAATCATCGCAACTACTATGTGTGGTCCGATACCGACCAGCGTTACACGAAGACCCGCATCATCTTCATCGACACGGAGCCTTCGAACTGGACGCACGATCCGCTCGCGGGCGCGTACTACTGGCATCGCTTCTATTCGCACCAGCCCGATCTGAATTTCGACAATCCGTCGGTGCTGCGCGAG